>DDSN01000019.1 GCA_002343395.1 Hyphomonadaceae bacterium UBA2389 | reverse complement strand
TCCGCGTCTCCGCCAAAGATCGTAAAGCATGATGCCCGTCGCCACGCCCAAGTTCAAACTGTCCGCGCGCCCGCGCATGGGCAGCTTCACCAGCAGATCGCAGGCGTTTTCCTGCGCTGCGCTGAGGCCAGACTGCTCATTGCCCATCAAGACGATGGCGCGCTTCGGCGCTGGTTGATCGGCGTCAAAAACCGCGCCCTTGAGCGACGCGCCGATGAGCGCGGCCCCGCGCGNNACGCGCGCCTTCGCGAACGCCGTCAGCTGTTCGAACGAGGCGCGCGCAATCTTCACGGCGAAAATCGATCCCATCGTCGCGCGGACTGCTTCGACGGAAAACGGGTCGCAGGTCTCTCCCACCAGCACCACGCCTGCGGCGCCCACGGAGTCCGCCGTGCGCATGATGGTGCCGAAATTGCCCGGATCGCGAACGCCTTCGAGCGCGACGATCATGTCGCCGTCCACATTCTCAAGCGGCGTTATCAGCTGGCGATAGGCGCCGATGACCGTCTGCGGGTTATCGCGCTTGGAAACCTGGGCGAGGATCGACTCGCTTGTTTCCACCGTCCTCACGCCCCGCGCGGCGGTCTGTTCGAGAAGCGATCGCATCTGGGGGCGCGCAAGCGCCGCCGGCGCATACAGCAAGGTCTCCGGCCAAAAATTAAGTTCCGCCGCTTCAAGCGCGAGGCGCGCGCCCTCGGCAAGAAACAGCCCGGTTTCTGAGCGCCCCTTTTTTGTGTGCAGGCTCTTCATCCGCTTGATCAGGGGGTTAGCCGCACTGGTGATGACGTGAACCATATCTGCTCTTGGGCTCGCCCGGCGGGGTTTTCCGGTTTTCGCCTAGATCGCCCGGCATTAGAAGGGCGTTAAGGCGTTGGGGGCCGTTGCGCGGATTGCGGGAAAAATGCTCGGCCTAATCTTGTCTCAGGTGATTTTGTTCTTGGCGGCCGGCCTCATTGGTTTCGCGCTGGGCGCTCGCGCTTACGAGGCGCTGGCCGGCGAACGTCGACGGGCCGAAGCCGCCACGCTCGACCACCTTCGCCAGGCGCTGACGGAAGCGCAGGTGCGCAGGGCGCGAATGCCATGACGCCGCCGAGCGAAGAGGACGACAGCCGCTTTTCTCGTGTTGCCGTGTTTTTGACGCTGGCGGCGCTCGTGGCGCTGGTCAGCATGCTTGGTCCTCACGAGGGATCGCTCTGGCGGCTGCCGCAGGTTTTGCGCGAACGCGCGATGGTCGCGCTCCTCGCGTCTGGCCAGTCCGGCGTCGTGGTGGAGGCGGATGGTCAGCGGCTGCGTTTGAGCGGCGTGCTTGAGAGCGAGGAAGCGATCGCCGCGGCGCGCCGCGCTGTCCTCACGTCTTCGGGGCCAGGCGGCGCATGGGCCGGCGGCGTCACCCATGTAGACGTTTCCGATTTGTCGGTGGGGGATTTGGAGCGCCCCTTTAGTTGGTCTGCACGCTATCAGTCGCAGCGCGTCACGCTCAGCGGCGCCGCGCCGAGCAGTGCGGCGCAAGGAGCAATTGCCGACGCCGCGCGTCGCGCGTTCTCGAACGCGGAAACCGCTGATTCCATGCACGTCGCTGGCGGCGCGCCGTCTCCGGAATTTGCCGATGTGGCAAGGCGCGCCTTGCGCGCGCTGGCGAAGCTGACCTCTGGCGAGGTGCGCATAGTTGACCAGCAAATCGTGTTCATCGGACAAGGTTCCGAAACCGCTGTCGAGGAATTGCGCGCCGCTTTCGCTTCGCCGCCGGCGCCTTTCCGTGCGCGGATCGACGTGAGCGTCGAGGGCCAGCAAAACGCGGATCCGGCGCTGCAAGGCCTGGACTTGTCCAACGCCAGCGTGGAGACTTGCGAAGCCGCCTTCGAGAGACTCATGGAAGGCAACGTCATCGTTTTTGAAACGGGATCGGCGGCGATCGACCCTTCCAGTCGCCCAGTTCTTGATGCGTTGGCCTCGGTCGCGCTGCGCTGTGATCGCTTTATGATCGAGGTCGCGGGGCACACGGACAACCAAGGCGGACACGCGCTCAACATGGAGCTTTCGCAGCGGCGCGCCGATGCAGTCGCCGATTATCTCGCAAGTCAGGGCGTGGGGCCTTCGCGACTAACCGCGCGCGGTTATGGCCCGGATCGGCCGCGCGCTGCGAACACTTCCGCCGAAGGCCAAGCCGCGAACCGGCGCATTGAATTTTATGTGAGCAGCTAGCGATGATCTATTTGATCGGCAAACTCGCGCTGGGACTCATTCTTACGGCTGTGGTCGCTGGCCTGGCCGGCTGGGCGTGGGCTTCGGCGCGCGCGGCGGCGGGATTTCGCGCGGCGCAGCGCGAACGCGAGAATCTCGTCCGAGACATCATGCGCTTCGCGAGCGGCGAAGGGTGGGACGCCGCCGCGACCGAACGCGAAGTGGATTCCATGCGCCGTTTGATCGAAGTGCGGGACGGTCGCATCAACGAACTTTCACGTCTTCTAGAGACGGCGCGCATGCGGGCTGATGACGCCATTGCTCGCGCCGCGGAGGCGGAACGGACGCCTTTACCCGCGCCGGATCAGGAAGAGCTGCTGCGCCTGCGCGCGGCCGTTCGAGATCATGAGAGTGAACGGGCGCGAGAGGTCATTGTAGCAGCGCCCCCACCCGCGGACGACGAGAGCGTGCTGCAATCGTGGCGGTTGCGCTACTTCGAACAACGCGTTCGCTACCTTGAGGGCAATGAGCGGCCGGCGACGCATGATGCATCGCCGCTTCCGGAGTGGCGGGCGCGCGAGGCCCAGGCGCGGGCGCGGTTCTTGGAGTCTGAGTTGCGTGCGGCGGCGAGCGCGCTCCCTCCAATGGAGGTGGAGGCGTTTGCTTCGGATTCCGACGTTGATGCGCTCCTGCGGTGGCGCATGCTCTATCTGGAGCGGCGGGTTGCGCACTTGCGGAGCGAGAGCGCCGGCGCGCCAGAGCCAACCATTGATCCCGTCGAGGCGGAGCGCTGGAAATGGCGTACACGCTACCTGGAAGCGCGGGTGCGGCATCTCGAACAGGCCCCGGCGCCAGTGTTGGAGCAACGTCCAGCGCGTGTGGTCGAAGCCGAACCGCCGGCGCCAGCCATCGCCGCGAAACGTGCGAAGCCTCCCGTTCTGGCGGCGGCGCGAAACGGCGCGCCCGATGACTTCACGCTCATCGAAGGCGTGAGTTCGTTGCAGCAAACGACCCTTTACTCGCTCGGCGTCTTCCACTTCGATCAGATCGCGGCTTGGACGCCGGAAAACGTCGCGTGGGTTGAGCAGTACCTTCGTCTGGGCGGACGCGTCGATGAGGAGGAGTGGGTGGAGCAAGCGATCGAACTCGCCCGCCACGGCGTCGCCGCGCGCCGCGTCCACGAAAGCGAGGACGCTTAGAACCGCGCGAATTTCGCGGGGCAAGCCTCCATCAGGGCGTTTGTAATGCGGTTGCGCCGAAGCAGCGCCACGAGCGGCTCAACGCGAAACTCGCGCGGCGGCGCGAGCATGTACGGTGCAACAAGCTCCTGCCGCAGTTCGTCGTGATCCTCCAAGGTAACGTCGGGGCAGAACGCACGATATTGCCATACGTGCAGATCGCGCGGCTCCAGGGGATCGTTGCGTTTCAGGCCAAGCAGCCGCGGCGCGTTGCCGCGAATGTGCATGGAATAGAAGAGCTGCATGACCCATGAGATCTGCGACATTGTCAGCGGATCGGCGGTTCGAAAGGGATGCAGGTCGCGGATGAGGTAGCGACCGTCGCTGGTCGCTTGATACCAGCAATGGCCGATGAGGTCGTGCCGCACCGCCAGTTCAAACATCAAATCGCCGATGGTGGTGTTGAGATGTTTCCATTCCTCGATGGGCATCCCGGGGTACATCATCGCGGCGTCGGTACGGAGGCCCGCTTCGTGATCGAACACGGAAAACCATGATGTGTGACCGCCCTTGGCGATGCGCCCGTAGCCCAGGCAAGGAACGATCGAATAACCGAGTTCGGTCAACCGCAAAGCAACGCGATATTCAGTGACCGCCTGCTGGAATGAAGCGCCGCCTTCGAACGCGCCGTCCCAACCGGACGCGACATCGTCCATCATGCGGCCTTCGTAGTCGAAGACCGGCTGCTTCGGCCCGGTGTTGTGATTGACCCCAAACTGCACGGGTCCGCCGGCATAGCCCGCGCCTTTCACTTTCAGCACGCGACCGCCGCCATCAGGATGCGGCAGATGTATGGAGCGCGTGCCGTCCAGCGCAATCGCCGCCACGCGGCCTTCGAACCAGCCCCGCACGACCTGCTGGCAGGGGTCGGGAACATGCCGAAACTCCAGGGAATCGAGATGCTGGTCTTGCATTTCGCGGATCATCCTTGCGGCGGTCGGGCGGGCCGGTGAATCATGCCTAGGCACAACCCTGCCTGCCCCGCCCAATAAATCATCCAACCGACAAACCCCATCCATAAGGCGGCGTTCGCATCCGCCGGCGCGTGAAACTGGTTCGCGGCGACGAAGCCGTCCGAAACGAAAAACAACACCGCGCCAAGAATGCTGGGCCAATGCGTCGCTCGCAGCGTCAGTGAGGACAGCGTCATCAGCGTGAGCACGGCGGTGTAAACGCAAAGCGGCGCGAACAATGGCGATGCGCGTGGGACCAGGACGAGCGTGCTTACGATCGCGGCGGCGACAAGGACGATCGCGCCTATTGCTGGGACCGCTCGCGTCAGCACGCCGCGCACGCCGACGCCGGTCCGCAAGAAAGCGCGAATGTAGCATACATGGCCGAGCGCGAACGCAAGCGCGCCGTGCGGGAGTTGACCGCGTGCGAGCAGAAAATCGCCAGCAGCCCCGAACACGAGCGCCCAAACGATGAGGCGCGGCGCTCGCCCGACGGCGGCGATGGCCGCCAGCATCACGATCGATGAGGCTTTGAATAAGCCGACCACATCGAGCGGAACGCCGGCGTCCCGCAACATTTGGCCGCCGACTCCGTAGGCGAGCGCGAGCGCCGCTGAGATCGCCGCAAGCCATGCGACGGGGTTTGCGGCCACTGCGCGCGCGCTCATCACAGGCGATTGTCCCATGGCGCCCACTCAATCGGCGTTGCGGCCTCGGCGCAAGCGCGGAGTACGCGGTTCAGCCCCTGAATCAACCCTTGAAGTAGGCGACGAACTTGTTGCCGGTGGGGTCGCGGACGTAAGCGCCGTAATAGGGCGGGTCGTACTCGCCGCGCACGCCGGGGCCGCCTTCGTCCTTGCCGCCATTGGCGAGCGCGGCTGCGTGAAACGCTTCCACCGCGGCGCGCGACGGCGCCTTGAACGCCAGCATCGAGCCGTTGCCGTAGGTCGCGGGCTCGCCGTTTGCGGTGGCGGCGGCGATGTAGATTTCGAGGCCTTCTTTCTTGCCGCCGGGACCATAGCCCGCCCAGCCGCCTTCGCAGAATGTGCGCGCGTAGCCGAGGGGGCTAAGCGCCGCGTCATAGAATTTGCAGCTGGCGTCGATGTCGTTCGAGCCGATGGTGACGTAACCGATCATGTGTTGTGCTCCCTCAGCGGGGAGAATGGAGCGGAGTGGGGAAGGGCGTCAAGAACAAAGAGGGAACTTTCGTGCTGCAGTTTAGATTCAATCGTCGTTCGATTCGCCAGCCCGTTCCTGGCTCGTCGCATTCTTCACCCGAGCGCAGACCGTGACCCGGGGCGAGCGGAGCGAGACCCGGGACCCAGCGATCATAAAGCAGCGCGTTGGCCCCTGGGTCCCGGATAACGCCTTCGGCGTTTCCGGGATGACGGAGTTTAAATTCGGTTCTTGGCCCGAAGCGGACTCTCCTCCGTGTGCTAGGATCGCAGCTGCGAGGCGACCTGGGAGTGGGTGTGTTGGGATACAGTCAGGCAGAACTCCACGAAATTCAGAGCAAGTGGAAGCTGCGCTTCCCTCCCGATCTCGTCGAACTGATGCGGAAGCAAAGGCCGATACTCGGTTCGCGTGGATTCGATTGGCTCACCGCGACGGACGTGGAAATTCAACGCAAGCTGGACCGGCCCTATGAGGGATTCTTGTTTGATGTTCGCAAGAACGATCTTTGGTGGCCCGAGTGGGGCGAAAAACCTCAATCTGACGCAGCACAGGCGGCAAGGCTCATGGAGGTCTTTGCAGAAGCGCCGAAGCTCATTCCGCTCAATGCAAACCGATATCTGCCCGAAAGCCCGATGGAACGCGGAAACCCCGTGTTCTCGGTCCAACAATCCGATGTGATCTACTATGGCTCGAACTTGAGTGACTGGCTCACCCGAGAAGCACGTCAGTTTGGAGATTGGACCGGACTTCCCGCGATCACCGCAAAGGAAATTCCCTTCTGGTCAGAAGTTGTGCGCCGCAACGAATGACTGGTCCCGGCGAAATGCGGACTCGACGGCATTCTGCTTGCGCCTTCGGCGTGGCTGGATTTGTCCAGAGAACTCAGGTGGATGACGCCGCCGACCATGATCATGGGAACTTTCGCGATGGGCAGCGGGCAGCCCAAGGGAGCTGAGCGGCAACGACGCCCAGCGCGCCAACATGGCGGCGTGTCTTGAGCCGATGAGCGCTCGCTCTAGGCTTTTTTTGGTCGCATTTTCTTACGCCGAACCGGCATCCATTTCGTCGGAACATGCTCTAGGAGCTATCGCGCCGCATTGGCGCGGAAGGCGTCGAGGCAAGCGCAGCGCCCGCGCGCGGCGGAGCAGGCAACACGCGAAGCTTGGTGAAACGTATGCGCAGGCGGCGCATGACCCGCGCGATCATGCGCTCCGGTTGTTTGATGGCTGCGCGGATCGCGCCAAGTCGCGCGACCCAAGTTGGACCGCGAAGTGCGCGTCGAATGGAGACGCCGGCCATTCCCCGGGCGGAGAGGCGCCGCGGCGGCCGACGATCATGGCGCGGACGCGGGTAGGTGAGCGGCGTGGGCACACGCGCCAAAGCCTGGGCGACGATGAGCAACGTCGCCCAACGGGCGTAGCGCGCGATCTCACGCTTGGCGGTTTCGGGCGCGACAATGGCGAGCACGTGCGCCGTGAACCAGGCGATGGTCAGCATGAGCCAAGAGGCGAGCCGTGAGAGGCGGCTCGCGGATGGCATGGGCGGTGGCGGCGCATAATTCAAGCGCGCCAGTGTGAGGCGGTGCGCAAGCCGGTCGGATAAATTGCGCTACAGGCCGAGCGCGGCATGGGGTTCCCCGGCAAAACGCGAGGATTGCGCGCCGGCTATCCGGCGGCTGAATAGTTTTTGAACAGTCGCGGCGCGACTGCGGGCGATATCGTTCAGCTCACAATCACTCCGTCATTCCGGGGCGGCCGCAGGCCGAGCCCGGAACCCAGGGGGTCGTAGTGCGCGACTGTCGCCCCTGGATTCCGGATCGCGCTCCGCGCGTCCGGAATGACGTGACTATGTTTGTACTCTCTGCGTTTGTACTCTCTGCCGGCGAGGCGCCGGCGGTTCATATCAATTGCGCTCCCGCTGCTTATACCCCAGCTTCGCGTTCAGCGCGTCGAGCAGGTGTTGCGCGATGTCGGCCAGCGCGCCGCCGGGGGGATAGACCGCCGCCGCGCCCATCTCCTTCAGCGTCGGCACGTCTTCCGGCGGGATGACGCCGCCGACCACGATCATGATGTCGCTCCGCCCGCGCGCTTCGAGCGCGGCGCGCAAGGCCGGCGTCAGCGTCAGATGCCCCGCCGCGAGCGACGAGACGCCGACAATATGCACACCTGATGCAAGTGCCTGATCGGCCACTTCCTCGGGTGTGGCGAACAGCGGCCCGATCTCGACCTCGAAGCCCAAGTCAGAAAACGCCGACGCGACGACTTTCTGGCCGCGGTCGTGGCCGTCTTGCCCCATTTTCGCGACGAGAATTTTTGGCCGTTTGCCTTCCGCTTCCTCAAACGCTTGCACGCTTTGGCGCGCGCGTTCGACCGCGACATCCGAACCCGCCTCCTTGGCGAATACGCCGGTGACGAGGCGGATTGGCGGTTGGTGGCGCTTGAACGCGCGCTCCAAGGCGTCCGACATTTCGCCGACCGTGGCCTTGGCGCGCGCCGCATTGATGGCGAGTTCAAGCAGGTTTCCACTCCCTCGCGCGCCATTCTCCAATGCGGCCAACGCCGCGTCCACATCCGCCTGGTTTCGCTCTGTCTTCAAGCGCGTCAACTTCTCCAGCTGCATGGCGCGCACCTTGGCGTTGTCGACTTTCAGCACCGGAATGTCCTCGGCCTCGTCGAGCTTGAACTTGTTCACGCCGACGATGGTTTGATGGCCGGTGTCGATGCGCGCTTGCGTGCGCGCGGCGGCTTCCTCGATGCGCGCTTTGGGCAAACCCTGGTCGATCGCCTGCGCCATGCCGCCGAGTTTCTCGACTTCCTCGATATGCGCCCACGCCTTCGCCGCGAGATCGGCGGTCAGGCGCTCGACATAGTATGAACCGCCCCAGGGATCGGCCGGGCGCGTGACGCCGGCTTCACTCTGCAGCAGGATTTGCGTGTTGCGGGCGATGCGGGCGGANNAGCGAATTGGTGTGCAGCGATTGCGTGCCGCCATAGGCCGCCGCCATGGCCTCGACGCAGGTGCGCACGGCGTTGTTGTAGACATCTTGTGCTGTGAGGCTCCAGCCGGAGGTCTGGCAGTGCGTGCGTAGTGCGAGCGACTTGTCGTTCTTTGGGTTGAAGGCGCGCATCAGTTTCGTCCAGAGAAGGCGCGCGGCGCGCAGTTTGGCGATCTCCATGAACGGGTTCATGCCGATCGCCCAGAAGAAGGAAAGACGAGGCGCGAAGGCGTCGACGTCCAAGCCCGCCGCGACGCCGGCGCGCACGTATTCCACCCCGTCAGCGAGCGTGTAGCCGAGTTCAAGGTCGGCGGTCGCGCCGGCTTCCTGCATGTGATAACCGCTGATCGAGATCGAGTTGAAC
>DDSN01000063.1:4398-4847 GCA_002343395.1 Hyphomonadaceae bacterium UBA2389 | reverse complement strand
CGAACAGGTCGTCGCCGACCAACTGGATCTTCTTGCCCAGCAGGCGGGTCAGTTCCGCCCAGCCGTCCCAGTCCGACTCATCCATGCCGTCTTCGATGGAGACGATGGGATAACGACTGGCCCAGTCGGCCAGCTTGGCGGCGAATTCGGCGGAGGTGAAGGACTTGCCTTCGGCTTCCAGCACGTACTTGCCGCCCTTGTAGAACTCGGAGCTGGCGCAGTCCAGGGCG
Organism: Hyphomonadaceae bacterium UBA2389; assembly: GCA_002343395.1. Taxonomy (GTDB): domain Bacteria; phylum Pseudomonadota; class Alphaproteobacteria; order Caulobacterales; family Aquidulcibacteraceae; genus Vitreimonas. The sequence continues at coordinate 4,617 of DDSN01000063.1, read as the reverse complement.
ATGTAGATGTCCTTGCCGGCGGTATAGCCCGCCTTGCCGATGGCTTCCATGACCACGTCCAGGGCCGCTTCGTTGGAGGGCAGATTGGGCGCGAAGCCGCCTTCGTCGCCGACCGCCGTGTTCATGCCCTGACCCTTCAGCACCGCCTTCAGGGCGTGGAATACTTCCGCGCCCCAGCGCAGCGCCTCGCGGAAACTGGGCGCGCCGACCGGCATGATC
>DDSN01000063.1:0-4366 GCA_002343395.1 Hyphomonadaceae bacterium UBA2389 | reverse complement strand
ATGTTCATCATCGGCACCGGCAGATGATACGGGCCGGTGGGATTCAGATACTTGTACAGCGGCACGCCTTTCTCGGCGGCGGCGGCGTGGGCGACCGCCATGGAGACGCCCAGGATGGCGTTGGCGCCCAGGCGCGCCTTGTTCTCTGTGCCGTCAAGCTCGATCAAGGCGGCGTCGATGCGCCGTTGATCTTCAGCCTCCATGCCGAGAATGGCGTTGGCGATTTCACCTTGCACCGCCTCGACCGCGTCGCGAACGCCCTTGCCCAGGTAGCGATCCGCTTCACCGTCGCGCTTCTCGACCGCCTCATGCGCGCCAGTTGACGCCCCGGACGGAACGGCGGCGCGTCCAAGCGCGCCGTTGTCGAGGATCACGTCGACCTCCACGGTGGGATTGCCGCGGCTGTCGAGGATTTCGCGGCCGATAATGTCGGCGATGCCGGTCATGGGAGAACTCTCGGTCTAAACGTCAAAACGCCCGGCCTTTTTGGGCCGGGCGCCGGAAAAAACGCAAGCGGTCGTGAACGCCTCAGTCTTCCTTTGGCTTCAGGATTTGCTTCTTGTTGTAGCGGCCGCTCTTGAGGTCGATGTGGTGAGGCCTGCGCAGTTCGCCGGACTCCTTGTCCTCGACGTAGGCGTTCTTGCCGAGCGCGTCATGGGCGCGGCGCATGCCACGGCGAGAGGGCGAGGTTTTTCGCTTTGGAACGGCCATGGCCGAAATACTCCTGGGGCCGCTGGCCGGGGCCTCCCCCGGGCGGCGAAGCGGCGCTGATAAAGGATCAGGCGCCGCCTCGCAAGTCCCGCTAGTTCAATTGCCTGATAGAGCCCCCCATCGCGGCGGTGTTCCCGTCCGATTGCGCCCCGCCCGCGACGCTGATGTCGCCGCCCATGCTGGCGGAGGCTTCATAGCGGGCGGTGGCGTAGGCGGCGACGTCGGCGCCCATCGCCGCCGACAGGTCGGCGTTCTCGCAGTGAAGATTGCGCGCGCGGACCGTCGCGCCCATGGCGGCGGAGACGTCCAAGGCCTCGCAGGACCCAGCCAAGGTGAGCGCCGCGCCCATGGCGGCGACGGCGTCCACCGCACCACACTGGAGATCGGTGACGGACAGTTCCGCGCCCATGGCCGCGACCGCGTCAAACGAGGGGCAGGCGCCGCCTCCGGCGGCCGTCATGCTCATGCCGCGCGAAGCGGCGACGCCCGCGAGCTGCGGCGCGGTGACCCGCACGAGCGCGTCATACCGGGGATTGCCGAACCAGGCGCGCCGCGCAGGTTCAATCTTGAGCGTGTCGCCATCGACGACAGTGCGAATGCGGGCGGCGTCGGAGCCCGTGACCTCGACCGAAAAGCGCTCGCCCACGGCGACTTCGACCCGGTAATTTCCGCTCGCATTCACGGTGTCGAAACCGGTCAGCGCGCGGGTTTCGGCGACGGCTGGTAGGGCGGCGCCGGCCAAGGCAACGCCGAGGACAATCGATCTCATCATTGGAGACTCCTTACTTTCGAACATCAATCGGCGCGGCGCAGCGAGCCGCCGGAAGACAAATCCACGTCGCCGTAGCCAGCGCCGCCATGGACAGTCACGTCGCCGCCGCTCGAGGCGTCGACGTTGACGCTGTTGCTTGCGAATACGTCGGCGCGCGCGCCGGAGGACACATCGACGGCGCCATTCTGGCAGCGCAGTTCCGCCGCGCGGATGACAGCGCCGCTCGACGCGTCCGCGTCAAACGAGGCGCAGGCGCCGGCGACCGTGAGGCTTGCGCCAGAGGAGGCCTCCAGCGAAAGCGCATCGGCGTTGACGCCGCGCGTTGAAATCACCGCGCCGCTGGAGACGTCGAGGCCCTCCACCCGTGGCATGGAGACGCGAACGCGCGCGTCGCGGCGGCCCCACTGAAATCCCCAGGAACGGACAGGTTCAATAACCAAGACGCCATTGCTCACGCGCGTCTCGATGCGGTCGGCGTCCCGTCCCGCGACATCGACGGCGAAAGCCTCGCCGATCGCGATGTCGACGCGCACGCCGGCGCTGGCTTGGACCCGCGTGAACCCGCTCAGGGGACGGGGCTCGGCCGCGGCGACGCCGACGGCGAGGATTGTCGAAATGGAGACGACGACGGCGGCGATTTTCATGCGAATCCCCTCTTCTAGGCGCGGCCTAACCCCCGGCGCGGCCGGGGTCCTGAAGGTGGGATGCATTTGAGGCGGCCGCCGGATGCACCGGCGCGTCTGAGTTTTTCAGCGGCTAGGTGATCTGGTCCCGGGTCATGGCGCCCATTAGCCCGCGCAGACGCTCGGCGGCTGTGGGACGGTCGAACCCGATGGCGGCGGTGTATTCAACCAGCGCGTGGTGCTCGGTCTCGTCGAAGACGCCGTCGGCGATGAACACACGCAACAACGCCTTGAGAAACTGCAGCTTCTGCGCGTGCGAAAGAGCGCTGCTCTTCTGGCCCAGATAGTCGATGAGCGCGCCTTTGCTCAACGACGCCCGCCCGTGCGCGACATCGACTTGGGCGGCGTCGAACGCGCCGCCCGTGATTTCGTCAAGCGCCGCGACGATCGCGGCGCGTTCCGGTTCGCTGAAACGGCCGTCGAGCTTGGCGGCGTTGACCAGCGCTTCCAGGGCGAAAGCGGCGAAGTCACCATGAACGACGGCGTCAGTTCTGGCCGCGCGCATACGCTGCATCAGCGTTCGCGCGCCGAACCACGCGAGCGCGACCCCGGCGATGGCGAGGAGCGCCATCATGGCCCCATTCGCATCAGAGGCGGGCGCGGCCGCCTGAACGCTTAGAAACAGCATCATGCTCCCCATTGGACGGCAGGGCGTCCCGATGACGCTATATTCAGGGACGCGCGGAACGTCGACGCATGATTTGTCCGAAGGTCGCTGGTCGCGGGAAACGGCGGTTTCGGACGCGACCTACCCAAATGGGTAGCGCAACACGCCGCGAACCCATGCACTGAGCTCGGCGTAACCTCAGGGGGCTCGCTATGAAACACTTCGCCAGCATGATCGCCATTGCCGCCGCGCTTTCACCAGGCGCCGCGCTCGCGGAGGGGGATTGGAGCGGACCTTATGTCGGCGCTCACGCCGGGGTCACGATGACGGACCTCGACTATGCGCCCGATCTTTGGGGCACTTATGGTCACGACCTCGACGAATTCCGAGCGGGTTTGCTGGCCGGATACACCTGGGATCTCGGCGATTGGACGCTCGGGGGCGAAGGCGACGCTACCTTTTTCGAGTCTTCCACGGGCGCGTTCGGCCCGATGAGCGATGTCACGCTCGGAAGCCAGTACTCGCTTCGCGCCCGCCTCGGATACGACGCGGGCAATGCGCTGTACTACGTTACCGGCGGCGTGGCGTGGGCCGAACTGAGCAGCAAGCACAATGCACCGGTGACCGGCACGCCCAGCACCACGCACCAAGGCTACATCCTGGGCGGCGGCGCCGAGTTCGCGTGGACGGAAAATCTCAATGTGCGCGCCGAATATTTGTACTCTTCTTTCGATCAGGAGAGCTACGAGTTCTCGTGCTGCCTCGATTATGCCGAGTTCGATCAGCACGCGGTGCGCGCCGCTGTCGTTTTGCATTGGTAGGCGAGGTTCTTAGACCAAGCGACTCTGCTCGACAGCCGCCGCGATGAAGCTCGCGAACAGCGGATGCGGCTCGAATGGGCGGCTTTTCAATTCGGGATGATACTGGACGCCGATAAACCACGGGTGGTCGGCGCGCTCGACGATTTCCGGCAGAATTCCGTCTGGGCTCATCCCTGAAAAGCGCAGACCCGCAGCCTCGAGTTTCTCGCGGTACTTCGTGTTCACTTCATAGCGGTGGCGGTGGCGTTCGGAGATGCGCGTCTCGCCATAGATCGCCGCAACACGGCTGTCGGGCTCCAAGTGCGCGGCGTAGGCGCCCAAGCGCATGGTGCCGCCCAGATCGCCGTTCGCCTGCCGCTTCTCAAGCTCATTGCCCTTGAGCCATTCGGTCATGAGGCCGACAATCGGATGCTTAGACGCTCCGAACTCAGTTGAACTCGCGCCCTTCAGGCCCGCTTGCGTGCGCGCGGCCTCAATGCACGCCATCTGCATGCCGAAGCATATCCCGAAGAACGGCACGGCGCGCTCGCGCGCGAACGTCACCGAGGCGATTTTTCCTTCGGTTCCGCGTTCGCCGAACCCCCCGGGCACCAGGATGCCATGCACGCCGTGGAGATCCTCGGCCCAACCGTCGCCCTTCTCCTCGAAGAGTTCGCTCTCGACCCAGCGGATGTCGACCTTCACGTTGTTGGCGACGCCGCCATGATGCAGCGCCTCGATCAGCGATTTGTAAGCGTCCTTCAGCTCAGTGTACTTGCCGACGACGGCGATG
>DDSN01000006.1:97216-98915 GCA_002343395.1 Hyphomonadaceae bacterium UBA2389 | reverse complement strand
CACTTCGCTCATGAACTTGCCGATTTGCTTCGGTTCGAAGTTCACCACCGCGGCGACGCGGCGTCCGAGCAACTCGCCGATATCGTAGTTCTGCGACACCTGCGCGCTCGACTTCTTCACCCCGAGCGGCTCGCCGAAATCGATCCAGAGTTGGTAGGCGGCTTTGCGCGCTTCCTCAAAAACCTTCACGTCGATGATGGTGCCAAGGCGAATATCGACCTTGAGAAAATCCTCGAACGAGATGATCGGCAGGCGCGCATTGTTTTGCGGGTCGTCGGTCATGGCGCTTCCTTTTCCCTATCTTAGCCGAGCTTCGCCGGCTCGGTCTTCGGGCCGTCCGGGCCCATGACGATTTGATCAACTTCGAGCTGGGCGTCTTTCAACTGGCCCTCGCAACGCGCCTTCAAGGCCGCGCCACGCTTGTAGATTCGAATCGAGTCCGCGAGCGGAACGTCACCGCGCTCCAGGTGGGCGACGATTTTCTCCAACTCCGCCAAGGAGTCTTCGAAGCTCAGCTGGCTGGGATCGGGACGTTCAGCGCTCATGGATCGCAAGGTATGGAGTCTAAGCGGTTTAGGGAATAGGCGCGGCTCATGAACGCTTCTCGTAGCGACGGTACGACCAATATTGATCACCGCGATTTTCGACTTCGCGCCAGCCCTGGGCGCGCAGCACCGGGCGCATCATGCGGTTGAACCAGCCATGCGCGCAAAGCAGCACGTTTTGGCCCCTCAAGGCCTGGGAGGTCAGCGTTGCTACGGCGGCTTCGGCGCGCACTTCCGCGTCCTTGCGGCTTTCGCCCGCCTCGTGCCGGCCAAACCACCACGCGATGCGCGCCACCACGCCCCAGTGCCCAGGCCGGCGCTTGCCCCACAGAGGCGGCGGCGGCAACGGCGCCTCTATGAATACGGGGTCGGTGATGATTTCCCGGCCGCCGGCCACCATTTGCGCCGTGTGGATCGCGCGCTGCAGGGTCGATGCGTAGATGATGTCGGCCTTTTCCGCCTGGTTCAGCAATTCCACGGGCGGCCGCTCCTCGGGATGCAAGCCAGCCAAGTCGTAGCCCGCCCACCACGAGCGATACTCGTGGTGATCGATGCTCACGCTACGATCAACGTCGGGGCGCCCATGGCGCGCGATCACGATGGATCCGATCCGCGCTGCCGTACGGCGATCCAGCGTCTCGGTGGGCGCCATGGTCGTCGTCATTCTGACCCTCGCGCGCTTGGCTGCCCCTCCCCTTGAGCGGGCCTTAGTCGCGCAGAAGCCCACCCAGATAGGCCTGAACCGACCCGGCGAGCGCGGGCAAGTCGTAGCCGCCCTCCAGAGTCGACACAAGCTTACCCTTGCAGTGCTGTAATGCGAGGGCGCGGAGCCGCTGTGCCGCCCAGGCGAAATCGCCCTCGCTCAACGCCAATTGCGCGAGCGGATCGGCGCGGTGGGCGTCAAACCCGGCGGATACCAGGATCAGTTCGGGCGCGAACGCGTCCAGCGCCGGCAGCACACGGCGCTCCATGACGGCGCGCCACTCCGCCGAGCCCGCACCTGGGGGCAGCGGCGCGTTCACCACATTGCCTGCGAGCCCGGTTTCCTCTGCCGCGCCGGTTCCCGGATAGCAGGGCGACTGGTGGGTGGAGGCGAAAAACAGGCGCGGCTCTTGTTCGGCGATCGTCTGGGTGCCGTTGCCGTGGTGAACGTC
>DDSN01000006.1:96614-97191 GCA_002343395.1 Hyphomonadaceae bacterium UBA2389 | reverse complement strand
GCCCGGCGGGCGCACGGCGCAGAACGCCATGTCGGCTTCCCCGCTCATCACGGCGTCCACCGCCGCGACACAGGCGCCCGCGGCGCGATAAGCGGCGTCACGCGAATGGGCGTTCACGTAGGTGTCCGCGTCGAGCATCAGCATGCGGGCGCGCGCCTGCTCAAAAGCGCTCTCGAGTCCATCGATGTAGGAGGCGCGATGCACGCGCAACAAAGCGGCGCGCTCCGCGATCGGAGCCGGCCGCATGGGAAGGCCGAAAGCCTCTAGAATGGGCAAAACGGAGCGAAGGCGGCCCGAATGTTCGGGATGCCCCTCAGCGCCGTCGTGCAGAAGCATGGAAGGATCGGTGTAGGCCAGCATGCGCCGCATCTGCGGCAATCACGCGAACGATGGCAAGCCAGCGTCAAAGAACGAAAGACCGCGGCAGTGCGAACAGCCAAGTGAAGAAGTGTGCGAACATGACGCCCTCCATGAATGTGAGGGTAGCCTAATCGGCCTATGCTGAACGGCGTAGAGAGCCCCCGCTCATGCGCCGTTCACGCGCGCGACGCGCCACAAACGCCAAAAGGCCGCGGAG
>DDSN01000006.1:49813-96450 GCA_002343395.1 Hyphomonadaceae bacterium UBA2389 | reverse complement strand
TGCGGATCATGGGTCTGGCTCCTGTTTGTCGAAGCGCCATCGCTTCGATGAACAGACCCTACCCGCGCCTTAGCCCTCTCGCTGTGACTCTGGTCACGGACCTACGCCCAACGGATTAGGCCGGGGCGGGAGCGACAAACGGCGCCCGCCGCAGAGCGCTTGCCCCGCTCCGCGCCGCCATCGATAGAGGGCCGGATCGTCTTGGGGCTCATCCATGAAGTTTCGGCCGCTTGTTCTTTTCCTCGCCCTCACCTTGTTCGCGCCCGCCGCGCAAGCCCAGCGCCAGTGGTTCGACGCAGGGCCGACGCCGCTGCGCTACGAAATCGCGGTCACGCCCGACGTGGAGGCCGCGACCTTCGCTGGCGAGGCGACGATCGCCATAGAAACCGGCGAAGCTTTGTCGGCGGTGACCATGAATGCGCTCGATCTCGAGGTCAGCCGGGCGACCATCGACGGGCGCGCCGCCTCCGTCGCCACCAATGCCGAAGCGCAAACGCTCACGCTCACGCCGCGTAGGCCGCTCCGCGCCGGGCGCCACACGATCCGCATCGTTTACAACGGCGCGATACAAGACGACGCGTACGGCCTCTTCCGCGTGTCGTACAACGCCGGCGGCCAGGAGCGGCGCGCCTTGGCGACGCAATTCGAACCGGGCGATGCGCGCCGCTTCGCACCGATGTGGGACCAGCCCAATCGCCGCGCCGTGTTCTCGCTTACGGTGACGGCGCCAAGCGAACACATGGCGGTCTCGAACATGCCGGTCGCGCGCGCGACCGCCTTGCGCAATGGCCTCACCCGCACGCAATTCGCCGATACGCCGTCAATGCCGAGCTACCTGCTGTTTCTCGCTGTCGGCGATTTCGAGCGCGTGACGCGTAACGTCGACGGCGTTGAGCTTGGCGTTGTCGTGCGCCGCGGCGAAACCCACCGCACGCAATTGGCGCTGCAAGCGGGCGAGGATTCCCTTCGCTACTTCACCGAATATTTCGGCGTGCGCTACCCGCTGCCGAAGCTCGACATGATCGGCGTGCCCGGCGCCGGCGGCTTCGGCGCCATGGAGAATTGGGGCGCCATTCTGTACTTCGACCAATACTTGTTGGTCGACGAAAACTCGAGCGAAGGAGAGCGCCAAGGCGTTTTCAGCATCATAGCGCACGAGATCGCGCACCAATGGTTCGGCAATCTCGTCACCATGAACTGGTGGGACGATCTGTGGCTCAACGAAGGCTTCGCCTCCTGGATGGCGGCGAAGGCGACGGAAGCCGTACACCCCGATTGGAACCCCTGGCTTGGCGAACTCGCCGACGGCACGCAAGGCGCCATGGCGCTCGACGCGCGCGAGGGCACCCACCCGATCGTGCAAACCGTCAATACGATCGAAGAAGCAAACCTCGCCTTCGATACGATCACGTATCAGAAGGGGCAGGCGGTGATCCGCATGATCGAGGCCTATGTCGGCGAGGAGGACTTCCGCAACGGCGTGCGCGCCTACATCAATGCGCACGCCTACGGCAACGCGCGCACGGAAAACCTCTGGGAGGCGATTCAGGCGGCGTCAGGCCAACCCGTGCTCGACGTCGCGCACAGCTTCACCCTGCAACCTGGTTTCCCGATCGTGCGAACATCGCCGGGGGACGGCGATGCGATCCAACTCGCGCAGCGCCGCTTCGCAGCCGACGAGGCGTCACGAACCGGCGAACATTGGGCGATCCCGGTCGTGGCGCGCCGCCTCGGCGCGGCGCCCGTGCGCGGCGTTGCGCCGGCGCAAGCGGAAGGATCGATCGCGACCGCGCCCTGCTGCGGCCCCTACCTCGTCAACGCCGGACAAACCGCGTTCTTCCGCACCCTCTATGACGACGCCAACTTCGCCGCGCTCTCCGCGCGCTTCAATGAGCTCGACGCCAACGATCAACTTGGCCTGTTGCTTGACTATTGGGCGTTCGGGCGGTCCGGCGATGCGCCGTTCACCAACTATCTCGACCTGGCGAGCCACGTGCGTCCCGACGCCAACGCGATCATCGCGGCGGATACGGTGGGCAGCTGGCACGCGCTCGCCGACTACGCCGAGACACGGCCCAGCCGCGCCGTTGTGGCGGACTTCGCGCGCCGCAGCATGCGCCCCTTCTTCGAGCGCTTGGGATGGCGGCGCCAGGCGGGCGAGTCCGTCAACGACACGCTCTTGCGGGCGCAACTCATTGGCGCCCTCGGCGACCTTGGCGACGAAGCCGTGATCATGGAAACGCGGCGGATCGCGCGATCCGGCCAGCCGATCTCCGCCGATATCCGTAACGCGGTGCTCGCTGTTTATGCCGCCAGCGCCACGGCGGAAGACTACGAGACGCTGCTGGCGCAAGCGCGCGCGAGCACGGACTTCGTGGAACAACGCCGCCAATGGCGCTGGCTGGCCTCGAACAAGGACGCCGCGCTCGCGCGCCGCACGCTGGCGCTGACCTTGGGCGACGACATCCCGCGCCAGATCCGCACGCAGGTTATCGGCACGGTCGCGGCAGAGCATCCGCGCCTTGCGTGGGACTTCCTGGTAGCGAACCGCGCCGCGATCGAAGCGTTGCTCGACCCGTTGCAACGCTTGGAGTTCCCGAGCGGCATCGCGTCAAACAGCGCCGACCCGGCGATGGTCGGCGAATTGCAGGCCTACGCACGCGACTTCCCAGAAGGCGCGCGCGCTTCGGTGGCGGCCGCGGCGGCGACAATCCGCCTGCGCGCGCAGACGATCAACGAGCGCATGCCCGCGGTTGAGGCTTGGATCGCGGCGAGGGAGCGGCCGCAGCGGCGGCGCGCGCGTTAACGACGCGACAAGAAGGCGGCGAAGGCGGCCCGCGCCTCCGCGGACTGCAGACGCTCGGCGAAGAGCGCGCTCTCTTCCTGCATGCGCGCCATCAGCGTGGGCCGGTCGCGCATGAGCGCCTTGGTGATGCGCAGCGCTTCGGCCGGCTTTTTCGCGAGCGCGTACGCGGCGGCGCGCGCACGCGCTTCGACGTCGGCTTCAGGCAACGCCGCGTTGGCGAGACCCGCCGCGACCGCATCACGTCCCATTAACGGCTCGCCGAGGCCGAGCATGGCGAAGGCGTGCGCATGTCCCATGCGCGCGGGCATGGTGATGCTTGAAGCGTTTTCCGGCACGAGCCCCAGGTCGATGAACGGCGTCGTCAAACGCGCCGTCTCCGCCACATAAACCAGATCACACTGAAACAGCATGGTGACGCCGATGCCGACGGCGTGTCCCTGCACCGCCGCGACGAGCGGCTTCTCGGCGCGCACACACGCTTCCAGAAAGCGCCCAACATGGCGCGGCTCGGCGACGATGGCGCCGCTGGCCGTGGCGGCGAAATCAGAAATGTCGTTGCCGGCGCTGAAGAAATCGCCCGCCGCCGTGAATAGGATCGCGCGGACGTCCCCGTCGTCCGCCGCGGCGAAGATCGCGTCGGCGAGCGCGCCGTACATGGCGTTCGTGATCGCGTTCTTCTTCTCGGGGCGGTTGAAGCGAAGCTCGAGAACGCCTGCGTCGCGGCTAACGTGAATATGATCGCTGCTCATGGGTCAAACCTTCAAGCGATAGCCAGTGCGGAAAATCCAGTACACGATGGCGAAGCACAGGGCGAGAAAGCCGCAAATCGCCGCCAAGCTCACGCCGATCGCCACGTCCGACACGCCGTAAAAGCTCCATCGGAAGCCGGAGACGAGATACACGATCGGGTTGAATAGCGTCAGATTGCGCCAAAACGCCGGCAACATCTCGATGGAATAGAACGTGCCGCCCAGAAACGTCAGCGGCGTCACGATGAGAAGCGGCACCACCTGCAACTGCTCCCATGAGGTCGAGAGCACGCCGATGATGAAGCCGAACAGACAAAACGACAGCGCGGTCAACGCCAGCATCAGCGCCGCCAGCAGCGGATGCGCGATCTCAAACGGCACAAATATCCGCGCCGTCGCCAGAATGACGCCGCCAATGATCATGGACTTGGATGCGGCCGCGCCAACGTACCCCATCACGGCTTCCAGCGGCGAAATCGGCGCCGAGTGCAACTCATAGATCGTTCCCGCCCACTTCGGCATGTAGATGCCGAACGAGGCGTTCATCAGACTTTCCGTCAACACCGTCAGCATCACCAGACCGGGAACGATGAACCAGGCGTACGGCACGCCGCCGATCGCCGGCATCTGCCCTCCGATCGCCGACCCGAACACGACGAAATAGAGCGATGTCGAGATCACCGGCGCCAGCAGGCTCTGGCCAATGGTGCGAAACCAGCGCGCCATCTCGAAACGATAGATCGCGTGAACGCCGTAAAAGTTCATGGCGCGCGCCTCACTAAGCTGACGAAAATGTCCTCAAGCGAGCTCTGCTCGGTATGCAAGTCCCTGAACTCGACGCCGAGCTCGTCGATCCGGCGCAGGAGCTGAGCGATGCCGGCGTGTTCGGCGTTGGCGTCGAACGTGTAGACAAGTTGGCGGCCCTCGCCCGCGAGTTCCAGCTTGTAAGCCTCCAGGCCCGCTGGAACGACGGCGAGCGGCGCCGGCAGTTCGAGCGTGAGCTGCTTCTTGCCCAGCTTCTTCATCAACGCTGATTTTTCCTCGACGAGGATAAGCTCGCCCTTGTTGATGACGCCGACGCGATCGGCCATCTCCTCGGCCTCCTCGATATAGTGCGTCGTCAAAATGATGGTGACGCCCCGCTCGCGCAGGCGGCGCACCATCGCCCACATGTCTTGCCGCAGTTCGACATCCACGCCCGCGGTCGGTTCATCCAGGAACAAGATGATCGGCTCGTGACTCAGCGCCTTGGCGATCATCACCCGGCGTTTCATGCCGCCGGAGAGCTCCATGATTTTCGCCTCGCGCTTTTCCCAAAGCGAGAGGTCGCGCAGCACCTTCTCGATGTGCGCCCCATTCGGCGGAAAGCCGAACAGCCCGCGCGAGAAACGCACGGTGTCGATCACGCGCTCGAAGGCGTCGGTGTGCAGCTCTTGCGGAACAAGGCCGATCTTCTTTCGCGCGGCCTTGTAATCCCGGACGATGTCGCAGCCGTCGGCGACCACCGCGCCGGTTGAGGCCTTCACGATCCCGCATATGATGGAGATCAACGTCGTCTTGCCCGCGCCGTTGGGCCCCAACAACGCGAAGATCTCGCCCTTATTGATGTCAAGGCTTGTCGGCTTAAGCGCCTGAACGCCGGAAGCGTACGTCTTGGAGACGTCTTTGATCGAGAGGATGACGGACACTGGCTTTCCCACGCCGCTCACGGCAGCCGTCGCGTTTACGCGGTTGCCTTTGAACTGGCTAGGGGCGCGCGCTCACGCTATCGGGTTTCCCAGCGGGGAGCGCGGATGAAAAACATCGCCTGGATCGTGCTTGGCTTGGGCGTCGCAGCGCTCGCCGGATTCGCCGCGCTATGGCTTTGGGGAAGCTGGGCGTTCTCGCCACGAGACCAACCGCACGTGCGCCTCATCGCCGAAGGCGCACTCGATGGCGGCGGAGGCTACAGAATCACCAGCGAAGGCCGCACCTTCGCCGCGCCCTCCTATTGCGTCATCATCGCCACGGAGCAAGCGCCCCAGGGTGTGTGCGCCGTTTTCGTCGAAGTCGGCGGCCCGCCCCCAACCGGCGCTCGCACGCTCGACGCTGATCATATCGCTATCGACTTTGAGCGCGCGCTCGCTGACGGATCACGCGTCATCGCCACGCCGCTCGCCGCCGACGGCCTCCCGACCGAAACCGTGAGCGTCGCCGCGGACGGAACAACCACACGTACGCCGGCGCCAGACTATTGAGCGCTATTGCGCGCGCCAAACCATCGGTACGCGTAGGCGTCCGCCCGATGTTGGCCGGCCATCCGCGGTCGCGGGCGCGACGCGGAAGTGGCGCGCCGCCTGCAACGATGCGTCGCCAAAGCCCCAACCAAGAGGCTCCTCCGAGGCCACCGCGCAGGAGAGACGCCCATCGGCGGCGACAGCGCAATCGAGCACCACGCGCCCGCTTTCGCCGCGCGTCAAAGCACGTCGTGGGAAGTAGCGCTCAAAGTCGCGGCCGCTGGGCCGTTCTAGAAACGATGGATTGGTGATCAGGGACTGACCGAACTGCGCCGGCGGCTGCGCTTCGAAAGAGACAACGCTCGACGTTTCTGTCGGGGGCGCCGTTGGATCGGGCGCGGTCGCGCGCTGGGGCGGCGACGGCGGCGGGCGCACGGTTGGCGGCGTCACCGGCGGCGCGCGCGGCGGCTCGACCTCGGCGGTGACTATCGGGCCGTCGTCGATCAGGTCGGCGACGACGCCGAAATTCTGGGTCATCGCGAGATAAGCAAGCATCGCGCAGACTGCCGCCGCCGCGCTCAACGAGAGAACGCGGCGCGAAACGCGCGGGACCGCCGCTGTATCGAGGGCAAGTACGCCTTGGGTCATGCTGCTCCACTCCGACTTCAGTTCGGATCAGAGCATCTCATTGGCGAGCGCATTCGCCCAATCACGCTGCCGCGAGCAGCGATCACATAAACGCGAGCGCGCGCTCAGACGCCGAGCAGCGCCCACACGACCATGCCGAGTCCGGCCGTGCTCGCGAGCCAAACCAGAGAGCGCAATACCGGCACGCCGAATGCATACAAAGGCACGTAGAGAACCCGGCACGCGAGGTAGATTTGCGCGCCATACGCCGTCAGCGGGCCGTTCCGGTCGGCCACGTGCGCGATCAGGATCGCGGCGATGAACAACGGCAACGTCTCGAACAGGTTGTCCTGAGCCCGCTTGAGACGCTCGGCGACGGGCGAAAGCGCGGGCATTTGCGCGTCGCGCGCGCCGACGTTCCACTTCAACCCGTACTGCCCCGTGCGGGCGACATCAAACAGCAGGATTTGCACGAAAGCGAGGACAAGCGTCCAGGCGAGCATCGTGAGTTCTGGCGTCATTTCCTGATCCCCCAAGCGTCAAAGCCCTTACCCTACAAGTTGGCTGCGGCGGCGCATCACAAAAATGCGCGACGCCAATCTTCTTCAATGGCGCGCCAGCATTCAACCCGGGTTGCGCCAGGCGCCCGATTTCCTACTCCAAAGAAACCCAAATGCGCCATTGGGAAGACCTTGAGCCCGTCCACCCGCAATGTGCGCTGCCGCACCAAGTCTTCGCGCCAATCGCCCTTCGCGCCAAACAAGCGAACAATCGCGTCATACGCATCCGCCCCCATGGCGACTATGCGCTGAAGGTGCGTCAACGAGTTCAGCATATACTCCACGACACGCGCGCTCTCCCGCCACGCCTGCTCGCGGTTCTTCAGCGAACCGCTGTACTTGCCATCCCCTCGCAAGAGCCAATAGGCGTTGGCGTAGTACACGCCGCACGTGAGCGCCTTGCTTCCATCAAGTGGCGCATCTACACCAACGGTGGCTAGCATCCGGCTCAGGTTTCTGTTCGTGGCGAGCCGTTCGTCATGGCGGTAAGGGTCCGCCACGCCACGTGCGATCAACTTCTCAAACGCAGACGCTGGCGCGGAATCTTTCCCTAGAACCAGTGTTGTCGCGTTGGGGTCGCCAAGGAACGCGTCGACTGCTGAAAGCCGCGGCGGTTCTGGTATCAGTTCATGGATGTTCACCCAGCCCTCGGCGCGCAGACCGGCAGCCCAGTGCGGCACCGGTAGAGTCACGCCTTCACCCCGCCTTTCCCATGCTGACCCCTGGCGGCAGGGCGCAATCAGCGGGGACGAAGAAGTCCGGCATCAGGTCCTTTGTCGGATCGACGCGGTACTTGTCGAAATCGCGCTCGCCTTCGGCGTAAAGCAACACGTCGTCGATGAAGAAATTTCCGGTGCATTCGCGCGACGGCTTGTTGAAGATCGCGTACGCCGCATCGGCGATGATCGCCGGCGTGCGGCAGTGCTTCATACCCTCGCCGCCGGCCAGCGCGAACTCGATCGCCGCCGTAGCGATGCCGGTGCGCGGCCAGAGCGCGTTGAAAGCAATCCCGTCGTCGTGGAACTCCTCCGCCATGCCCAGTACGCACATGCTCATGCCGTACTTCGCCATGGTGTAGGCGACATGGCCCGAGAACCAGCGCGGGCTCATGTCGAGCGGCGGCGACAGCATCAAAACGTGCGGGTTCCGCGCCTGCTTGAGATGGGGAATGCACGCGCGCGACACGATAAAGGTTCCCCGCGCGTTCACCTGGTGCATCAGGTCGTAGCGGCGGATATCGGTTTGCAGCGTGCCGGTGAGTTGGATGGCCGAGGCGTTGTTCACGCAGATATCGATGCCGCCGAAATGTTGCGCCGCCTGCTCGACCGCCGCCTTGACGCTATCGGGCTCGCGCACGTCCACGACCAGCGGCAGAGCCCTGCCGCCGGCCCGCTCGACCTCTTCCGCTGCGGAATAGATCGTGCCGGGCAGCTTCTTGTGAGGTTCGGCGGTTTTCGCCGCGATCACGACATTGGCGCCGTCGCGGGCGGCGCGAAGGCCGATCGCCAGCCCAATGCCGCGGCTAGCGCCGGTAATGAAAAGGGTTTTTCCAGCCAAGCTCATGCGTCGCGCTCCTCGTTTTCGCCACATTAGAGCCAGTTCGTCGCGGGGAAAACATCAGGCGTAGACCTTGACGCCGCCACATTCCGGTAGAAATTCCCGCTTCGAGGGCGAGTTTGGAGGAAACTTATGCGCATGCTTGCGCTGGCCGCGACTGTCGGCCTTGCACTGACGGCGGGCGGAACCGCGTTCGCGGGTCCATGGACCGATCCCAACGGGCGCGTCAACTTTACAGCGCCGAACGGCTGGACGGTGCGGCCATCGAGCCATCCAACCGCGACCAACGTGCTCACGTTTGACGCGACGCATGATTGCTACGTCGTCGGCGTCGCGAACTCGGTGACGGCGAACTCATCGCCCGACGCCGTCATCCGCACAACCCGTGAGCCGCTCGCCGCGACCGCTTGGGTCACGACGGCGAATTCAGTGCGCGACCTGTTTCCGGGAAATTCGGCGGAAGTGATTTCGCAGTCCGTCGACACATCGGGCTTCTGGCCCGTGCAGCGTGCGCAACTGCGCTCCTCAAGCGGCGAGGTTTCCGGCGCGATCCAGAGCCGCCCTGGCTTCGATCTGATGGCGTTCTGCGCCGCGATCGGCGGGTCAAGCACAGCGCCTTTCGATGCATTGTTTGCGTCGATTTCGCACCCGAATGATGCGACGTGGCAAGCGGCGGCCGCGCAACAAGCCGCTGACCGTGAGGCGCGCGCAGCAGCGGCAGCGGCAGCGCAAGCAGCGCAAGCGCAACAACAGCAGCAACAACCAGCGGAAGAGACGGACCGCCGCCAGCGCCCACGTCACCGCCAGTAAGCTCCTATTAACGTAAATGCTTGGTTAGCCTCGCATTTACGCACAATTCACGACGTTGGCGCATGTCATAGGGCATGAGCCAACGTCTTGCTGTTCTTCTTGCGCCTGTCGAAACCGTTGCGTCGCCAAAGGCGCATCGCAAGATCTTCGCGACATTGGCGATCGCGCTTTCGTTGGGCTGCGTCGCGATGCTGGCGCCGACATTCGCCGTACTTGGCTTAGCCGTTCTCGCGGCCCTGGCGCTCTTCAAATCCGATCTCGCGCGCCTCAACGTCGCCTCGCTCCTCGGGCCATTGCTCGCCGCCGCGATCGTTGGAGCGTTCGTCGGGTTGGCTGGGGCGATAGGCGTCATCTTTGCCTGGCGGTTGGTCGCCGATACACGTTGGAGCATCGGCGAAGCGGCGCGGCTGGCGCACGTCGCGGGCCACCCCGCGCAAACGACATGGCATGCCTTGGCGCACGCGTGGACGACGCCGTTGTTTGGCTTGTCGCTTGTCGCCTACACAGCGCCGCACATGGTGGCCGGCCTGCCGCTCGACCTGCCCCACGTTCCGCTCTGGGTTCCCGCCGCGGCGGGCAGCATAGCAGCGCTCGCGATCTTTGATTGGGCCTTGCGCCGCTGCGCGGAATGGCGCCTTGGCGATCTCGCGCCCGCGCCGGCGGCGCACATGGCCGCACACCACGCGATTTTTCTAGTCGCGTTCGGGCTTGGCCTCGATGTGTCCGCTGGGATTGTAGCCCTCGCGGCCTGGCGGCTGACGCATGCGATGCGTCAGCCGAGCTTCACCGCCGTCCCGTAAGCGAGCACCTCGGTCGCCTGTCCGGCGCCGGCGTCCGTCGTTTCGAACCGCACGCCGAGCACCGCGTCCGCATTGAGCGATTGCGCATGTTGGATCATGCGATCGAGCGCTTGCTCGCGGCTTTCGGCCAAGAGTTTGGTGTATTCGTGGATCTCGCCGCCCACGATCATGCGCAAGCCAGCCACGATGTCGCGGCCGATAAACCGCGAACGCACCACGTTGCCGCGCACAAGCCCTAGATGCTGAGCGATCGTGCGTCCCGTGACGTCGAAGGTGGTTGAAAGGATCATACGCAAACTCCCACAACGCGGCTGTTTCCGCCGCACGGTTACTGCTCGTATTCTGCCTAGCGGTCCACGTTCCTGTAGCGCTTTTCGTCATCGCCGCGCTGGTCCGCGATCACGCGCAGCAGCATCCAAACGCCCCCGATGGCGGCGAGGACGAAACCACCCAAGCCCATCAGCACGACGCCGATCACCGCAAACACGCTGCCCGCGGCGATGGCCGGATCATTGCCGCTCGCCGCCGCTCCCAGCACCGCACCCATTCCCAAAAACTGCGCCAGAAAAATCAGCCCCACGCCCAAACAAAAGCAAAGCATGGCGTTGTTCGAGCGATGCTCGGGATTTTTCGCATCAGACTGCGTCATAGTACGCAACTCCATCGCTGTTCATCGTTCGCCGCGCCAGTCCGCGCCCAATCAAACAGTTCAAGTGCGCCAAGGTCTCTCCGGTCGCCATGCCCATAAGGTCGCCCCCGATCTTACGGGCGAACATGGCGCCGAAAAGGTCAACCGATCGATGCGGTCTCTCCTTCAGCCGCTGCAGCAGCCGCGCAAGCGTGCGCTCATGCCCCTCAATGAGCCCGGCGAGGCGCGCCTGCACCCCATTGAACGGTTCGTTGTGGGAAGGCAACGTCAAGACGTCGGCCGGGATCGTCGCGCGAAGTTTGTGACACGACTCGATCCAGTCCCTTAGCGGATCGGCGTCAGGCTCCGTCGGAAACAGCGATACATTTGACGAAATACGCGGCAACACTTGGTCGCCCGAGATGAAGAGCTTCAAGTCTTCCTGCAGGAGGCACACGTGCTCCGGCGAATGGCCGTTGCCGGTCACGATGCGCCAAGACTTGCCGCCCATCACGATCTCTTCGCCATCTTCCATCCGGCGATAGGAGTCCGGAATGCGCGACACCGCCTTGCCGAACCCGCCAAAGCGGACACGGTAGGAATCCAGCATATCCTCGTCCCACCCCGCGGCGCGATAGAAGCGCACGCCCTCTTCGGGCGCCTCGCGGCCCGTGTCGGCGACAAGCATGCGTCCCGTGACATATTCAAGACGGCTCATCCAAAGGCGCGCGTCGAACTTGCGGCATATCCAACCCGCCAACCCCATGTGGTCGGGATGCATATGCGTGCAGATCACGCGCGTGACCGGTTTGCCGTTGAGCGTCTGAGCAAAAATCGCGCGCCAATGCTCGCGCGATTCCTCAAGAGCCACGCCGGTGTCGATGATGGTCCAGCCGTCGCCATCATCGATCAGCCAAAGGTTGATCCATTTCAGCGCGAACGGCAAAGGCATGCGCACCCAGAACACGCCCGGCGCTATCTCGCGCGCGACACCTGCTGGCGGCGGCTCGCCCAGCGGGTAAACCAGCTGCGCCCGTGGTCTTTCAGCCGCTTCTTCTTCGACACCATCCATGGACATCAAGCTTCTCCCGGCGCCAGAGTAGCGAAGCGCGCATTCGGGCCAAACAAACTAGATCGGCTTAACCAGCGAAATCACCCAAAGCCGCGTCCCTTAAACATGCCGCGCCCGCTCTCGCCTCGGCGGCGCGCGCGGACGCGTGCGGGAGCACGGAATCGGCGAAGAAACGCAGAAGCGCGGCGAGTTCGCGGTCGCCCGACCGCGCCGCGCCCCGAGCCAACAACGCTGCGCCAATGACATCGCCGGCGAGGGAGAGATACGCGCTCGCGCCGGCCAAGGCGTCCTCGCGCGGGGCGCTCAGCATGAACGCGGTCGCGGCTTCAAGCGTCGACGCCGCATCGAGCAACCGCGCACGCACGTTGGCATCGCCCGCCGCGTCGGCGGCCGCCCGGCACTCCGCGATCTGCACCGTCATCGCCTCGCCGCGATCACGCAAGAGTTTTCGGCCGTAGAGATCAATCGCCTGTATTCCGTTGGTGCCTTCATAGATAGGCGCGATCCGCGCATCGCGGTAATACTGCGCCGCGCCGCCTTCCTCGATGTACCCCATGCCGCCATGCACCTGTACGCCGAGGCTCGCCACTTCGACGCCGAGATCGGTACACCAGGCTTTGGCGATCGGCGTCAGCAGGTCCTCTCTGGCGGCGTCGCCGCGATCGGCGGCGACGGCCGTGGCGTAGCATAGGGCCCGCCCGGCTTGTATCTTCGCCTTCATCGTCAACAACATCCGCCGCACATCGGCGTGCTCGATGATGAGGCCGCCCCCTTGCCGACGCTCCTTCGCGTAGCTCAGCGCCTTTTGATACGCAGCCTCCGCGACCGCCACGCCTTGCAGCCCGACATTGAGCCTTGCCGCGTTCATCATCGTGAACATGGCGGCGAGCCCCTTGTTCTCCTCGCCCAAAAGCCAACCCGTCGCGCCTTCATAAGCCATCGTGCAGGTCGGCGAGGCGTGAATGCCCATCTTCTCTTCAAGACCAATGCAGCGCGCGCCGTTCCGCGCGCCGTCATGGAATTTTGGCACGATGAACAAGGAAATCCCTTTCGACCCCGCCGGGGCGCCTTCAATGCGCGCGAGCACGAGGTGAATGATGTTGGGCGCGAGATCGTGCTCGCCCCAGGTGATGAAAATCTTCTGCCCCGTGATGGCGTACGATCCATCGGCGCGCGGCGTCGCACGCGTCGTGAGGGCGCCGACATCCGAGCCCGCCTGAGGTTCGGTGAGATTCATCGTGCCGGTCCAAACGCCGGAAACGAGCTTTCCCAGATATAGTTGTTTCTGCTCCGGCGCGCCGTGATGATCGATCGCCTCGACGGCGCCGGCCGTCAGCATCGGGCACAACCCGAAACTCATATTGGCGGCATGCACCATCTCCATGCAGGCAAGCGCGACAGCACGCGGCAAACCCTGCCCGCCATATGCAGGATCGGCCGCCAAGCCCTGCCAGCCGCCATCGCGGAACGCGGCGTACGCTTCCTTGAAGCCGTTCGGCGTCGCCACCGCGCCGTCGTTGAGGTGCAAGCCCGCGCGATCCCCCAGTCGATTGATGGGCGCGAGCGTGTCGGCGGCGAGAGCGCCAGCGCTCTCAAGGATCGCCTCAAGCAAACCCTCATCCAAATCAGGAAAGCGATCCTTGAGCGACCACAGGTCCGCGCTTGCTTCGAGTGCATTGCGGATCTCGCGGATCGGCGCGCGATAGGACATTGCGTAAGACTCCTCTGGGCCACTCTACCGTGGGGTAGGCGCCAAAGCGAACGGTGTTCAAGTGGCGACACGAGCGCGGCGGCCATGCTATGCCGCCGGGGCATTGGGCCGCTTGGCCCGGTCAAGGGGACATTGCATGCGCTTCACCATCATCGCCGCCGCTGCGCTTCTCGCAGCGTGCGCCTCAACGGCCAGCATCGGCCAGGCGCCGGCGGCGGCGCCGTCAGCGACGGCCTCGCCCGTCGCCGCCGCGCTTTCGCCAGCGGAGGGCACGTCGCTTAATCCGGCAGAGGCGCCAGCGGGCGCTTATACAATGGACGCACGCCACGCCAGCGTGGTTTGGCGCATACGCCACGGGGGACTTGGGCTCTACACCGCGCGCTTTGACACCGTGGCGGGCGCGCTCACGTTCGATCCCCAGTCTCCGGCGAACTCAACGATCACGGCGACCATCGACGCCGGTTCGGTAAGCACCGGCTTGCTCAACCGTGACGGCCAACGCGCCTTCGATCGTGAAATCGCGAACGCCATCGGCGCCAGCGCCAGCCCGACCATCGCGTTCGCGTCCCGCTCCATTCAGCTCACGGGGCCGACGACAGGCCTGATCACCGGCGATCTCACGCTCAATGGCCAAACTCATCCCGTCATTCTCGAAGCCGGCTTTCACGGCGGCCGCTTCATCCAACTTCGCGGCAAGCATGTCATCGCGTTTTCGGCGCGCACCATCATTCGCCGCTCGGATTGGGGCGTCACGCAATGGGCGCTTTTCACCGGCGAAGAAGTTGAAGTTCTGATCGACGCCGAGTTCATCAAAGACTAAACGGTCACCCCCAAAGGAGCACCCCATGCTGATGAGATCCGCAATCATCGCAGCCGTCGCCGCCTTGGCCGCCTGCACCCAACCCGCGCCGCAAACGCCGCAACCGGAGCCAGCCGCGATCCCTGTGAACGCGCCGACCGGCGCCTACACACTCGACCCGCACCATACGACGGTTACGGCCAGCGCCCGGCACTTCGGCCTGTCCAGCTATGTTTTGCGCTTCAATGGCGTCAGCGGAACCTTGAACTTCAACGCTGAAGACCCCGCGCAATCGAGCGTCGAGGCGACTGTGGCGATCGACACGCTGGATACACCCTATTCCGGCGATCGCGACTTCGATGCGGAGTTGCAGAACTCCGAGTGGCTGGACGCCGTCGGTCATCCCACCGCAACGTTCCGGTCCACCAGCGTGGAGCGAACGGGACCGAACACCGCGCGGGTCACTGGCGACATCACGATCAAGGGCGTGACCGCGCCGATCACGCTCGATGTGAGCTACAACGCCAGCCATGCCACCCACCCGATGGGGTTCCCCACCGCCCTGATCGGATTTTCAGCGCGCGGCGAGATCCGGCGTTCGCAATTTGGCGTTCTGCCGTTGATGGAGACCGCCGCCGGCGGCGACGGCGTTTCCGACGCGGTCGCGATCCAGATCGAAGCGGAGTTCACCCGCCCGGTCGAAGGGCCGGCGCCATCGCGCCAACCAGCGGAACCGGTGAACTGACATGAGCGCGCGCGCGCAGCGCTATTCGGTCGTGGCGATCGTCCTGCATTGGGCGATCGCCATCGCCATCCTCGCGATGATCCCCCTGGGATGGTGGATGGGCGATGCATTGGAAGCGCCTGAGACGCGGGCGCAAGCGGTCGCCGCGTTCCAGTTGCACAAGTCGATCGGCCTGACGGTGCTGGCGTTGAGCGTCGTGCGGGTGGGATGGCGCCTCATGAACCCCGGGCCCGCGTTGCCCGACACAATGAAAGGCTGGGAGCGCGCGGCGGCGCGCGCCACACACGGCCTATTCTATGTCCTGATGATCGCCATGCCGCTGACTGGCTGGCTCTATGTTTCCACGGCGTGGTCCGTGGACGACGGGCGCCCGCTTGAGGTACCCACCGTATATTTCGGGCTGTTCCAGGCGCCCCATCTGTTCGGGCTCTCCGCGTTGCCGGAGGCGAGCCGCGCGACGATCGCCAGCGTTCTGGAGTTCGGCCATTCCAAAATGGCCTG
This sequence comes from Hyphomonadaceae bacterium UBA2389, assembly GCA_002343395.1. Taxonomy (GTDB): domain Bacteria; phylum Pseudomonadota; class Alphaproteobacteria; order Caulobacterales; family Aquidulcibacteraceae; genus Vitreimonas. The sequence goes on along the minus strand of DDSN01000006.1, from coordinate 80,869 downwards.
GGGCGCGCTCGTGTTGACCGCGCTGCACATCGGCGCCGCGCTGAAACATCAACTCGTGGACAAGGACGGCGTGCTTGGCCGCATGGTCCCAGGCGCGCCGGACGGTGCATCGGCGCCAGCGGGACCCGCGCGAACGTTCGGTCTGCTGGCGGGATTTCTCGCGATTGGCGTCGCGGCCGCGGCGGCGCTTTGGGCTTTTTCAACGCCGCCCGCACGTGCGCCCTCTGGCGCCGAACAATCGATTGGAAGTGAGGAGACCACTGCGGAGGACGCGCTTGCGCCCCCGCCAACGGCTGACTCGCTACCCGCCGCGAACGGCGCCCACGTCACGGTTGCCGTGTGGCGGGTCGATCGCGGCGCCAGCAGCATAACGTTCTCGGGTACGCACGCCGGCGTTCCGTTCGAGGGCCGCTTCTCGCGCTGGCGCGCCGACATCGCCTTCAGCGCGGACGATCTGGACCACTCAACCGCGGTCGTGACAGTCGAGACAGCCTCGGCCTCGGACGGCGTGCCGCTGCACGACAACAGCCTGCCTCAGGAAGAGTGGTTTGACGTCACGCGCTTTCCGACGGCGGTTTTCCACGCCGCAGCGTTCCGCGAACGCGGCGAGCGCGCGTATGAAGCGCGCGGCGCGCTCACCATCAAGGATCGGACCTTCGAGGTCCGCTTGCCCTTTACCTTGTCCATCAGCGGCGATCGCGCGGTGATGGACGGCAGCGCCACGATATCCCGCGAAGACGCCAATCTCGGCATGCGGTCCGACCCCGACGCGGAATACGTCTCCGAGGACATCATCGTGCGCGTGCATGTCGAGGCCGTGCGCGCGCAATGAGCGCTGAGATCGAGCGGGCGGCTGCGATCCTGCGTGCTGGCGGCCTGGTCGCTTTTCCGACTGAAACCGTCTACGGCCTTGGCGCGGACGCAACCAACCCGCGCGCGGTGGCCCGCATCTTTGAGGCCAAGGGACGCCCGCGGTTCAATCCGCTGATCGCGCATGTGCTGACCCTCGAAGAAGCCGAGCGCCACGGCGGGTTTCACGCCAAGGCGCGCGCGCTGGCAGAGGCCTTTTGGCCTGGCCCGCTCACGCTCGTGGTTCAGCGATTGGCGGCGAGCACGATCGCGGAGTTGGCCTGCGCTGGCTTGCCGACGGTCGCGCTTCGCGCGCCGTCTCACCCGACCGCGCGTGATTTGTTGGAGGCGTTCGGCGGCCCAGTCGTCGCGCCAAGCGCGAACCGTTCCGGCCATGTGAGCGCGACAACCGCCGCGCACGTGCGCGCCGATCTTGGCGACCGAGTCGACATGGTGCTCGATGGCGGCGCCGCTCGCCTGGGCTTGGAGTCCTCCATCGTCGCCGTCGGCGCCAATGGCGCGGCGACGCTGTTGCGTCCTGGGGCCATCGCGCGCGAGGATCTGGAACGATGCGTCGGCGCGCTTCAGGCGTCCACATACGGAACGGTCCAGTCGCCCGGCATGCTAGAGAGCCACTACGCACCGCGGGCGCGGTTGCGCCTGGAGGCGCCCTACCCCGAGCCTGGCGAAGCCTACCTGGCGTTCGGCGCCCCCGCGCCCGCGGGCGGCGCGACGCTCTCAGCCACCGGCGATCTGCTCGAAGCCGCCGCCAATCTCTACGCCCTATTGCGCGCGCTCGACGCATCCGGCGCGCGCGCCATCGCGGTGGCGCCAATTCCCGCCCAAGGGCTGGGCGAGGCCATTCGCGATCGGTTGCAGCGCGCCGCCGCGCCGCGCGATTAGAGAACACCGCAGACGCGCGCGCCGGATCGCACTACCTGTAGCGCATGCACGCCGATCTCATCGCCGCACTCCGCTCGCATCTGGGACCCAAGGGGGTGGTCACCGATCATGAGACCCTTGCGCCCCACCTCACGGAGTGGCGCGGCCGTTATTCGGGTCAAACCCCGGTCATGGCTTTGCCGGCGACCACAGAAGAGGTCGCGGCTGTCGTGCGCCTTTGCGCCGCGCATCGCCAACCGATCACCACCCAAGGCGGCAACACGGGTCTGGTCGGCGGACAAATCCCGCAAGGCGAAGTGCTGCTCTCGCTCAAACGGATGAACCGCATACGCAGCGTCGACGCGGACAACGATTCGCTCGTGGCCGAGGCAGGCGCGGTGCTTTCGGCGGTGCAGCAAGCCGCCGCCGAATCGAATCGGCTGTTTCCGCTCAGCCTCGCCAGCGAGGGCAGCGCGACAATCGGCGGGCTCATCTCAACCAATGCTGGCGGCGTTCATGTGCTTCGATACGGCATGATGCGCGACCTCGTGCTGGGCGTCGAAGCCGTGCTGCCGGACGGGCGCGTCTTCCGTGGACTGAAAGCTCTGCGCAAGGACAATACTGGCTACGACTTGAAGCAGCTGTTCATCGGCGCCGAAGGCACCTTGGGGGTGGTGACGGCGGCCAGCCTCAAACTCTTCCCTCGTCCGCGCGCGCACGAGGTGGCGCTCGCGGCCGCGCCGGACGCGACGCGGGCGCTCGCGCTCCTCCACCGCATGAAGGAAGCCACGGGGGCGGTCGCCGCATTCGAAGTCATGAACCGCTTGTCGGTCGATCTGGTCGTCAAAAACATTCCCAACGCGCGCGATCCGATGCCGGGGGCGCCCATGCTCGTGTTGATCGAGTTCGAAGGCGCCGACCCCAAGGGGTTGCGTCAGGCCGTCGAAAGCGCCCTAGAAGATGCGCTTGGCGTGGGCGACGCCCTCAACGCCCTGATCGCTGAAAACGCAGGTCAAGCAAAGGATTTTTGGGCGCTGCGCGAACGCGTCCCAGGGGCTCACAAGACCGAGGGCGCGCAAGTCAATCACGACATCAGCGTGCCGGTGTCGCGCACGCCCGCCTTTCTTGAAGGCGCTAACGCCGCGATGGAGACGCTCTGTCCCGGCGTGCGCATCGTCGCTTTCGGGCACATGGGCGACGGCAACTTCCACTACACGGCGATGCAGCCCGCGGGATCGGATCCCGCCGTCTTTCCCGCCGCCGCGCTGAGCGCGAAGGTGCATGAGATCGCGGTCGCGCTCGAGGGATCGATTTCAGCCGAGCACGGCATTGGCGTCGCGCGGCGCGAGGAACTCGGACGCTTCAAGGATGCTGAGTCGCTCGCGCTGATGGCCACGCTGAAGCGCGCGCTCGACCCGGAGCGCATCATGAATCCGCGCGCGTTGATCACGCCGTAGCGTCGTCGAATCACACGCGCGTTGACGCCGCTGTGCGTGCGACTCGCTGTTGCAGATTCATCGCGCCGAATCTTTTCGGTGGCGTTTCTGCTTGCACATGACATTATGAAGACGTACTGCGGCGTCATTGCCGTAACAAAAGAGGAGCCAGGGCATGGCTAAGAAGGCGAAGAAAGCAGCGACGAAGAAAGTGGCCAAGAAGGCCAAGGCCAAGAAGCGCGCTGCGCCGAAGGCGAAGAAGGCCGCCAAGAAGGCGCCGCGCAAGAAGGCCGCTAAGAAGCGTGCGAAGAAGGCGGCCCGGCGCGCATAGTCGCTCCCACCCCTTTAAAATGAGCATTTGCTCTGGAAATGCGCGGCGCGAGAGCGTCGCGCATTTTCGTTTGAGCGTCGGCGTGTTTGGAGCGTCCCGTGATTTCAACTCCTCATCCCGCAACCGCCGAGACCGCCCGCGCCCCTGTCGCCAGCGTTGGCGTCGCGTGCTTTCGAGGCGAGGCAGTGCTGCTGGTCAGGCGCGGCAAGGCGCCGCTCGAAGGGCGCTGGTCTCTGCCGGGCGGGCGAATCGAGTGGGGCGAGCGCGCTGTCGACGCCGCGCTGCGTGAGCTGCGGGAGGAGACCGGTTGCGAAGCGCACATCGTCGCACTGGTCGATGTTGTCGACGCCGTGATGCGGGCCAACGCACCCCCCGACGCGGCGCCTTGGGGGCACTATGTGCTCATCGACTATCTGGCGATCTGGGCGGGCGGAGAGCCCATTGCCGGCGATGACGCCGCCGATGCACGCTTCTTCGAACCTGACGAACTCGCAAACTTGGGGCTCTGGTCCGAGACGCTGCGCGTCATTGAGGCCGCCAGGGCGCTCCGGGCCGCGCGCTGACGGGGCGCGAGGCTTTACAAGCGCCACGTGCCGGCGTGAAAGTTCGCGCGAGACTTTGTGGGGACCCGCCATGAGAACTGCCGCACTCGCGCTCGCCGCGCTGCTGACGATCGGAAACGCGGACGCGCGCACGTGGCGCATCCGAACAGGCGCGGGAGCCGAGCAAGCGCTGCAAACGGCGCTCATCGAAGCCAGGCCCGGCGATACGGTGCGCCTGCCGCGCGGCAGACTGGAATTGAGCGGCGGCCTTTCGTTGGACGTCGACCGCGTGACCATTCGCGGTGAAGGCGAAGGACGCTCTGTCCTGTCCTTCACCAATCAGCGTCGCGGCGCCGAGGGGCTGCTCATAACCGCGGACGGCGTCTTACTGCGCGACTTCGCGGTAGAGAACGCGCGCGGCGACGCCATCAAGATCCGCGACTGCGCTGGGATCACCATCAGGGGGGTGCGCACGGAATGGACGCGCGGGCCGCATCCGGAGAACGGCGCCTATGGGCTCTACCCGGTCAATTGCAGCAATGTGCTGATCGAGCGCTCCATCGCCCGCGGCGCATCCGACGCGGGCATTTACGTCGGCCAATCCCGCAACATCATCATCCGCGACAATTTGGCCGAACTGAACGTCGCCGGCATCGAGATCGAAAACAGCTTCAACGCGGATGTGTTCGGCAACACCGCGACGCGCAACACGGGCGGCGTGCTTGTGTTCGACTTGCCCGGGCTGCCCCAACAAGGCGGACACGAGATCCGCGTCTTTGACAACGTCATTAGAGGCAACAACACCCCCAACTTCGCGCCGGCGGGCAATATCGTCGCCAGCGTTCCCACAGGAACCGGCGTTCTGATCATGGCCAACCGCAACGTGCATGTTTTCGAGAACGAAATCGGGAACCACGGTACGGTGAATGTTCTCATCACCGCCTATCGCAATACGTTCCAGGACGCTCACTACAACCCGCTCGCGCGCGACATCGTCATCCGCGACAATCGATTCGGCGACGCAGGCGCCGCGCCCGCGGGCGACCTCGCCGCGCTCGCGCAAATGGGAGTGGTGATGCCCGATGTCCTGTGGGACGGCGCAACGCTCTACTCGGCCGGCGGAACACCGCGTACGGAGACGGTGCGCATCGTGATGCGCGACAATCGCTCGACGCGGACCGGCCAGGCCTCGTTTCTTTCGCTCGGACTGGCGGCGGCGGGCTCTCCGCTCACGGAAGCCGTGCCCGATCCAGCGCTACCGCCGCTGCTCGCGGTTACGGAGCCAGAACCGGTTCGGATCAGAAACTAGCGCCGATGCGCGCGCCGCTCGCTCTCACCTTGCTTTTCGCCGCGGCGCTTTCCACGGCGGCGCCGGCGCGGGTGATCGCGCACGCGCCGGTAAACCAAGCCGCGATCGCGGCGGAACGCCCCCCTGAGCTGCTTTCAGCCTACCGCTTCTTTCAAGACGAGCGCGCGCGCGAACCTAATTCGGGCGTGACGCCGTATGATCTCAACACACCGCTGTGGTCGGATGGCGCGTTGAAGTTCCGCTTCGTGTTCGTCCCGCCCGGGTCGCCGGCGCAGTACGATCCCGATCGCGTGTTCGCGTTCCCAGTGGGCACGGTGCTCATCAAGACCTTCGCCTTCGCCGCCGACATGCGCGCGCCGAATGAGAACGTTCGTTTTCTTGAAACCCGGCTCTTGATCCGCCGCGAAGACGGCTGGGTCGCGCTGCCTTATGTCTGGAACGAAGCACAGACGCAGGCTACGCTCAAGCGCACCGGCGAGCTGGTNNTTCGCCTTCGCCGCCGACATGCGCCGCCCCGGCGAGGCGGTTCGGCTGCTCGAAACCCGCCTGCTGATCCGGCGCGAAAGCGGATGGGTGACGCTGCCCTACGTATGGAACGACGCGCAAACGGACGCGGTTTATTCTCCGGCCGGCGCGACGTTCCCGGTGTCCTTCACGAGTGAAGACGGCGCCGCCGTGGCGCTCGACTGGCATGTGCCTAACCGCAACGAGTGCCGCGCCTGCCACGACCGCGCCGGCGCCATCACGCCGATCGGACCGAACGCGCGGAATTTGAATACGATTTGGCGCTCAGAGCCAAACGACGAAGGTGAACCCAACGAGGTTATGCCGGTGGGAATGTCGATCAGCCAACTTCGCCGTTGGCAAGCGCTCGGAATACTCGACCACGCTCCTGCCGATGCGCCGCGCGTTCCCAACGCCTACGATTCCAACGACGGCACGCTCGATCAGCGCGCACGCGCCTATCTGGATGTGAACTGCGCGCACTGCCACAATCCCGAAGGGCCGGGGCACACCTCTGGTCTCGACTTGTCCTGGTCGCAGAGCGATCCCGCGCGCTGGGGTGTCTACAAGCGGCCCGTCGCGGCGGGGNNCCGCCGATTTCGCGTTCGACATCGAGCCTGGTCACCCGGACCGCTCAATTCTGCTCCATCGCATGGCGTCGACCGACCCTGGCGTGATGATGCCGGAGATCGGACGACAGCTGGTCGACGGTCGGGCGGCGGCGCTCATGCGCGACTGGATCGCCGAGATGGACGAGGACGGATCGCCTCGCGGGCGTTAGTGCGGCAGCTGCACGTTCACGGCCCCCACCGCGATCAAGGCGTGGAAGGTCAGCGCCATCAAAACCAGCGAACCGATCGAGAAGATAAAGAAGCGGACTATGATGATGTTCACCGTCGCCTGAACCAGCGAGTGAATGATGCGGATAGCGACGTAAGCCCACGCCAACCCGATATTGATCGGCTGCGTCTGATCCAGGAACTGCAACGCGAAACAAATCGCATAGAAGATCGTGGGCTGCTCCATGAGGTGATTGTAGTTGTTGGCGGGGTTCGCCGCCCAGCCAGGCAGCGCTTCCATCTGCTCCTTGCTGGCTTGGCCGGGCTTGATTTTCGCCTGCGACATCGCCGGAATTCTGGTGGCGTAAAGCCAAAGCAGCATGAGCAAAGACCAAGCCGCGAGCGCCACGACGGGCGCTATCATCCCATGATCGTACATTGAAACCCTCCCCTTGACGACCCGATCATCCGACGGGCCGGCGCCTCGCGCAACCCTCCCCTCGCGCGAGGCCGCTTGGCGCGCTGGCCAAACCTTCCTACGGTCCCGCCGCCACGAAGGGGGACGGATGTGAGCAAGGATGCGGAAACACGGCGCGCGCCGCTCTTGGAACGCGTCGTCGAGTGGACGATCTATACAAGCCGCTGGTTGATGGCGCCGGTTTATCTCGGCCTCATAGCCGCGCTCGGCATCCTGATCGTCACCTTTTTTCGCGAACTCTACCTGCAGGTCCCGCACGTTCTCGGCATGGACGAGACCGACATCATCTTGCTTGTGCTGACGCTGGTGGATCTCTCGCTCGCGGGCAACCTCGTCCTCATTATCCTGTTCACCGGCTATGAGAGCTTCGTCTCCAAAATCGAGTCCGCCCACAAGGATCGCGATCGGCCGGATTGGATGGGCACGCTCGACTTCTCGGGCCTGAAAATCAAACTTATCGCCTCAATCGTGGCGATCAGCGGCATCCATTTGCTCAAGATCTTCATGAACCTGACGAACTATACCGAAGCGCAGCTGCGCTGGTACGTGATCATCCATGTGACCTTCATCTTCTCGGGCGTCGCGGTCGCCGCAATGGACTGGCTGGAAGAGAAGGCGCACGAGGTCAACGCGCGCTACGACCGCGACTAGAGCCTGTTCCGATCCGATTCAATCGGATCGGGGCTCTAGGTTTTTGTTTGGTCGCATTTTCTTACGCCGAACCGGCGTCCACTTCGTCGGCAAATGCTCTAAGCCGCCGCCACAAGGTCCCGCACGCGTTCAAGCGCTTCGCGCCACGCGGCTTGATCGGCCTGCGTCCATTCCGCTCCGCTGGCGTCGCGCACAACCTCGGCGATGCACTCAAAAAAGCTGATGTAAGCCTCGCGCGTCACGCCAATACCCTCATGGTTGATGGCCTCGGCGAGGATAAACGCGGCGCCGAAGGCGCGCGCGCCAGTGAGGTCGAGCAGGCACTCCAAGGCCTTCGCGAGCATGTTCCCGCGCGCCGCGCCGTTGGTGTCGAGCACGAACAGCGCTTCCAGATTAGGATGCAAAGCGAACAACCGCTGATAAATCTCAGCTGTTGGGTCAACGCCCATCGCGCCGATCCGATCAAGGCTCGCGCTGATGCGTTCGTTGGTGTTCACACGCTCACATCCGCTCGGGCGGCTCGATCCCCAGGAGATCGAGCGTCAGCGTGAGTTGCTTGAGGGTCGCGCCGGACAGAGCCAAGCGCGAGGCGCGTACCGCGCCTTCCGAGGTCAGGATCGGGCAATGATCGTAAAACGCCGAGAATTCACGCGCGAGCGCGTAGGCGTGCTCGGCCAAGAAGTGCGGGGCCTTTTTGTCGTAGGCCAACGCCAGCGCGTGATTGAAGCCGTCGAGCGTAAGCGCCAAAGCGCGCTCGGCCTCGTGCGCGATCTCTATCGCGCCGGGTTCCAGACTTTCGGCCTTCGCCTTGCGCAGAATGCTCTTGATCCGCACCGCTTGATACAAAAGGTAAGGCCCGGTCTTGCCCTCGAAGCTCATGAAGCGGTCGAGGTCGAACACGTAAGACGTGCCACGGAAGTTGGAGAGATCGGCGAACTTGATAGCCGCGATCGCCACTTTGTGGGCGATGTCTTCGAACTCGGCGGGCGATATATCCTTGGCCAGGCGCCCCTCCGCCTCGGCCTCGCGAAGACGCTCGCGCGCCTTCTCCTCGGCCTGGCCGATGAGATCGTTCAGCTTCAGCACCCCGCCCGCACGGGTTTTGAACGGCTTGCCGTCGGTCCCGTTCATGGTGCCGAAGCCGACGTGCTCCAACGCCTCGCGCGCGATGTAATCGGCCTTTGCGGCGGCGCGATAAACCTGTTCGAAGTGATCGGCCTGGCGCTGATCCACCACGTATAGGATCAAATCCGGCTTCTGATCGCGCACGCGCTGCACGATGGTGGCGAGATCGGTGGTGCCGTACATCGCCGATCCCTCGCTCGACACCACGAGCAACGGGTCGGGACTTTCCACCTCGATCACCGTGCCGTCATCAAGCTTCTTCTTCTTAGTTTCGCCCGGCCTCGCGACGCGCACTATGCGCGCGCCCTGATCCTCTTCGAGCAGACCCTTGGCTTCGAGATCCTTGACCATATCGGGGATCAGCGGATCGGCGTCGCTTTCGCCCAGCCACAAATCGAAATTGACGCCTAAGCTTGCGAAGTCGCGCTTCTGCGCGGCCATCGACACGTCGTGCATCGCCTTCCAGATGGTGCGATGCGGCTCGGCGCCCGCCTGCAGCGCCGCCGTCGCCTTGCGCGCGCGGTCCCGAAACGAAACATCTTCGCGCGCCTTCGCCGCCGCGCGCGGATACGCGCCTTCAAGATAGTCCAGCGTGATCGTCTTCAGCTTGGCGTCGAGCGCGTTTTTGTCCGCCAATCCGCCCAGTTCATCTTCGATGGAGACGATCATCAGCCCCATCTGGAAGCCCCAATCGCCGAAGTGGGCGTCGCCCCAGACTTCGTCGCCGCGAAAGCGATAGATGCGCTTGACGCTCTCGCCGATGATGGACGCGCGCAGGTGGCCGACGTGCATGCCTTTCGCGACGTTCGGCCCGCCATAATCGACAACGACGCGCCGTTTGCGCTCCACTAGCGCAGCGCCGGCGCGCGCATCGCCCATTATGACGCGCGCCCGATCCGAAAGAGCGCCTTCGGTGACGCGGAAATTGAGAAACCCCGGCCCCGCGACTTGAGGCTTGGGCGCCAAGGCTTCGGCGTCCCACGCCGCGGCGATCTGCGATGCGAGTTCTTGCGGCTTCTTGCCGGCGGCCTTCGCCGCCGCCATCGCGCCATTGCCCTGGAACTCGGCCAGGTCTGGCCGATCCGAACGGCGCACGTCAGCATGGCGCGCATCCAGCCCGAGCTTCACGAACACGGCGGCGTTTGCCGCGCTTAGGGCGCTGGCGAGGTCTTTCATCCTGTGCGGGATGGCGGCTCAACGCGCGGGCGTCAAGCCGCGGCCCATCAGCCTGGGTTGCCGCCAGCGTCGATCCGGAAGCGGCGGCCATCGCGATTGAACTGCAATTGCTCTGGCGTGAGCTCGAAGCCCACCAGAATTTCGAAGTTCTCGCCCGAGACTTCACCGTTCGCGCGCGGAATGACGATGTGCTCAATGCGCTCCGTGCGCGATGTGATTTGTTCACCGCGATCCCAGCGCACAACCACATCGAAATAGGCCTTCTCAATCGGCGCGCGGCCGCGCCGCGCGACAGCTACCCAGTACCGATAGGTCTGTCGATCGGCTGTGGCGGCTGGGCCGCGCCCGAACGACATATCCACCTCGATGCTCATCGTAATTGGGTCCTCGCCGACATAGCGGCACAGCCCCCGAACGCCTTGCATTTCGCCGGTGTATTCGATGTTGGCGTAGCGCTGGGCGTTGGGGTCGGAGAAATCAACCACGCGGGCGTTGTCATACAGAACGCCCATCAAAGGGCACGGGCCGACGTTCGGACGCGGATCATTTCCGATCATGCGATCGAGCCAGGTTGGTTCGCTCTGCTCCTCGACAGGCGCGACGCCCCCGGGCAGTTCAACCGTTCGGCCGGCTCCCGACGTGCCGCAGGCGGCGGCGGCCACACTCAGGGAAAGGACAAGCGCTGTCTTGAGCTTCATTCGACCCTCACTCGCCACCCCTCCGGCGCCCCTGGGAAAGGCAGCGGCGGCGGCTTGCCTCACCCTGCCCGGAGGCAATCGGCGACGGGCCGTGATAGCTTTGGCCTGAGCTTGCCGCAACAGACCCAGGCGCCTGAAACAGCGAATGCCCGAGGACCCATCGATCTTGTCCCCAGAAGCCCCCGAAAAACAGCCGATTTCAATCCTGTTGGCGGCGCCGCGCGGTTTCTGCGCAGGCGTGGACCGGGCCATCCAGATCGTCGAACAGGCGATTCGGAAGTGGGGGCCGCCGGTCTATGTGCGCCACGAGATCGTCCACAACNNGGTGTTCGTCGAGGAGCTGGACGACTGCCCATCCGATCGCCCAGTGATCTTCTCAGCCCATGGCGTGCCCAAAACCGTGCCCGCGGAGGCCCGCCGACGCGACATGGTCTATGTCGACGCCACCTGTCCGTTGGTTTCGAAGGTGCATGTCGAAGCGCAGCGGCATTTCGACGACGGCCGCGAAATCGTCTTGATCGGCCACGCCGGCCACCCCGAGGTGATCGGCACGATGGGCCAGCTGCCCGACGGCGCGATCGCCCTGATCGAAACGGTCGAGGACGCCGAGGCGTTTGCGCCGCGCGACCCCTCCAAGCTTTCTTTTGTAACGCAGACGACGCTTTCCGTGGACGACACCGCCGAAATCGTCGCCGCGCTGCAACGGCGCTTTCCGGGCATCGCCGCCCCGCACAAGGAAGATATCTGCTACGCCACGACAAACCGCCAGGACGCCGTGAAGGCGATGGCCGCCGAAGCGGACCTAGTATTGGTGATTGGTTCGCCGAAAAGTTCAAATTCGGTGCGGCTGGTCGAAGTCGCCAAACGCGCGGGCGCACGCGAGGCCAAGCTGGTGGGCTCCGCCGCTGAAGTGGATTGGCGCTGGTTTGACGGCGCGCGCCGCGTCGGCGTCACCGCCGGCGCAAGCGCGCCTGAGGATTTGGTGGATGGATTGATCGCAGCGATCGCGGAACGCTTTGACGCGCACGTCGAGGAAGTACGCGTGACGCAGGAGGACGTCACCTTCAAGCTCCCGAGAGTGCTGGCGGAGTGAGCGACGCCTTCCAAACGCTGCTCGCGAAAATCATCGCCGAGTCTGCCGCGAGCGCCGCTGGACGCGCGCCTTTGATCGGAATTGCCGGCGCACAAGGATCGGGGAAGAGCTTCCTATGTCGGTGCTATGCCGATGCGAACCCGAGAGCGGCGCGCTTGTCGCTCGATGACGTCTACTTCACCAAGGCCGAGCGCGCGGAATTGGCGAAACGGTTTCATCCACTGTTTGTCACCCGCGGACCGCCTGGGACTCACGCGGTCGGCTTGGCGATGAGCGTTGTCGCGGCGCTCCGCAAAGCTGATCCCGAAGATCAAACGCCGCTGCCTCGCTTTGATAAGGCGTCGGACGATCGCGCGCCGGAGGCGGCATGGCGTCGCTTCGTGGGACGTCCGGACGTCATGCTGCTTGATGGCTGGTGCCTGGGCGCCCTGCCAGATGACCTTGGCGACGCGCCATTGAACACCCTCGAAGCTCAAGAAGACGCTGACGGGCGCTGGCGCGCCAGGATCAGGCAAGACCTTACCGAGCGCTACCAACCATTCTTCGACGGGTTCGATGCGTTCATCTATCTTCAGGCGCCCTGCTGGGAAATCGTGCGCCGCTGGCGCGCGGAGCAGGAGGAGGAGACGTTGGGCCGCGCGCTGACAGCACAGGACGAGGTCAGGCTCGACCGCTTTCTCCTGCACTATGAGCGGCTCACGCGCTCGATGCTGGCCGGCCGCCACCGCGCGCGCTGGATCGCGCACCTCGATGCACAACGCACCGTCACCCGAATTGAAAAGCGCGATTGATGGCCGTCTACACGCACCTATCCGACGCCGACCTCGACGCCCTGCTCGGCGAATACAATCTTGGCGAGGCGACCTCGTGCAAGGGGATCGCCGAAGGCGTTGAGAACTCCAACTTCGCGCTCACAACGACAGCCGGCCGGTTCATCCTCACCATCTTCGAAAAGCGCGTGAACGAGGACGAGCTGCCCTTCTTCATGGGCGTGATGGCGCGGCTGGCGCAACGATCCTTCCCTGCTCCGCGGCCAATGCCGACAAGAAATGGCGCCTTATTCACGCGCGCCGCCGGCAAGGCGGCCGCGATCGTCACCTTCCTTGACGGGGTTTGGCCGCGCACGCCTGGAATTGCGCACAGCGCCGCCGTCGGCGAAGCGCTGGCGCGCATGCACCTCGCGCTCGAAGGCTTCGAGTTGACGCGAGCGAATGCGCTCTCCGTGGACGGTTGGGAGCGGCTGATCGCACCAAGACTGGCGCAAGCGGAGTTTTTGCGCCCCGGCCTCGCGCACGCGATCGAGCACGATGTGGCGCAAACGCGCGCCTCCTGGCCGCGCGCCCTGCCTCGGGGGCCCATTCACGCCGACCTCTTCCCCGACAACGCTCTGTTCCTCGGCGAGCAGCTTTCGGGCGTTATCGATTTCTATTTCGCTTGCACGGACTTCCTCGCCTACGATCTCGCCATTTGCCTCAATGCCTGGTGTTTCGAACGGGGTTGCGTTTTCGACGTGGCGCGCGGCGCGGCGATGATCGCCGCCTACGAAACCGTGCGGCCGCTCTCATCGCTTGAGCGCGACGCGCTGCCCGTGCTCGCACGCGGCGCGGCGCTGCGTTTCTTCGCCACCCGCCTTGCGGACTGGGGCGACACTCCCGCTGGCGCGCTTGTAAAGCCCAAGGATCCGCTCGAATACGCAGACAAACTTGCCTTTCATCGTCAAGCGAAGGGAGCGGCGGATTATGGCGGGTGACGCGCGTGCGGTTCGGCTTATCGCCGCCACGATCGTAGCGCCGCTCCTGGGCGGCGCCGTCTCTGGCGCGGCTATTATTCTCATAACGGGCGGAGTCACCGAGATCAGCCTGCACCTTGCGCGACATGGCGCTGTGTTTGGGCTGGTCTTTGGTGTTCTACTCGGCATCCCCGCCATGCTTCTCGGCGGCCTGCCGTTGCATGCGCTGTTCATGCGGCGGCGCTGGCGCGCGATCTGGATTTACGGCGCGTCCGCAGCCGGCATCGGCGCCATCGCGAGCGCGGGCTACGCCTTCTTCGATTTAGGCCCCGGCATCACGCCGATCCTGCGCTTCGCGGTTCTTGGCGCGGGAACCGGCGCGCTTTGCGGGCTCTTGTTCTGGTTGATCCGACGCCCAGACCGCGAAGCGGACACCGCGCAATGAAACGGAGCTCCACTGTGAACTGGCGCCTCGTCGCGGCCGGGATCGTCGCGCCGGTCGCTGGCGTCGCCGTCGCCGCGATGGCGGCGCTGCCAGCCATATGCGGCGATGAGATCAGTTGCGCGCCGGATTCCCTTGGCTTCGCGGCCGTGTTCGGCGCCTGGTTTGGGCTGATGCTGGGTTGGCCCGCGATGCTGGCGCTGGGTTTGCCCGCGCACGCGGTCCTGCTGCGTAAACGGCTGACTTCAGCCCTCGCGTACATGGCGGCTGGCGCGCTGATCGGCACGGTGGTTTCGCTCGCCTATTTCGCCCTTCACTCCACTGGATTGTCTGTTGTGCTCGGCTGCGGCGCCGGCATCGCGACAGCCGCCGCGTTTTGGATTATCCGCCGTCCAGATCGCGCGCCGCCGAATCCGCCTACACCGCGCCCATGAGCAACACAGTCGACATCTGGACAGACGGCGCGTGCAGCGGCAACCCGGGTCCCGGCGGGTGGGGCGCGATTCTGCACTACGCAGGCGTCGAGAAGGAAATCTCCGGCGCCGACGCCTCGACGACGAACAACCGCATGGAGCTGTCCGCCGCGATCGAAGCGCTCAACGCGCTTAAACGGCCGGCCAAGGTGCGCCTTCACACCGATTCAAAATATGTGATGGACGGCGTCACGAAGTGGATTCATGGCTGGAAGAAAAACGGATGGAAAACCGCCGACAAAAAGCCCGTGAAGAATGAAGACCTCTGGCGCGCGCTTGAGGCCGCCGCCGCACGGCACGAGATCACGTGGAAGTGGGTCAAAGGCCACGCCGACAACGAGATGAATAACCGCGCGGATGAACTCGCGCGCGCCGCGATCAAGACGCTGCGGGCGTAGGCGTCCAATCCTGACGGTTGACTTTGCCGTGTTTGTTCAATATTGAACTACTGTCGTTCAATATTGAACCTATTAGGAGTCCCCCATGGCGACCCGCCGCCACGTGCTCGCCCTGCTCGCCTCGACGCCGTTCGCCGCATCGAGCTGCGCGCCGGCGAACCTGCCTGACCCCGTCGCCGCCTGGCGCTCTCCCGGCGCGGGCGAAAGCGATCCACGCCGTTTCGCGCTCGCGCATGCGATTCTTGCGCCCAACCCGCACAATCGCCAACCTTGGCTGGTTGATCTTGTCGGCGACGACGAACTTGTCCTTTCCGTCGATCTCGAACGGCTGTTGCCCGCGACCGATCCATACAGCCGCCAGATCGTGCTTGGTTGCGGCGCCTTTCTTGAGCTTTTCGATCTCGCCTGCCGCGCCAACAACCGGCGCGCGGAGATCACGCTCTGGCCGGAAGGCGAGCCTGTCCCCCATCTCGATGCACGCCCCGTCGCGCGCATTCGCCTCGTCGCGGAGCAGATCAACAAGGACGCGCTCTTTGACCAAATCTTGAATCGCCGCACCAATCGCGAACCGTACGAGCCCCGCCCGGTGGACGACGCTGTGTTCGCAGAGATTGCTCGTCAGACGCTGTCGCCGCTGACGCCGCCAACTGGAGAAACCGGCGACGTCTCTCCGCCCCCAGCGCCAGCGCCCTTGCGCATCGAGTGGACAGCCTCCGGCGACGCGCTCGACGCTCTACGCGCGCTGGCCTGGAATGGCTTCGATCGCGAGATCCGAACGCCGCCCGCGTATCAGGAAAGCGTCGACCTTATGCGCATTGGGCGGGAGGAAATCGCGCGTCATCGCGACGGACTGGTGCTCGACGGCCCGATGATTGAGTTCGCGAAGGCCGTTGGCCTGCTCAATCACGAGACCCTTGCCGATCTCGAAAACCGCGTCACGCGTGACGGCATCGAAGCGTTTCGCCCGTTGGCGATGAAAGCGCCCGCCTTTGCCTGGCTCACCTCGCGCGACAACACGCGCTTCACGCAGGTCATGTCCGGACGTGCCTATGCGCGATTCAATCTGGCCGCGACCGGCGCGGGCCTCGCGATGCATCCGTGGAGTCAAACCTTGCAGGAATATCCGGAAATGGCCGACCTCTTCTCGCAAGCGGAACTACTCACCGGCGCGCGCGCGGGAGAAACGGTTCAAATGCTGGTGCGCGCAGGTTACGGCCCGCGCATTGGGCCAGCCCCGCGTCGTGGGCTTTCGGAGCATTTGCGCGGATGAGCCAAGACGACGCGCTTCGGACCTCATTTCAAGTCCTGACCGAGATCGCGATCATCGGTCACTTGGCGGACACCGCGCTCGCCCAGAACCTCCCGCGGGGACTTTCCGTCGCGGGCTTCGGCGTGCTCAACCACTTCGTGCGCCTTGGACTGGACGGCGAAAGCCCGGCTCGGCTCGCGCGCGTCTTCCAGGTCACCAAGGGCGCCATGACCTATACTTTGCAGCGTCTCGAAGAAAATCGGCTCGTCACCAGTGAGCCCGATCCTGAAGACGCGCGCGCCAAAATCGTGAGAATAACCGCCAAGGGCCGGCGCATGCGTGAGCGGGGCGCCGACAGCGTCCGCCCGGGCATGATCGCGCTTCTCAATGCGATTGGCGCGGACGAATTCGCGCGCGCGCTCCCATTTCTGGTGAAGTTGCGGCAAGTGCTCGACGCAGCGCGCGACTAGAGCATTTTCCGACGAAGTGGACGCCGGTTCGGCGTAAGAAAATGCGACCAAACAAAAACCTAGAGCCCCGATCCGATTCAATCGGATCGGAACAAGCTCTAGACGGCGCGGCGCACTCTCAACGATGCGCCGTCGACATCCACGACCTCGACCGTCTCGCCCGCTTGAAGCGCTTCGTCGCTGATCGCGCGCCAGACCGTATCGTTGACCTTCACCGAGCCCGCGCCGTTTTCGAAGCTCGCAAGCACGCCGCGCGTTCCGATCAATGTCTGCGAACGCTCATTCAAGCCGCTGGCTTTGCCTTCCTTGCGCCAATGCTGAACCAGAGGGCGTCCAAGCCATGTCAAAGCGATCACCAGGATCGCGAACACGCCCATCTCGACCGACCACGGCATGGGGGCGATCCAAGCAAGCAACGCCGTCAGAAACGCCGCGACCGCGGGCCAAAGCAGATAAGTCGTGCCGGTCGCCATTTCGGCGATCAGCAAAACGAGGCCAAGCACCAGCCAGTGTTGCGGCTGCATCTGCGAGAGAAGGTCTATCAGCACACTCATGCTCTCAATTTAGACGCGTCGCGCCCGATGCGCCAGGATCACCCGCGCGTTGGCGATGTCCACGGACCGGCGCCGCCTGGCGTTTCGCCTTGCGCGTTAAGCGCGCGCAGGCCTTCAACCAAACCGGCCAGCCCAGACAGATCCGCCGGCACGATGACCGTGCGTTGCTGGTTGGACGAAGCGAGTTGCGAGAAGGCCTCGACGTACTTCAGCCCGAGGAAATAGCGGATGGCGTTGACATCGCCCTTGGAAATAGCGGCCGAGACCGCCTCCGTCGCCTTGGCCTCGGCGTCCGCCGAGCGCTCGCGCGCTTCAGCATCGCGGAACGCGGCTTCGCGCCTGCCTTCCGCTTCAAGAATGGCGGCTTGCTTCGCGCCCTCGGCGCGGAGAACGGCCGCGGCCTTGTCGCCTTCGGCTTCAAGTATCTGGGCGCGCCGCTCCCGCTCCGCCTTCATCTGACGGGCCATCGCCTGGTTGAGATCGGCCGGCGGCTGGAGGTCCTTGATCTCCACCCGCATGACTTTCGTGCCCCACGCATGCGTCGCCGCGTCAATGACCGTCAACAAGCGAGCGTTAATTGAATCGCGCTGCGAAAGCACTTCGTCGAGATCCATGGAGCCGACGACCGTGCGGATGTTGGTCAAGCAAAGGTTTTGGATGGCGTTTCGGTAATTCTCCACCTCATAGGCCGCCTTGGCCGCGTCCATCACCTGTATGAACACCACCGCGTCGACGGAAACGATCGCGTTGTCCTTTGTAATCACTTCCTGGCGCGGCACGTCCAGAACCGCTTCCATCATCGACATGCGCCGGCCAATGCGATCAATGAACGGGATAAGAAATGCAATGCCGGGCCGCAGCGTCCCCGTGTAGCGACCGAACCTCTCGACCGTGTACTGATAGCCTTGCGGCACGGCCTTGATCGCGCTGAACGCCAGCACGAGCGCCATGAATACGAAGAAAACGACAACGACATCCGTACCGAACATTCTGTTCGCCCCTCATTCGTAAATCTCAGCCTAATTGGCTGAGCATGTGCTCCGCGCTGGAAACCTTGTATTCACCAGGCTCTTCAACGTTCAATTTATCTACCACGCCGTCCTTGACGATCATTGAATATCGCTTCGAGCGCAGCCCCATGCCGAACTTGGAGAAGTCCGCGTCAAGGCCGATCGCCTTCGCGAAGTCGCCCGATCCGTCCGCGAGCATCAGGATGCCGTCGCCGACGTTTTGATCCTTCGCCCATGCGCCCATGACAAAGTGATCGTTGACGGAAACGCAGGCGATGGCGTCGATCCCCTTCGCTTGCAACGCGCCGGAATGCTCCTTGAAGCTCGGCAAATGCTTGGCTGAGCATGTCGGCGTAAACGCCCCCGGAATCGCGAGCAGCGCAACCGTCTTGCCCGCGAATATCTCGCTGGTCCGCATGGCCTTCATGCCATCCGAGGTCACAACGTTGAACTGCACGTCCGGAAGCGCGTCGCCTGCCTTGATCATGAATCCCTCCTCCTTGGGTCGAGGCTTCATCTAGGGGCCGCGCCGGCGGATTGCGAGCGCCTCTTGCGTGATTTCGCTCGGCGCGGGACCATACGCGCATGACGGATACACTCAGAGGCAAGCTTTTGGTGGCGATGCCTGGCATCGGCGATCCCCGCTTCGAACGCGCCGTGATCATGATGTGTTCTCATGACGCCGAGCACGCCATGGGCGTCATCGTGAACAAACCCAAGACGGACGTCACTCTTGGCGACGTGCTTGGGCATTTGGGCCTGAGCTCAGCGCACGCGATCGAGGATCGCATCGTCATGGACGGCGGCCCGGTGCGCCCGAACCGAGGCTTTGTTCTTCACTCGGAGGACTTCACCGCCGACGGCGCCACTCAAGACGTCGCCCCAGGCGTGCGCCTCACGGCCACGCGCGATGTGTTGGAATCGATGGCGCATGGGACGGCGCCGGAACGGTTCGTGCTTGCGCTCGGCTGCTCGAGCTGGGGCGCGGGCCAACTTGAGGGCGAACTGCGCCACAATGTTTGGATGATCGTCGATCCCGACGACGCAATTGTCTACGGCGGCGCGCACGACGAAAAGTGGGCCAAGGCGCTGCACGCGCTTGGGCTCGACCCCGTTCAGTTGCTGGGTCCGGCGGGCAACGCGTAAGCGCGCTTACATAATTCCTCGTCGTCATTGTCGAATCCCATTCCACCGCCTTGTCGCCAACGGGGGTGCTCACCATGTGCGTTCGCCCGCGCCACACGGCGCGGGATCAGAAAAGGACATGCATGAACAAATCCCCGCTCTACGCTCATATCTTATTGGATCGCTCCGGTTCCATGGAGGACTGCCGTGACACCACGATCGACGCCTTCAACGAGTACGTCATGGGGCTACGCCGCTCCGACCAAGTCGACGCTCGGCTGTCGCTGACGATATTCGACTCGCAAAGCATCGACCTCGTCCAACATATCGAACCCGCCGCGCGTTTTTTGGAGTTGTCGCGCCGCAACTACGTGCCGCGCGCATCGACGCCGTTGCTTGACGCCATCGGTCACGTCGTGTCGGAGACCGACAAGGTCGTTCTGAGGCCAGACGAAAAAATCTGTCTCGTGATCATTACTGACGGCCTGGAAAATGCGAGCAAGGAGCACACCAAACAAACTATCAAGGCGCTCCTGACGGACCGGCAGAACAACAAGGGGTGGTTGGTGACCTTCCTGGGCGCGGACGTCGACGCCTTCGCCGAAGCTGGCGCCATCGGCATCAAGTCCGGCAAATACCTGAGCCTAAAAAAGGCGAAACTGCGCGAGAGCATGGGCTTCGCGGCCGCATCCCAGGCTCGCTATGCGCAAACCGGCGACATAAGCGCTGGCGACTTCCTCGACGAAGAACGCAACGAAGCCAACAGAGATTGAGCCTTCAGCGGCGCTCCCTTTGGGGGAGCGCCGCGCCTCATCGGGCGCAAGGCGTCGCGCGCAGCACGCGTTTGGCCGACGCCGGATACCTGGCGAGCGCCTTCGCTGGGCGGATTGGCCGCCGCACCAAATCACCGCCGCAATTGGGACAAACGCCGCCGAGCACTTTATCGGCGCACGCCGCGCAATATGTGCATTCGAACGTGCAGATGCGCGCCTCAAGACTATCCGGCGGCAGATCGCGATCGCAGCACTCGCAGTTCGGTCGCAACTCAAGCATTAGCGCCTCCCGTAAGCCGCTCTATCGCGGAACGCCGCTCCGCTGCAAACGCGGCAAAACGCTCGCGCACGGCGGCTACGGTGGCGGGTTCGGCGCTTTCGGGACGCCCACAGCCAAAAGGCGGCTCCGGCGCGTATTCAAGCATCAGCTCGATTTCCTTCGCTGTCCCGGCGCCCGCGATGTCAGCGACGATGCGCAGAGCGATATCGATGCCAGCCGTGACCCCGCCTCCCGTGAAGGCGCCGCCATCATGCACCACGCGTGCGCTGTCGGGAACCGCGCCGAAAGCGGCGAGAAGCTCGCGGTAGGCCCAGTGACTGCCGGCGCGCTTCCCTTTCAGCAGACCGGCCGCTCCGAGAATCAACGAACCCGTGCAGGCGGCGGCGACGTAGCGCGCGCTCCGCCCAAGCCGCGTGACCTCCGCCATGAAGCGCGTGTCGAGCATTGCGTCGGTTTGCCCGGGACCGCCGGGAACAAAGATCATGTCGCACGCCGCGATGTCGGAGAGGCGCGTGAGCCGCGCGAAGCTCAAACCCATCTCGCTGGCGAGTTCTCCGCCATCCGTCGAGGCGACGATCACTTCCGCGCCGGGCATGCGCGCGAGCACTTCGTAGGGGCCGGTGAAGTCGAGTTGGGTGACGCGCGGGTACAACGCGAAAACAATCCGAAACGGCGTAGCCATGAAGTGAACCCCGATGTTGACCGGCCCTGCATAGCGCGGGCAAGCTATGGCGGAAATGTCAAAGAACCCTCGTTTTCCGCCGACGCCGCGTTTGATCGCCTTCGTGGTGTTCCCCGGCTTCCAACTCCTTGACGCCGCCGGCCCGCTCGCCGCGTTTGAAATCGCGGAGCGGTTTTCGCCGCGCGCCTACCGACTGCGCGTAGTCGCCGCCGCGGCCGGGCTTGTGCGTTCGTCATCCGGCGTTTCATTTCCCGCCGACGCCCTGCGCGCGGCGGCGCACGCCGACACTGTTATTGTCGCGGGCGGACAAGGCACGCGCGCGGCGATGCAAGACAGCGCGCTCCTGCGCACGCTGCGACGCTTGAAGGGTCGGGTGAGGCGCCTCTCCAGCGTGTGCTCCGGGGCGTTCGTGCTCGCGGCGGCCGGGCTTCTGGACGGCAAAACCGCGACCACTCACTGGCGACAGGCGCCGCTCCTGGCGCGCCTCCACCCGGATGTGACGGTTCTCGCCGACCGCATCCACGTCGAGGACGGCGACATTTGGACCTCCGCGGGCGTTACCGCCGGCATCGACCTGGCGTTGGCGATGATCGAGCAAGACCTTGGATCGGATGTCGCCGCGAACGTCGCACGCGAGATGGTGGTGTATGCGAAACGTCCCGGCGGTCAGGCTCAGCACTCCGCCCTTCTTGACATTGATGCGCCGCGCTTTGCCGAACTCAACGCCTGGATGCGCGCGCACATGGGTGAAAATCTGAACGTCGAGAAGCTCGCCGCGCGCGCCGGCATGTCTCCGCGCACATTTGCGCGCGCTTATGCCGCCGACACCGGGACGACGCCCGCGAAAGCCGTGGAGCGCCTGCGCGTCGATGCGGCGCGCGCGGCGCTGGCCAGAGGCGGCTCGCTCTTGGCGATCGCGCGAAAAACCGGATTTGGCGACCCCGAGCGCATGCGACGTGCGTTCATTCGCGTCTACGGAACGCCGCCGGCAGCGCTTCGCCGCACCTTGCGGCATGCTTGACGCTGCGCGCCATCGGGCACCAGATGGCGGCCTACGAACGGAGCGCCCATGGCAGAGCAAAAATCAATCTTCATCACGGGCGCGGGGTCGGGCATTGGCCGAGCCACAGCGCAGCTGTTCGCCGAGCGCGGTTGGTTTGTCGGACTCTTCGACATCAGCGCCACAGGGCTTGAGGAAACAGCCGCGCTTCTCCCAGAGGGCCAGCGCCTATCCATGGTGTTCGACGTGCGCGACCGTGCGGGTTGGGCGCGCGCTGTCGAAACGTTTGGACAAGCGACCGGGCGGCGCATGCACGTGCTGTTCAACAACGCGGGCGTCGGCAAGGGCGGCTGGCTTGAGGAAATGACGCCGGAGGACATCGATCTTGTGCTCGATGTCAATCTCAAGGGCGTCATCAACGGCGCCGTCGCGGCGTTGCCGTTGCTGCGAGAAACCCCCGGCGCGCGCATCGTCAATACGGCGTCGGTCGCGGGGATCGTCGGCGCGCCACGCCTTGCGGTTTATGTCGCAACCAAATTCGGCGTGCGCGGCCTCACCGAAGCGCTCGATGCTGAATACTCACGCTATGGCGTTCGCGTGACGAGCCTCATGCCGTGGTTCGTCGACACCGCGATCCTGGACAATAGCGGCGGCGGTGGATCCAATCGCCGCCTTCGCGACCAATTGAAGGAAAATAAGACGCCGATCTATCCCGTGCGTATGGCGGCCGAGCGCGCATGGGACGCCGCGCACGGATCCCAAACGCACTATCGCGTTGGGAAGGAAGCCGAGCGCGCATGGTTCTTCGCGCGCTTCATGCCCAGCGTCGTGCAAAGTCAAGTTCGTCGCAGCATGAGCGACGACTGAACTCTTAGGTGGCGATTTCTTCTTCGCCGCTGTTGGTTTCGATCGGCTGATCCACGTCCGGCGCAACGCTTGGTTCAACGGGCGCGGCCTCTTGCGCAGGCGCTGGCTGCTCGTCCGCCCGACGCGTTTCCTCGACGACTGGCGCCACATCGCCCGCGTCATCGGGCGCGTCGATGCCTGCGGCCCGATAGCTGCCGCGGCGGCGCGCCAACGCTTCCTGGTAGTAAGCGCGCTCGGCCCGGTTCGGCATGCGGTAGAACACGTGGCTGCCGATGTTGACCGTCTCAACCAGGCCAGAGTTCCACACCGGATTCACCGCGTGCGTGTGATAGTGCGTCGCGCCTTGGGTCAGCGGGCGCGTGTATCCCAACATCACTGCTGTCGCCACGCGTTGCGCACGATCCCATGCGCGTCCGCGCGGTCGCTGATGGATCGATCCGTCGCAGGTGAAGGTGAACTGACAGCCCGTCGACAGGTGTGATCCCTGATAGACGACGCCACAGACCGAGTTCGGATAATGCCGCGAGCGAACGCGGTTCATAATGACTTCGGCAACGGCGACCTGGCCACGCTGAGTTTCGCCGCGCGCTTCGTAATAGATCGCCTGGCTGAGGCAGTTGTGTTGACGTGAATCGATCTGCGGCTCGACCGGCGTCTCCGGCGTCGGCGACGAGGGCCCGCGCAAAACCGCTTGCACCATCATGGCGCGCGCGTCGGCGTTCTCAAACAGTGCAGCACTTCCCCGCGCGCGCAGACCGTCGCCCGTGCGGAAGGAGGTCAGCTCCACGCGCGCGGCCGGCTCGACCGCGAGCAATTCATCTTGAAGTTCGGCTCGGAAAGCGCCGGACGTCGCCGCCCACTCCGCTCCTTCACGTTGCTCGGCGGCGCGATAGGAGATCACGGGCATCGCAACGGCGGCCGCCGCGAGGCACATGACAGTGGCCGCGCCCTGACGGACGGCCAGCGGATTCCGTTCGATCTCAACCATCACCTGGGTCCGAAGTTCGCCCGCAAAGATAGCCAGTCGACGCCAGAACAACCTGAAAGTCATTAAGCCCTGCTTAATTGCGTTCCGATCTGGGACAGCCCCCTGGCCCAAACAGAACGACAGTCATTCAACTCATTTCGGCCTGCGAACATCTTGCCGGCCGGTCCGGCGGGCATATAGGCACTGCCCGAGAGGCGCGATTGACTTTTTGTTCATGGATCGCCGGGGCCCGGTGACTTGGGCTCGATTTGAGGCGAAACGCGGCCTCCTCATGATACCGCCACATGCCGCGTTGGGCCTTACATTCCAAGGCATTGCGGGGAGCGCGCCGGTTCGCGTGCAAGGCGAACGTGACCGCGACGCCACGCCGCGTCATTCCCTGCCCCTACCGTTAGGGCAAGACGGCGAATTAACCCTTTCGTAGCACCGCCTGCGCCGCCGCGAGCCGCGCGATTGGCACCCGATAGGGCGAGCACGACACGTAATCGAGGCCCACTTTCTCGAAAAAAGCCACCGAGGCCGGGTCGCCCCCGTGCTCGCCGCAGATCCCGAGCTTCAGCCCCGGCCGCGACGCGCGTCCGCGTTCCGCGCCGAGGCGAACGAGGTCGCCAACGCCGTCGGCGTCGACGCTGACAAAGGGATCAGCCGGCAGCACGCCGCGCTCGACATAAGCGCCAAGAAACTTGCCGGCGTCGTCGCGCGAGNNCGTGAGGTCGTTGGTGCCGAAGGAAAAGAATTCAGCGCTTTCGGCGATCTCGCCGGCCTTCAGCGCCGCGCGCGGCAACTCGATCATGGTGCCGACTAGGTAGGCAATCGCGCGCCCGCGCGCCGTGAAGACGCCCCGCGCTGCGGCGTCGACCCGTTCGCGGATCAAATCGAACTCCTTCTTGGCGATCACAAACGGGATCATGATCTCAGGGATTGGCGCGGCGCCTTTCTCGGCGACATCGCACGCGGCCTCGAACACGGCGCGCGCCTGCATGTCGTAGATTTCGGGATAGACGATCGCGAGCCGGCAACCGCGGAAACCGAGCATGGGATTGCTCTCGGCGAGTTCCTTGGCGCGTGCGAGCAAGGCCTTGGCGTCGAGCCCTGTGGCTTTGGACACGTCGGCGCATTCCTCCTCGGTGTGCGGCAAAAACTCATGCAGCGGCGGATCGAGGAATCGGATCGTAACCGGCCGCGCGCCCATCACCTCGAAGATGCGCGCGAAGTCCGCGCGCTGGTGCGGGAAGAGCTTGTCCAAGGCCGCGATACGCGTCTCCTCGCGGGTCGCCAGGATCATCTCCCGCACGGCGGCGATGCGCTCCGCGTCGAAAAACATGTGCTCGGTGCGGCAAAGGCCGATGCCCTCGGCGCCGAAGCGCACGGCGGCTGCGGCGTCCTCGGGCGTTTCAGCGTTGGCGCGCACCTTCATCCGGCGCGCGGCGTCCGCCCACCCCATCAGCGTGCCGAAATCGCCCGTGAGCTCCGGCTGCACCATTTCCGCGGCCCCGAACAACACTTCGCCAGAAGCGCCGTCGACCGTGATAATCTCGCCTTGCTTGACGACGCGGCCCGCCGCGCGAAACTCGCCCGCCTTCATGTCGATGCGAATATCGCCGGCGCCCGACACGCAGGGCCGCCCCATGCCGCGCGCAACCACCGCGGCGTGGCTCGTCATGCCGCCGCGCGCGGTCACGATCGCGCGCGCCGCGTGCATGCCGTGGATGTCTTCCGGACTGGTTTCCTCGCGCACGAGGATGACGTCCTCGCCCTTGCCCGCAAGCGCTTCGGCTTCGTCAGCGTCAAACACAACTTTGCCGACCGCGGCGCCCGGGGAAGCTGGCAAGCCTTTGCAGATGATGTCGCGCCGATAACCGGCGGCGATGGTGGGATGCAGCAGCTGATCCAACGCGGCGGCGTCGACGCGCAGCACCGCCTCGCTTCGCGTGATCAAGCCTTCGCTCGCCATGTCGACCGCGATCTTGAGCGCGGCCTTCGCGGTGCGTTTGCCGTTGCGCGTCTGCAGCATGTAGAGCGTGCCGCGCTCGACCGTGAATTCGAGGTCCTGCATGTCGCGGTAGTGCGCCTCGAGCTTCTGGTAAACCGCGACAAGCTCGGCGAAAACCGCCGGCATCGCCTCTTCCAGCGATTGCCCCTGCTCCTTCATCGCTTCGCGCGCGGCCTTGGTGAGCGCACGCGGCGTGCGAATGCCGGCGACCACGTCCTCGCCTTGCGCATTGATCAGGAATTCACCGTAGAACTTCTTCTCCCCCGTGCTCGGATCGCGGGTGAACGCCACGCCCGTCGCCGAGGTGTCGCCCATATTGCCGAACACCATCGCCTGCACGTTGACCGCNNTGCCCCAGCTTTCGGGAATGTTGTGGTGCTTGCGATAAAATATCGCGCGGTCGTTCATCCAACTCGCAAACACCGCGCCGATCGCGCCCCAGAGTTGCTCCTTTGGGTCGCTTGGAAACGGCTTACCCAACTCGCGCTCCACCGCGCGCTTGTATTCGCGCACCACGACCTTCCAGTCGTCGGCGGTGAGTTCCGTGTCGGAGCGGTAATCGTGCGTGTCCTTATGCGCGCCAAGAATTTCCTCGAACACGCCATGTTCGAGTTCAAGCACGACGCCAGAATACATCTGAATGAAGCGCCGATAAGAATCGTACGCAAACCGCGCGTCGCCCGAAAGCGCCGCGAGACCTTCGACGGTGTCGTCATTAAGGCCGAGATTGAGCACAGTGTCCATCATGCCCGGCATCGACGCGCGCGCCCCCGAACGCACCGAAACAAGCAAGGGCTTGGCGGGGTCGCCGAAAACCTTGCCCGTCTTGCGCTCAAGCGCGGCGAGCGCGACGTCGACCTGGGCCGCGAGTTCCGGCGGGTAAGCGCGCGCGTTGCTGTAGAACTCCGTGCATACTTCCGTGGTCAGCGTGAACCCCGGCGGCACCGGCAGACCGAGTTTCGCCATCTCGGCCAGGTTCGCGCCCTTGCCGCCGAGCAGCGCCTTCATGGAGGCGTCGCCCCCGCTCTCTCCCGCGCCGAAGGAATAGACGTATTGCGTCATGGTGCATCGCTCGCTCCCCCTCTCCCTTGCGGAGAGGGGGTTGGGGGGTGAGGGACGGCGAGGCGAGAGCGCACTTCCGACGCGACCCACGCTGGCCGATCCCAAACGTCGTTGTTGGCGAAGCGCAACACACGGAAGCCCTGCGAGACCGCATAAAGCGTCTTGTCCTTATCGTTCGCCTGAACGTCGGCCCGCTCATGGATCGATCCGTCGATCTCGATGAGCAGCCGCGCGCCGTAGCAACCGAAGTCGAACACGTAGTCGCCAATGGCCGGTTGGCGGCGAAAGGTATATCCTTCGATTGTCCTCAAGAGCTTCCAAAGGAGCTTTTCTGACGGCGTCATCTCTTTCCGCTGGCGCGCCGCGCGGAGTTTCGTTCGCGTGTGATCCTTTTGGCGATCCTCGCCATAGGCCGGCGCCCAACCATGTCCGCGCTTTGCCGCGCTAGTCTTTGTGGCAGCGTCACACCCCTCACCCCCTACCCCCTCTCCGCGAGGGAGAGGGGGAGCGTCGGCGCTTGAGCTCCTCATCCCTCGATCCTTGAAAAGTCGGCCACCGCCGACAATGCTTCCTTGAAACGCGTCAGCAGCAAAAGTCTATTGCGCCGGAGTTGTTCCTCCGGCGCGTTGACCAGCACCGCTTCGAAAAACGCATCCACCGGCGCGCGCAAGCCGGCGAGCGCTTTCATGGCGGCGGCGAAGTCTTCCTTCTCGACGGCCGCCCGCGCGGCAGGCAGCGCTTTTTCCAGCGCGGCATGGAGCGCTTTCTCCCCGGGTTCGACGAGCTTGGAGGCGTCGACTTCGGCGCCGGCCTCCTCCGCGCTCCATTTGCCCTTTTTTTCTTCCGCCGCGAGGATATTCGCCGCGCGCTTGGAACCAGCGAGCAAATTCGCGCCGTCTTCTGTTTGCAAGAACGCATCAAGCGCCTCGACGCGCGCGACGATGCGGACGAGATCGTCATCTCCAAGGGCAAACACGGCGTCGACAAGATCATGACGCTTGCCTTGGTCGCGGAGTTGGACTTTGAGGCGATCGGCGAGGAAGGCGAGCACGCCCGAGTACACCCGCTGTATGGCAGGCGCTTGCTCGAATTTCGCACCAAGTGGAACCTTGCCGGTTTCCTCGTAGGTCAATTCGTCCGCGAATGCGACGACGACCCTCTCGAATAGTCGCACATCAAACGGAATCCGCACCGAGTTATCGAGCACGACGCGGACCAATCCGAGTGCCGCTCGCCGAAGCGCGAATGGATCGCTCGATCCCGTTGGACGTTCATCGATTAGCCAGAATGCGATCAACGTATCCAGCTTGTCCGCCAGCGCGAGCGTGACGGCGACGGGATCGCTGGGGACGCGGTCGTTCGGGCCGAGCGGGCGGTAGTGATCTTCGATGGCTTGCGCCACCGACTCCCCACCCCCTTGTGGGGAGAGGGCGTTCAATTCGGCTAGATAGAGCTGCCTTCCCACCTGCCCCTGAAGTTCGGGGAATTCGCCAACTGTTTCCGTCACCAAATCCATTTTGCAGAGTTCAGCCGCGCGCTCGACGGCGGCGATGAAGCCGGCAAGTAGCGCGTCATTCCGGACGCGCGAAGCGCGATCCGGAACCCAGGGGGATATGGCGCTTTGCTCCTGGATTCCGGGTTCATCGCTGCGCGATGCCCCGGAATGACGAGCCTCAAGAGATGCCCAAACCACCGGCGCCAATTCGCGCGCCAACGCCTTCACACGCTCAACCTTGTCCCAAACGCTTCCGAGTTTTTGGTGGAACACGATCTTTTCGAGTTTCGCGCGGCGCTCAGGCGTATCAAGCGGCGTCTTCTTGTCCGTCTCCCAGAAGAAGCGCGCATCATTGAGGCGCGCCGACAAAACGCGCGCATTGCCAGCCGCGATCGCCTTGCCGCCATCCTTGGCTTCGACGTTCGCAACCGTGATGAAATGCGGCGCGAGTTTTTGCGTTTTCGGATCGCGCACCGCGAAGTACTTCTGGTGCGTGCGCATGGAAAGCCGGATCACTTCGCCCGGTAAATCCAAGAACGCCGGGTCCATGTCGCCGATCAATACCACCGGCCATTCGACGAGGCCGCATACCTCTTCGAGCAGGCCGACGTCCTCAACCAGTTCAAGCCGCTTGCCGGCGCAAGCCTTGCGCGCATCTCCCAAAATCTTCGCCTTGCGCGCCTCGCGATCGATCTCAACCTTCGCCGCGCGCAGCTTTTCGGCATAGTCGGCGAAGTCCTTGGGCGTGATGGCGCCTGGCGCGTGAAAGCGATGGCCCCAGGTTTTCGCTTCGCTCGGCACGCTATCGACGCTGATTTGCACGTGAGCGCCGCCAAACAGGCAAAGGATATTCTGCAGCGGCCGCACCCAGGCGAGATCGCTTGTCCCCGAGCGCATCGATTTCGGCCACGGAAAGCCGCGCACGATTTCGGGCACGATCTCCTGGAGGATGGCGCCGGTCTCGCGCCCAGCGCGCTCAATGCGCGCCACATAGAACGCGCCCTTCTTGTCTTCGACGACCTGCGCCTCGCCGATGTCTTTCAGACCAGCGCTTTTCAAGAAGCCCTGGATCGCCTGGTCCGGCGCGCCGACGCGCGGACCCTTCTTCTCTTCGTTCACGTCCGCGGCCTTTGCCGGCAGATCATCGATCGTCGCGCCAATGCGTCGGGGGCTTGAGAAAGTCTTGATCGCCTTCGGCTCAAGCCCCGCGCCCTTCAGCTTCTCGCCCAACGCGCGCGCCAAATCCTCCTCCGCGCGCTTTTGCATGCGCGCTGGGATTTCTTCGCTGAAAAATTCGAGGAGAAGCTGAGGCATTTACTACTCGTCCCCCGCCCCCTTGCGGGGCGGGGCTAGGGGTGGGGGGCGATCCGACACGCCCGTATTCATGGCGTCACGCACCTGCGCGACGACCCAAGCGGGTCGATCCCAAACGTCGTTGTTCACAAAGCGCAAGACGCGGAAACCCTGCGAGGTCGCGTGGATCGCCTTTGCCTTGTCGTTCTCTTGCACGTCCGCGCGTTCGTGGATCGAGCCATCGATCTCGATAAGCAGACGCGCTGAATACCAACCAAAATCGAAGACGTAGTCATCGACAGCGACCTCAGTGCGAAAGTGTGCGCCTTCAATTGCGCGAAGTAGACCGCGCAGTTTCTTCTCCGAAGAGGTCAGCTCTTTGCGTTGACGCCGCGCGCGCCGCTTCGTGCGCGTGTGATCCTTTTGACGTGATGCCGCTTCCGAATCAGGTGACCAGCCATGCCCCAACTTGCGCGGGCGCCCGTCCTCCCCCCTCGCGGGGGAGGCGTCCGCAGAGCGGACGGAGGGGGAGCGATCGGACGCTTCGGAGGGCGGAGCGTTCGCGCGCGCCCCACCCCCTGCCCCCGCCCCGCGAGGGGGCGGGGGTTCACGCGCGTCGTTCTGAGGAGTCACGGCGCGGTCTCCGAATCTTCCCAGGCCTTGGCGCAGCCCTTCGCCAACTCACGCACTCGCGCGATGAAGCTTTGGCGTTCCGTCGGCGAGACCACGCCGCGCGCGTCGAGCAGATTGAAGAGGTGCGAGGCTTTCAGCGTGTAGTCGAACGCGGGCAACACCGCGCCTGCTTCTAGCAAGCGCTTCGCAGTGGCTTCCGCATCGCCGAACCAGCGCAGATTCTGCTCCGCGTCGGAGAGTTCGAAGTTGAAACGCGACTGTTGCTTCTCGTTTTCGAGGAACACATCGCCATAGGTAAGCGGCGTGGCGCTGTCGGGATCGTTGAACGGCAAATCGAACACGCGGTCGACGCCGAACACATACATCGCCAGCCGCTCCAGCCCGTAGGTGAGTTCCCCGCTGACGGGCCGCACGTCGAGGCCTCCGACTTGCTGGAAGTAGGTGTACTGGCTCACCTCCATGCCGTCGCACCAGACTTCCCAGCCCAAGCCCCAGGCGCCGACGGTCGGATTTTCCCAATCGTCTTCGACGAAGCGGATGTCGTGCAACAGGGGGTCGATGCCGATGCGCGCCAGCGAATTGAGATAGAGATCCTGAAGGTTGGCCGGATTGGGCTTCAGGATCACCTGATACTGATAATAGTGCTGGAGCCGGTTCGGGTTTTCGCCATAGCGCCCGTCCTTCGGC
>DDSN01000006.1:0-49803 GCA_002343395.1 Hyphomonadaceae bacterium UBA2389 | reverse complement strand
CTGGAGCGTCAGGATCACGTCCTGGAAACAACGGGGCGGGTTTTGCGTGGGCATTGCTGCACCCGCGTAATAGCCCCCGCCCCGCTGATCAAGGCTTAGCGCAGCAACTCATCCACAGCCGACGCGAACGCCGCAGGTTGGTCGAGTTGCACAAAATGATATCCTCGCTTACGTCTGCGCCGCTCGACGGCGCAATGTCTTGCTGTCGGCTTCTCCTCAGTCGCGACGCGCTGAGAGCAGCAGCCACCACACCAGATAGCCCATCGTCGCAGGCACAATGCCCAACATGAACCCCGCCCCAAATGTCAGATTGGCGGCGATCGGCGCTAAATTCGCCGGCAGCATCGCTTCCGCCGCCCCCGGAATGAGCATGCCCGGGAGCAGCGCCACAAAAGCAAGCATGGATGCCGACAGGCCGACTGAACCGCCCCAAAACCAAGCGACATAGTGCGCATTGAGCTTAGCTTCGTCCAAGTAGCTAGCCCAGCCGAAGGCGCCGACGAGCGTCACAACGACCAGCGCCAAGGTCACCCAAACCAAGTTGATCGGGAGCATCATGTCCGCCGTGAGCGAAGTCATGTAGCCCAGCAAAAACACGACAGTAAGCGTCATAAAGAACTCTTTGCGACGTTCGCGTGGAGATAAGCGAGAGTGTTGGGCGGTTTGAAACATAGTGTCTGCTCCTATTCAGCGGCTTGCGCGACGTCGTCCGCGCTAAAGATTTGTTCGATCGACAGCCCGAACACGGCGGCGATCTTGAACGCGAGCGGCAAGCTCGGATCGTACTTTCCCGTCTCGATCGCGTTCACGGATTGCCGTGACACGTCGAGCCGTTCAGCGAGATCGGCCTGGCTCCAGTCACGCTCGGCGCGCAACACCTTGAGGCGGTTCCTCATTGGTAGCGCCGCGCCACGAAGACCTGCGCGATCCCCCACACGAAGCACATCGCTGGAAATACCCAAAGCAGCGCGCCGTCGATCGCGGGAAAACCCGCGAAGCTCTCCAGGAAACCGTAGGTGAAACTCGCGAACCCAACGATCGCCGCCGAGGCCAACATCGCTTCCAGCTGCACTTGGCGCTGAAACTCGTCGAGGCCGCGAAGGCGGCGCAGATAAGCGCGCATCATCAACAGCGCCGGCGCCGCCGAAGCAAGCGCTAGCATAACGGCGATCCATTGCGGCGGATCGAGGCGCCGGACAATGAAAACGCTCGCGACCAAAACCACGGCATAAACGAGCGCGGCGAAGCTCATGTCGCGCACATATTTCTGGGCGACGCGCTGCGGCGCTTCACTGGCGCAAATCACGGGCTGTTCGCTCATTGCAGGCCTCCTTGCGCCACAAAAAGCGCCGTGACGATGCCGACGATCACGGCGAACGACGCCCCAAAGGGCCAGCCAGATTTTCGCATCGGGTTTGTCTCGTACATGCTTGTTAGAGACTGAAGGTCACGCCGACGCCGCAGGCGCTTACTGAAACGCTCGGTGCATACGCGTTGACGCGCCCCGTGACCGGGCATTGCGTAGGCGGCATATGCAACACCAATGCTGCGGTCGCGAGCGCCAGCACCAGGCCAGCAAGAGGGTTTGGGACTCGTGCGTTGCTCAGCGCCATAAGACTGACCTTTCAGGTTTCCATGTCTAAATATCAAGCTTCCTTTACTTGTCAAGCGTGCTTGATATGCCCCACTGAAAAACCTCCTCCAACGGCTTGCCGAACACCTCCGCGATGCGGAATGCGGCCTCCAGTGTGGGCGAGTATTTGCCCGCTTCGATGGCGGCGATGGTCTGGCGGGTGACGCCGATGCGTTCGCCCAACTCCGCTTGCGTCATCTCGCCAGCCATGAAGCGGAGCGTGCGAATGGTGTTGCTCAGGCGCCGCTCAGCCATGCCAGCCTCGTTCTGGCTGAGGCTGGCGCAGACCGCCCCGATACATGGCGACAATCAACGCATGACGAACAATTTCGGCCAGCGCGATCACGAAAACCGCGGCATGAAACAGCTCCCATTCCACGTGACCGAAAGGCATGGCGCAGCCGACGAGGACAATTCCCGCCATCAGAATGTTATAGGCAAGTGCGCTGGCGCGATGCGCGATCGCGCGATCGCGCTCGTCGCCGCTCAGATTGTTCTTGTGGCGAAGGCCAATGACCGCGCTGGCGACCCCTATGACCACCACCTGCACGATGGCGGTGACGGCGAACATCAGGATTTGAGTTCCGAATGCTGTCTCGCCGGCCAGCGCAACCGCGGCAAAATAAACCGGGTAGGTCACCAGCATCGTCAACAGCCAAACCCACGCGAACTGCTCTCGAGCAACCATCCTGACTCTCCGTTAGCTTTTCTGTGCGTTATGTTATGTTTTCTAGACATTGAGTCAATGATTTTTTGCACGTTTGCCTGCCCCACTGAATCCGCGCATCGTCGCGCCCCATGGGGATTTGCGGGATCGACGAGGCCGGACGGGGGCCATGGGCGGGGCCAGTCGTCGCCGCCGCCGTGATCCTGCCACGCAAGGGCCGGCCCAAGGGGTTGGCGGATTCAAAGCAGTTGAGCGCGGAGGCGCGCGAAAGACTCGCGGTCGCTATCCGCGACTGCGCCCTGGTCGGGCTCGGCGCCGCCAGCCCGGCGGAGATCGATCAGCTCAACATCCTGCAAGCCACCTACCTGGCCATGCGTCGCGCGCTTGCGGCGTTGCCTGAGGCGCCGGTCGCGGCGCTCATCGACGGCAACAGCGCGCCCACGGATTTTCCCTGCGCCGTTGAGTGCATCGTCGAAGGCGATGCGCACGTCGCAAGCATCTCGGCGGCGTCAATCATCGCCAAGGTGGAGCGTGATCGCATCATGATCGAGGCTTGCGCGCGTTACCCGGGCTACGGGTTCTCGCGCCACAAAGGATACGGCGCGCCCGAGCATCAACGCGCGCTGATCACGCTGGGTCCTTGCGCCATACATCGCATGACGTTCAAGCCTGTCGCGGACGCCGCCCGCCGGGACAAACAGTCCGCTGCTTAGCGCCGCGCGGCGCGCGCTTCGCGGAGGTCGTCCCGCGAACAAGACGCCTGACCTCTGGCTGCGCTCTCGTGGTGCGACACCTCCCCCTCCACTACATCTAGCTTTGGCGCCGCGAAGGCGCTGTTGAAAGACGAAGCATTCATGGTTAACGGCGCCGCGGACTCTTGATTCGCGAGTCCGGTCAAGCTTGAATCCCCGGCTTCGGGGGACCCATGGCGCGCCACTTCACGGACAAGATCATCGAAGGCGATTGCATCGAAGAGCTGAAGAAGCTCGCCGCGGGCAGCGTTGATCTCGTCTTCGCCGACCCGCCCTATTTCATGCAGCTGGGCGGCGCGCTCACCCGCCCGGACCAATCGAACGTCGACGGCGTCGACGATGAGTGGGACAAGTTCGAGGATTTCGCCGCTTATGACGCTTTCACGCGCGCCTGGCTCAGCGAAGCGCGCCGCGTGCTGAAGCCGAACGGCGCGATCTGGGTGATCGGATCATACCACAACGTGTTCCGGCTCGGCGCAGCGCTTCAAGACCTCGGCTTTTGGATCTTGAACGACATCATCTGGCGCAAAACCAATCCGATGCCGAACTTCAAGGGCACGCGCTTCACCAACGCGCATGAAACGCTGATATGGGCCGCGCGCTCGAAAGAAGCGAAATACACTTTTCATTACGACGCGCTGAAAATGCTCAACGACGAGCTGCAGATGCGCTCGGACTGGACCTTGCCGCTCTGCACCGGCGCCGAGCGCTTGAAAAATCGCGAGGGCCGCAAGCTGCACTCGACGCAAAAGCCCGAGGCGCTCCTGCACCGTGTCGTGCTCGCGACCACCCGCCCAGGCGAAGTGATCCTCGATCCCTTTTTCGGCACGGGCACGACAGGCGCCGCCGCGAAGCGTTTGGGGCGGCACTATATCGGCATTGAGCGCGACCCAAGCTACGCCGAGGGCGCGCGCGCGCGCTTAAAGAAAGTGAAACCCGTTTCAATCGAGGATTTGGCGGTGACCAAGTCCAAGAAGGAAGAGCCGCGCGTGCCCTTCGGCCAAGTGATTGAAGCGGGCCTGATCCACCCCGGCGCTTGGCTCATCGCGCCCAACGGAAAACGCGCGCGCGTTCGCGCCGACGGCAGCCTGGCGCTGGGCGAGGCGACGGGCTCGATCCATCGCATCGGCGCGCTGGCGTCGGACGCGCCCGCCTGCAACGGCTGGACGTTCTGGAGCCTCGAAACGAAAGCCGGCCCCAAACCAATCGACCTCTTCCGACGCGAAATTCGTCGGCAAATGGCGATGGCGCCGGGCGCCTGATTGACGCGCGCTTTGCGCGGCTTACGGTCCCGCCGATGGCGGAGAAACTAGACCTCCACAATGTCGAGGCCGCTCTGGCGAAGGCCGAACTGATGGCCGCGCTTTCGGAAGCGACGCGCGCGCGCCTCGCCAAGCAAGGCGTTCCCTGCACAGTTGAGCCGGGCAAACTGCTCTTCGCCAAGGGCGACAAGGGTGATGCGCTCTATGTGCTGATCGAAGGCGAAGTCGAGGTACGCACCTCCACCGAAGCGGGAAAGGACGTGCGCATCGCCGCGCTGAAACCATTTGCGCTGATCGGCGAAATGGCGGTGCTCGATGGCGGCGTTCGCTCCGCCGATGTCGCCGCTATCCGGCGCTCGCGCCTCTTGCGCATTGGCCGCGACCAGGCGATCGCCGCGCTCGAGTCCGAACCGAAGGCGCTGCTCAAGCTCATCGCCGAACTCAGCCGCCGCCTCCGCAACGCCGACGCCGCGCTTGAGGACGCGCATACGCTCGACCTGGGCGGACGCTTGGCCTTGCGCCTGCTCGATGAAGCCGGCGACGGCGCGGCGGTGACCTTGACGCAAACCGAAATCGCGCGGCGCATCGGCGCCAGCCGCGAAAAAGTGAACCGCAAACTGCACGAATGGGCGGACGAAGGCTGGATCGCGATGACCCGCGCTGGCATCAAACTCGTCGCGAAAGACAGACTCAAGGCGCTGATCGCCGAAGCGCGGGCGACCTGAGCCAAGCAAGGAACCACAATGATCAAACGTCGCACACTTCTGGCCGCTGGCCTCGCCGCGCCCGCGCTCTCCGCATGCGCCACGAGCAGCGCTCCAGACTATGTCGATAACCGCGCCTCCCTGCCGCCGCTGCCGCACGATCGCCACAGCCACGCGCGCCCCGACGAAGCGCGCGTCTTGCACGTCTCGCTCGATCTGACGGCGAACTTCGCGCTCAAGATTTTGGAAGGCGCGGCGACGCTGACGATCGCCGCGCGTCCGGATGCGCGCGAGATCGTGCTCGATATCGACGGCCTCGACATCCGCAACGTTCGCACCAACCAGGGCGAGACGCAGTGGACGATCGGTCAACGCCGCCCGGAGCTTGGAGCGCCTCTCTCGATCGCGTTGCGCCCGGGGGATCGTGAAATCACCATCGCCTACGCCACCTCCCCCGACGCCGGCGCACTGCAATGGCTTGAGCCCGCCCAGACGGCCAGCGGCAAGCCGTTCTTGTTCAGCCAAGGTCAGGCGATCCTCACCCGCACCTGGGCGCCGACACAAGACAGCCCGGGAATCCGCCAAACCTACGACGCACGCATCGTCGCGCCCGAAGGGCTGAAAGCGGTGATGAGCGCTGAAATGCTGACGCCGAACGGCGAAGCGAGCGAGGGCGGGCGCGCCTATCGCTTCCGCATGCGCAATCCCGTGCCAATCTACCTGATGTCGCTCGCGATCGGCGATCTTGAGTTCGGCGCAGTGGGTCAGCGCACCGGCGTGTGGGCCGAGCCGAGCGTGCTTCAACGCGGCCTCTTCGAGTGCGCCGATATGGAAGCCATGGTGCGCGCGGCGGAAGCGCTTTACGGGCCCTATCGCTGGGGCCGCTATGACGTGCTGATCCTGCCGCCGTCGTTTCCTTACGGCGGCATGGAAAATCCGCGCCTCACCTTCCTGACCCCCACTTTCCTTGCTGGCGACCGCAGCCTTGTTTCATTGATCGCGCATGAGCTGGCGCATTCTTGGTCAGGCAATCTCGTCACCAACGCGGTGTGGTCGGACAGCTGGCTCAACGAGGGTTTCACCACCTATTTCGAAGGGCGCATCACCGAAGCGCTCTATGGCGTTGAGCGCGCGGCGCAACAAAACGTGCTCGCGTGGGCTGAAATTCAGGAGGCCATCCGCACCATTCCCGCCGACTCCCAGCGCCTGCATCTGCCCGAGGAACGCGGCGCTGAAGATAACAGCTCCGCGATCGTGTACGAAAAAGGCGCCCTGTTCTTGAGGACGCTTGAGCGCGAAGTCGGCCGTCCACGCTTTGACGCCTACCTCCGCTCCTATTTCGACCGCCACGCCTTCCAGCCGATGACCACCGCACGCTTCCTCGCGGATTTCCGCGAGCGCGTGGTGCAAGGCGACGCCGCGCTGGAACAACGGCTGCAGCTGGACGCGTGGGCCTTTGAGCCAGGCTTGCCATCCAACGCGGAAGAACCTCGCGCGGAGAGCTTCGTTGAAGTGGCGCATTTCGTGGACCATTTCGCAAGCCATGGCGGAGCGCCGGCCGCCGCGCCGTGGGAAACTTGGGGCACATACGAGCGTCAGCGTTATCTGCAAACACTGCCGCGTACGCTCGCGCGCGCGCAACTCGACGCGCTTGAGTCCGCCTTCGGCCTCAACAACGTCGGCAATGCTGAGGTGCTCTTTGATTGGCTCTCGCTGGCGCTGAGCAACCGCTATGAGCCGGCGCTCGCGCCCACTGAACGCTTCCTTACCAGCATGGGGCGCGGGAAGTTCGTGCGTCCGCTCTATCGCGCCCTGATGGCGCAGGGCGACTGGGGCCAACCTCACGCGAGGCGAATCTATGCACGCGCGCGGGCGACCTACCATCCAATCGTTCAGGGCGCGGTCGACCGCATCGTCGCCGCGAGCTAACGCCTCTTACTGAGACTCTCCCTCCTGGCGCAGCGTGGTGCGCTGACGGCGCAATTGCGCATGGTAGCGCTCACCGTCTCCGAACTCCTCGAAGCGGGCGTAGCGCGCGTGCGCGTCCAGAACGCGCCGCGCGTGCTTGATCGGACACCAATACTGCTCGGTGCGGGAGCCCACTTCGCGCACGTAGGCGATCACGCCGTTGGCGTAGGAGCAGTACGCGCAATTCACTTTCTCAATGATGTTGAGATAGGCGAGCCCTGCTCGGTCAAACACCAGGTACTGGCTCCGCTTCACTTGCGGAACGCCATAAACCCGGAAGCATATGGCTTGGTAGATCGAGACCCAAAGGTCCATGACGGCGAACGGCACGATCAACGAGTAGATCAAGGGCGCGGTCAACACCACCAAAGGGTTGGCGCCGAGGATATAACGCGCCACGCCGCGCCGCAGCTCCCGGTGGCGGCGCGCGACCTCTTGCTCAAACCGAACGCGCCCGCGCTCAAAACCGAAGCGGAGTCCCGCGCGCTGTTTGGCGAACTCAGCCTCGAGCTCCAATTCAAGTTCGTGAATTCTGCTTAGAATGTCGTCAACGGGCGTGGCCATGAACGAGCCCTGCGCCTCGCGCATAACCTTGGCAAGGGTTACGCCCGCTTTCGGGCGCGCTCGAACTCTTCGATCCAGCTGTCGATCGCATCCAGCCGCGCTTCGATGCTTTCAATCCGTGCGGCGGAGTCTTCGGCGCCGCCGTCCGCGCGAGCGGCGATGCCGCTACGCAAGGTCACTTCAACGATGTCGGCCCCAAGCACGGTTGCGAACGCGCCAAGCTCCTCCGGCGTGGCGGCGCGCTCGTTAACGAATACACGATGAAGCTCGCCGCGTTGCAGCCCGGCAGCCGCCGCCAGCGCCCCGCGATCCAGCCCACGCGCCGCGAGGCGCGCGTCAAACCAATCGGCGTCGAAAAAAAGCGACATCGGCGAACCACCCTAGCGCCGGCGCCAATCCTGCACGGAGCGGCGTTGAATGGCTGACATCTTTCCCCGATTCGCCCGTTGGTGCGACTTCGCCATCGCCCTGGCGCTCGGCATGTGGTGCCTTTAACGGCCAACCGGCGGCGTTCGCCGGCTGGCCGCCAGTTAGGCCTCAGTGTTGGCCGGCGAATTCCACGTCGCGGCGGGCCGATATGATCGTAACCACCACGCCCGCCAGAACGTCCAGCAACGCCATCACCATGATGATGAAGAACACGCTGGTCGCGAACGCTGGGTGCAGCAGGAACTCAACCAGGCAGATGATGAATACCAGCATCGAGAGGGCGTGGTTGAAAATCGCCGCCGTGCCCGTCGAGGTGGATTTCAGCAATTCCAGGAACAGCAGGATCAGCGCGAGCAGAACAAGCACGTCACCGAATGTGACGATCCACTCCACGCCGGACGCCATGGGAACCTGCAGCCAGGGATCCGCCAGGTGCGTGCGCACGGCGGCGGAGTCGTTATTGTTGGCTGCGGTCGCCCCGAAAGCCCAGATGTTATAGGTCAGGACTGGGATCAGGATCAGCGGAAAAACGTTGAAAATGGCCCCCATGGGACTCCCCTCGTTTGCTGCGCCACGCCGCCGCGCTGCTGCGGCGACCGCGAGATTGGTAGTGCTCAGCGGATCTTTGCTCATAGCTCGTCCATACCCCCAGGCGGCCTAGCCCTGCTTTGAAGCCACATGACGCCGAACAAATCAGACATGTTTGCGGCCAGTCTGCCCAGGTTGGTGTACTTGGAGCGACCCGCGCCCCGTTGACGATGGTTAACCTCTAAATACTCCACTGCATAGCCTTCTCGTTGCATCAGGGCGGCCATGAAACGATGCATGTGATCGAAGTACGGCAGCAGAAGAAAAGCGTCTCTTTTAAAGACCTTAATCCCGGAGCCGCTGTCGTTTGCGCCATCCTTGAGCGCCGCGCGCCGGACACGATTGGCGACACGCGAGGCGATACGCTTGCTCCAGGAATCCTGCCGTTTGGTGCGCTGCCCCCCGACCATGGCGAGGTTAGCCGGGGCGTCGGGCCGGGTAAGGCGCGCCAGCAGCCTCGGCAGATCGGCGGGGTCGTTTTGACCGTCGCCATCCAGAGTGCCCACAATCTGCGCCCGTGCGGCCAGCACACCGGTCCGCACCGCACGGCTCTGCCCGGCGTTTCGGCGATGGCCGACAAGCCGCAACGTCGGCAGCGCGGCTTTCAACGCCACGAGCTCTTCCCGGGTGTCGTCGCGGCTCGCGTCGTCCACGAAAATCATTTCGTAGGAACGCCCTTCGAGCGCAGCAGCGATTTCGCGCGCGAGGCCAGCCGCGTTGCCGGCCTCGTCATGCACCGGCACAACCACGCTAAACTCGACCTTCTCCGGCAATTGACGCACCTCGGACGATAAGACGGCGGCTCTTTAGCGGGTAAATCCCGCGGACGCGAGGGCATGGGCTGCGCGCGCCGACGCAGACAAATCAGCCGCCCCCCTCTAAAAGCACCATGGTTCATGGCCGCGCCCGTTTCCACCGCGCTTTTCGACCAATTCGCCCGAGGCTGGCGAGCCTACGTGCTTGTTGGGCTGGTTGCGCTGGCGTCCGGCCTTTTCGGCATCGTTCGGTTTCCGCCCATGGACATCGACGAGTCGCGCTTCATGCAGGCCACGCGTCAGATGGTGGAGACGGGCGACTATGTGCGCATCCGGCTTCAAGACGCCGAGCGCAACCGCAAACCGGTCGGCATCTACTGGATGCAGGCGGCGTCGGTTCACATCGCCGAGCCGTTCACCCCTCGCCTGAATACCGCGTGGCCGTATCGCTTGCCGTCTGTCCTTGGACTCGTCATCGGCGCGCTGGCGGCTTTATGGGGCGGGACGGCCTTGCTGGGGCCGCGCGCCGCGCTCATCGGCGCGCTGCTTTATGCGTCGGGTCTGCTCGCGGGTATGGAAGGCATGACCGCGAAAACGGACGCCGTGATGGTCGGCTTCACCACGCTTGCGCTGGCCGCCGCCGCGCGCTTACGCGTGGGCGTCGCCAAGGAACGACTGGTCGCCCTCGTATTCTGGAGCGCGCTCGCGTGCGGCGCGCTTGTGAAAGGGCCGGTGCCCCCCGCGATCGTCGTTCTATCGCTTGGCGCGTTGGCGCTTTGGGAAAGGCGCTTGGCGTGGATGAAGCCGCTGGCTTGGTGGGGCGGACCAGCGCTGGCGCTCGCGATCGCGCTGCCTTGGATGATCGCCATTGGACACGCGACCGAAGGCCGTTTCTACGCCGCGCTGCTCCAGAATGAGCTCGCGCCCAAGATCGCAGGCGGCGATCACGCGCATGGCGGCTTCCCAGGCTATTACACGCTACTGTTGCCCCTGCTCATCTTCCCGGCGACCTACGCCTTACCCGCGGCCGCGCGGCTCGTTTGGGGGGCGGCGCGCCGCGCCCGCAACGACCCGTCCCATGCCGGACTGCGATTTCTCGCGGCATGGGCCGGCGCGACATTCCTGGCGTTCGAACTCTTGCCCACGAAACTCGTTCACTACACGCTCCCCGCTTACCCCGCGATCGCGCTCATGTGCGGCGCCGGCTTGATGGCGATGCGCGGTCGGCCATGGCGAACAACGCACCCGATGGGCGCCGTGTTGCTCGGCGTCTCGGGCGCTCTAATCGTGGCCCTCTTCGCCTTTGTCTCAACCTTCATCCCCGGCGATAGCGGCGCCGATCTGAGACGCATCATCGGCACGGCGCTTCTCGGCGGCGCCTTGCTGATCGCCGCGCTCGTTGGACTCTCCATGTTTCGCCGGCCCGCGGTGCGCGCCGCTATCCTGGTCGGCTGCGGCCTCGCCTTCTCGTTTGGACTGCGCGAGCAACTCGTTCCGCAAGCGCGCGGGCTGTTCGTCAGCGCGGAAACCGTGGCCGCGCTCACGCGCGCGCGCTTGACCCCGCGAGCAAACGAGGCGTTTTGGGTTGTCGGCTACACACAGCCCAGCCTCGTTTTTCTAACGCAAACCTCCATTCGCCTGGTCGAGCCCCCTGAAGCCGCTGAACGCGCGGCGGCAGGAGAAACCATCGTGATCGAAGGGCGCGTGTTGTCAGAGGTTCAGGACCGCCTTGCAGCGCGGGGACTCGCGTTCACGCCCGCCGATCAACCCGTGCGCGGCATGGCGCTCGGTCGCGGCGAACAGACGACGCTCTATTTCGGTAAGATCGAACCCAGCAGCGAACGCCCGGACTGACCGCGCGGCTCGCCAGCAACGAAGTTTTTGAGCCAAAGCGCGAGCGCCAAGGTTGTCGGCGCCGCGAAAGCAAACGCGCGTTCCATCGGCGTGCGCGCGCTGCGTCGCGCCAACAACGACATGCCTTGCACGAAGCGCTTGCCGCGACGCGCGCTCCCGAACTGAACGCCCGCGGCCTGCGGATGAAAGAGCACAGCACCGCCCGCCTCGGCCGCGCGGCGGCAAAAATCAAGATCGGCCCCGTCCGTCGCGAAATCTTCGTCGAAACCATTGAGACTCGCGAAACCCGCGCGCGGCGTCAGCATGAAAGCGCCCGACACCGCGCCAACCCGCGTCGCCGCCGCCGCACGCCGGCGCGTTGGGCGCGCATCAAACCCGCCAAGGGTGACCGCCAAGGGCGAAAACCCATTCAGCGTGCGGGTACGCGCCGAGGCGCGGTCTCGCCCCTCGGTGTCGGTCAGTCGCCCGCCCGCGACCCAGAGCTCAGGCGCCTTGCTGTTGAGGGCCGTCAGCCTGGCGACAGCGCCGCGCTGCAAAACCACATTAGGGTCCACAAAGAGCAGCCAACGCCCACGCGCGTGCTCAGCGCCAAGGTTGGCGCACGCCGCCACGCTCTTCCGGCTTGGCGCGACCACCAACTTCACATCGCGCCGATCCGCCTTGAAAGCGCGCAACGCTGAAGCTGTTTCAGCATCGGCGCCAGGATCAACCAGGATCAATTCATCGACCAGCGGCTCTGACAGTACGCTGCGCAAACAAAGTTCAAGCTGCGCCCGTCCCGAGGGCCTGGCGGCTACGTTCTGGACCACCACGATAGCGGACACGCGCGGCTCGTAGGCAGTGGCCGCGGACCGTTCGCGGGATGGAAACTTGTCCAACCGTCTCTCCGACCGATCCCCTCGAGACAGTCATCCTGACCGCCTCGAGGGCCCTCGTCTAGGGCGTCCGCTACTTAAGAAAACGAAAGGATGCCGCTTCGGGACGGTTTCCCAACAGCCCCCAACTCACGGCGTCCGCCGCAGGTCAGGCGCCAGGGCCTCGTTCCCGAGCGCCGCCAGCGCTTCCTCCAGACCCACCACCTGCTGGGTCTCGCCGCCGAGACGGCGCAGAGCGACCGTCCCCTGTTCCGCCTCCTTCTTGCCGACTACCGCGATCACCGGCGTCTTCGCCAGCGAGTGCTCGCGGATTTTGTAGCCGACCTTTTCGTTGCGCAGGTCGAGTTCAACCCGCAGGCCCGCCGCGCGCATCCTCGCCGCGACCTCATTGGCGTATCCATCCGCGTCCTGGGTAATGGTGGCGATCACGACCTGCACTGGCGCGAGCCACATCGGGAAGGCGCCGGCATAATTCTCGATGATGATGCCGATGAAGCGTTCAAACGATCCAAAGATAGCGCGATGCAACATGACCGGCTTATGCTTGGCGCCATCCTCGCCGACATATTCCGCGCCGAGCCGATCCGGCAGCACATAGTCAAGCTGGATCGTGCCGCAGGTCCACTCGCGTCCGATCGCGTCCTTCACGATGAAGTCGAGCTTGGGCGCGTAGAAAGCGCCGTCGCCTTCCGCGATCTTCGGCTCAATGCCCGCCTTGCGCGCAGCGTTAGCCATCATCGCTTCGGCTTTGTCCCAGAACTCGTCCGAGCCCGCGCGTTTTTCAGGGCGCGTGCCCAGATTGATATGCGTGGCGATCAAACCGAAATCGCCATGCACCAGACGCACCAGCTTAAGGAACTCCGCGACCTCGTCTTCAATCTGGTCCTCACGGCAGAAGATGTGCGCGTCGTCCTGCGTAAACGCGCGCACACGCATGAGCCCATGCAAAGAACCCGACGGCTCGTAGCGATGGCAAGCGCCGCACTCGGCCATGCGCAGCGGGAGGTCGCGGTAGCTCTTCTGCCCGAATTTGAAAATCTGCACATGGCCTGGGCAGTTCATCGGCTTCAGCGAGAGCGTTTCCTCCTCCACTGTTTCGCAGACGAACATGTTCTCGCGATATTTGTCCCAGTGGCCGGAACGCTCCCAGAAGACGCGATCGAGCACTTGCGGCGTCTTCACTTCGACGTATCCCGCGCTTTCGAGACGCCGACGGATATAGGACTCCAGCGTCCGCCAGAGCGTCCAGCCCTTCGGATGCCAGAACACCATGCCGCGCCCCTCTTCCTGCATATGGAAGAGATCCATTTGCCGCCCGAGCTTGCGGTGGTCGCGCTTCTCGGCCTCTTCGAGGCGATGCAGATGGTCTTCGAGTTGCTTCTCGTCGGCCCAGGCCGTGCCGTAGATGCGCTGCAGCTGCTGATTGTTCT
This sequence comes from Hyphomonadaceae bacterium UBA2389, assembly GCA_002343395.1. Lineage (GTDB taxonomy): Bacteria > Pseudomonadota > Alphaproteobacteria > Caulobacterales > Aquidulcibacteraceae > Vitreimonas. The sequence goes on along the minus strand of DDSN01000006.1, from coordinate 36,322 downwards.
GATCACCGCGCCAATATGCGCCCGCGAGCTTCATCAGTTTGAAGGCTTTGCCCAGCCGCCCCGTGGACGGCAGGTGCGGACCTCGACAGAGATCGCCCCACTTGTCGCCATGGCTGTAGATCGTGATCGGATCGCCGGGTTTGATCACCTCGTCGATCGTCTCGGCCTTGTAGATTTCGCCCAGCGCCTTGAAGTGGGCGACCGCCTTCTCCTTCTCCCAGATCGTGCGAACGATCGGCAGATCGGCGTCGACGATCTCACGCATGCGCTTTTCGATCTTCTCGAAGTCATCCGTCGAGAACGGCTCTTCGCGCGCGAAGTCGTAGTAGAAGCCGTCCTCCGTAACGGGACCGAACGTCACCTGCGTTCCGGGAAACAGCTCTTGCACAGCTTGCGCCAGCACGTGCGCGGCGTCGTGGCGCAGCACGTCGAGGCCATCGGCGCTGTCGCGCATAACCAGTTCGAATTTGCCGCCGCCCTCAAGCGGACGCGTCAAGTCCCACCAAGCGCCGTCGATTTTCGCCGCGACCACCTTTTTCGCGAGCGACTTTGAAATGCCCTCGGCGACGGCCAGCGGCGTCACGCCGTCGTCGTAACTCCGCTCGGCCCCATCGGGAAATTTGAGTGAAATGCTCATGCTAGATCCTTTGCCTCCGCGCTCGCGGAAGAGCATGTCGGCGGTGCGCGATAACCGCGTTTCCAGTCGCCATAGCGCCATGGCCGCCACCAAGCGTTCTTTTCAATCTCTTGCGGCGGCGGGTCCCAACCCGAACCGCCCCACGGCGCGCAGCGGCACAACCGCGCCCCCGCCATCCAGCTTCCCGCCCAAGCCCCGTGGGTTCGGATCGCCTCGGCGGCATAGGAAGAACATGTCGGCAGGTAGCGGCACTGGCGTCCGATCAGGGGCGACAGCGTCCACTTATACACTTGGATAAGGCCCAAAAGGCCGCGCGCTGGAATGCTCGGCGACATGATTGAACTACGGCGATGTTTGTACAAGTGATCGGGCCCAAACGACCGCCGCTGCGGCGCGCCCGATCTCGCGCCGCCGGCTCTACCAAGTGGTCGTGGTGGCCAAACGCCAAAGCATGATGCGATTATATACAGGAGCCCAGCGGCGGACTCAACCTATTGGGCCGCTTCCTCCACGCGCTGACACTGAACTTGCGTGAACGCGCCCCAACACTCGACGACCGGCGCATCACTCAGGCTCACCGTGTACTTCGCCGCGACGTAATAGTTGTTGTACTGGCGATCGCCCGCCACTTGCGCGCCAACCCCCTGCATGAGTTCGCCTAGCGTGGCGGGATCGCTCAGCACTGCTTCCGCCGCCGAACGCATGGCGGGCTCTTCCGGACGCGTGAAATAGCCGGCTACCCCCGCGACCACCAAAAGCAACAATATCCAACGCATCGCCCGCTCCTCATGACTTTGAGGGGGAAACGCTACCGCCCTGCCTGACAAGCGCAAAGCGGATTCTAGCCCGCGTTCAACGCTGACTTGGCGGCGTTGCGCCCATGCAGCGCCGGTTGACCTCGACGCCAACCGAACCGGTAGACTCCAGGGTGACGTCCCAAACATCGAAGCAACTGGCGAAGGCGGCCTGCGCCATCGAGCACTCGATCGTCGCGCCGCGCGGCGCGCAGGTGAACCCCTGCGCGCGCAGATCCCTCTCCAAGGCGCCAGGCAATTGGCCGTCGGAGTAACGCTCGCGCACGTAAAGGTCCGGATCGGCGCGCAAGGCCTCAAGCGACAAGGGCGCGGTCACGGGAACAACGGGGGCTGGCGGTGCGGGCTCCTGCGACGGCGCCTGCTGGCACCCGCCAACCAACAACGCCGCCAAAAACAAGTCACGCATGCGCCCGCTCCAAAGCCTCCACCGCCGCATCGAACGCCAACATCGTCGACGCATGCCGCGGCGGATAATCCCGCACCCCCTCCAGATGACGCAACTCCCAGAAACGTCCCGTCGGCGGCGCGCCGCCCTCCTTGAGCATGGCGCGCAGACTTTCGCGCGCAGCGCGAATTTCTTCCGGCTTGGCGCCAACGGCGTTCATGGCGAGCACGGCGGTCGCCGCCTGACCAAGCGCGCACGCCTTGGGGTGAACCGCGATATCGGTCACCACGCCGTCCTTGAGCTTCAGCTCAACCGTAACGACCGAGCCGCAGACCCGGCTCACTTTCGTCGACGCTCCATCCGGGCGCTCCAGACGCCCCACGTGCGGGATGTCGGCGGCCAATTCGAGCACCCTGGAATGGTAAAGGTCGTCCATTCGCCCTTATGTGGCCTTGCTCTGCGGCCAAAGCAAATCCATCGGAACGGAAGGGGATGGAGTTTCGGCCATGGAACGGCGCAGCCTGCTCACCGCGATGCTTTCGGCGCTTGCCGCGCCAAGCGCCTTCGCTCAAACCGCGCCGAACGAAGCGCCCACGCCCGCATCCGTAAGCATCGGGCCGACGCCGATCGAGCCCCGCAACGCTTTGGAGCACGCCTTTGTCAACGCGTTGAACGATGAAGCCGCGCGTCCCGCGTTCCGTCGCCGCTTTCTCACGTCGACCATTGCTTTGGCGCTCGCCGCGCCCGATCCGCGCGCCGCGCCACGTCAAATCGAGCTGCGGCCGGGTCTGCGCGCCTGCCTCATCTTCACCAGCGCCGAGCGCGCTGTCGAAGTCATGGGAGCGGAAGCGCCGGTCGCTATGATCACGGGGCGCGCCGCGCTCACACGGTTGCGCGGCGCCAACGCGATCATCAACATCAACCTTGTCCCCGCGCTGGTGCTGGAGCCGGACGACATCGAAGCGATGCTGGCGATGCCGGACGAAACGCCGACCCGTGCGCCGCCCGAACCCTTTGAGCCGCGCCTAGCCGGGCCCACCCAATAGGCCATCGCCCCCGCAGCGGCGATCGTATAGCGGGCGCGTGCGCGCGATGCGCCCATCCGCGCCGCTGACAAACAGGTGCACCTGCCACGTGTGCGTGCATCCGCTCTGTGAAATCGTGCGCCTGCAGACTTGCGCTGGAGGATCGCCCCGCCCCGCCTCGGTGCGCGGCGGCGCGTCCCCGCAAGCGAACTCGTTGCGCCGCAGGTCAGCGCTCACCGCGCCGAGCGCGAGCCCGACCGCATAGCGGCTCTCTATGTGCGTCCTGAACGCCGCGAGGGTGGCGGCTTCCGGCGCCGTGCGCCACGCGCCCAGATCAACCGGCGTCGAAGGGATCCCGCCGCTCGCGGACGATCCTGGGCCCGATGTGGGCGTCACGCACCCACTCAAGGCCAGCGCCGCAATCACCGCCAATCCCGCGCGCTTCATCACGGTCATCCTCGTCTAGCGCCGAGACACATCTGGTCGAAGCCCGCGACCGGCTCGCTTCGATTTGCCTCCAGCACAACATACCAGTCGTAGGCGCAGTCGCGCTCCATGATCTCGATGCGGCAATCGAGCCGGCCGTCCTCGCTGCAGGCGAAGCCGTTGCGCTCAAGATCAGCGCGCATCGCGCCGCGATCGAGAGCGCCATAGCGCGCGCGAATTTGCGTCTGGAACGAAGCCGCATACGCCACGGGTTCGGCGGCGCGCCACTGTCCAAAATCCACGCCCGCTGGCCCTCGTCCTTCCGGAGGCGCCGCGCTGCGCGCGCTCTCCTGCGGTGGCGGCAAGGCTGATCCTCGTTCAACGGGAAACGGCCACGCGCCCGGACCATCGTCCCGGGGACCGCTTGCCGCGCACGCGCTCAAACCAACCATGATTGCCAACAGCACAATGCGCATGCGTGATCCTATCCCCTGCGTTGGCCTAATGCCCGCCCGGCGAAGGCGCAAGGCATGAGGCGCCTCTGAGCAGAACCAGAAGTGACGGCGGCGGTTTCCGGGCTAAAGTGCGGGCCATGACGTTCATCGTGCCCCAGCGGATCCCACCGCTCGCATGGCGGCGGCCGGCTGTCATCTGGACCCCGGCGGCGCTCGCCGCGGCGATCGCGTGGCCCTGCGCCCTCGTCGGCTGGGAAAGCGCCGAAGCGCGCCTCATCATCCTGGGCGAGGTCGCGACCTTTGTCCTGGCGCTTCTGTCGCTCGCGACAAGCTGGGCGACCGGACGTCCGCCTAAGACGCGTCGGGTCGTGCTCTTGCACGTTCTTATCGCCGCCGCGTGCGTCGCGTTGATCGGGCCGAGCGCGTTGGACGCTATGCTCGGAACGCAATCGGCCGCGCCGCCGGCGGTCGCACCGCTTGCGCTGGTCATTGGCTTGCCGACCGCCCTGGTCTCTGGATTGCTGTTCTCGTGGATTGCGTTGACGCCGCGGCCCGCCGTGGATGACGACGACCCGTCCGTTCGTGTGGTCCTAAGGGGCGCCGAACCATTCTAGAGTCGGCATCCGCTTGATCAGATAACCCTTAGCGCGCCCACATCCTCAGCAGGTTTGAGATCGACTTATCGAGCGTCAAGAGCGCGGCCGCGTCGGCGGCGTTGTGGCGCAATGTGGCGCGCAACATTGAGAGATCGAAGAGAATCTCACGTTGTGCGCTATCCGCCACGAAGCTCTCGATCCAGCCCACCGCGGCGACACGTTCGCCACGCTTCACTTCCGCGACCCAATGGATGGAGCTTGCCGGATAAACGATGGCGTCGCCCGCTTCCAATTTCACGGCCTGCTCGCCAAGCGGGCTTTGAACGACGAGTTCGCCGCCTTCATACGAGTTGGAATCCGCCAAGAACACCGTGAACGCGAGGTCGGTGCGCAACCTGTCCTCGCCCGCGCCCATGAGCGCGTCGTCCGTGTGCGGCCCGTAGGTCATGCCCGGCAGATAGCGCGAGAACAGCAATCGGGTGATCCGCGCAGGTCTGGCCGCGCTCTCGAAAACAGGGTGGCGGCGCAGCGCTTCCAGCACGAAGCGCTCAAGCGCGACTGTACGAGCATCGCCGCCGTCGGCCTGCAGGTTCTCCTTGACCGCCCTCGCCGTCGATCCCGCCGTGCGCTTGCCAGGCTTCCAGACAAGCGCCGCGAGTTCTCCCCGCACGCGGTCGAGGTCTTCCGGCTCCAGCACACGCTGCAAAATCACGCTCATGACTTTTCCTTATTGCGAGCCATTCGCATTTAGTCCAGGGTCCGCGCCGCATTTCATTTTGGAGCGGTCACATGATCGTCTGGAAATACAAGCTTTGGCGCAGCGCCAGCGTGGCGGCGGTGCTGGGCTTGGCCGCCTGCGGCGGAGAAGCGGGCGAGAACGCGGCGCACGGTGAGGCGGGCGAAGCCGCGGTCTCGGCGGGCGGCGGCGAGGCGGGTGAAGCGTCCATCGGCGAGGCCGGCGGCGAGCACGGCGAAGCCGGGGTGGCGACGGCCTATGCGGGCCTGGAGGGCGCCGATCGGACTGCGCTACGCATTCAGCATCTCCGTGGTTTCGTGCTCATCGCGGAACATGTCTTGCGCGACACCGGCGACGTCGCCGCGGCGAGCACGCTCATCCAGCAAGGGGTCATGGAAGTGTATGACCCCGCGACTGACCAGTTCGGCAGCTTAGATGTCGCGCCCCTACGCCGGGCCGCCATGGCGGGTGAACGCCCGGCCTTGGAGCTCGCCCTACGCGAGAGCGACGCGGCGTTTCGGGCCGCCGACGTCGACGCCAATCAGGCGGAAGTGATTGTGCGCCTCGTTGATGTCGCCGCGGGCATCTACCAGCACGTCATGGTGGACGGCGCCGTCGATCCCATCGAATACCAGCATAGTCTTGGCGCCGCGCTGGCGGCGCGCGAGGCGCTCACCGCGCACGCCAACGGCCTGCGCGGCCGCAACGCACGCGCCTACCAAGAAGCGGTTGCAGAACTCGATCGATTTGTCTCGCTGTGGCCGGCGAGCTCGGCGCCGCCACAGCCGGCGACCTACCAGCAGGTGCTCGCGCAAAGCTCGCGCGTGCGCCTGGCGCTTTCGCCCTACCTTTAGGGATTTCGTTGGAACATGAGCGTCGGCGCATCCTTGTAAGTCGTGCGCGCGATCTCGCGATAACCTAGCTTTTCAGCCACGCGGATCGATGGCGTGTTCTCGGGCGAAATGATGCACATGAAGTCGCGCCGCCCAAAATGCGTCTCGCCCCACGCCGTCGCCGCGCGCATGGCCTCGGTGGCGTAGCCTTTCGCGTGCGCCCACGGCGCAAGCGCCCATCCTTGCTCGGGCGCCGCGATTGGGGGCGTGATGTCGCGCTGGAAGTCTCCAAAGCCGCCCTCCCCGACGAAGCGCCCCGTCTCCTTTTCCTCGAAAGCCCAAAATCCGAAACCGAGCAACGCCCACATCCCCGGGTAGCGCAGAATGCGCCCCCAGCTCTCTTCGCGCGACGATGGCTTGCCAGAGATGAAGCGAACGACGCCTTCATCCGCCCACATGGCGGCGCAAGGCTCGAAGTCGGCCAGCGTATGCCCGCGCAGGCGCAGCCGTTCTGTTTCCAGCACAGGCGTCACGCTCATTCTCCGGACAACACGGCTTCCAAGAGCGCCGCCGCCTCCTCGCTATTCCAGTCCGCGCCGCCCGCCAAGCGCGCGACCTCGCGCCCCTGCCGGTCGTAAACGATCGTCACCGGCATGCCCGGCGCGCGGACGTCAAACAGCACGCCACGGCTGATATCGATCAGGAACGGCAGCGATCCTCCGGAAAGCCGCGCCAATTCGCTCTGGGCTTTTTCCCGGTCGCCCTCGGTGTCGACGCTGATGGGGATAACCCGCAAGCGCGAGCCCATGCGCCGCTGGAGCGCCCCCAAGGTCGGCATCTCCTCGATACAAGGCGCACACCACGTCGCCCACAAGTTCACGACCAGAACCTCGCCAGAAAACGCGCTCAGGCGCACTTCCCGGCCCTGGGCGTCCTTCAGCGGCCGCCCCGACATGGGCGGCGGATCGGGCAAGACCGCCAGCGCGCGCATTTCACCTGTCGCAAAATGCATCAGTCCGCCGTCTGCTTCGGGCTTGGAAGCGGCGGCGAAAAGCACGTAAAGAAGCGCAACCAATCCCGCAGCCAGCATCGCCAACGCGGCCCACAACGCCCACGGCTTGGCCGTTTCAGAGGAGCTTGCTCTCGTGTCCACGTCCGATGCCTCGTCTCAACACTCTTCGGGCGGCGGCCAAGCGATGTGGGGCGGCCGTTTCGCGGCGCAACCCGCCGACGCCATGCAAGCGATCAACGCCTCGATCGACGTCGACAAGCGCCTTTGGCGCGAAGACATCGAAGGCTCGAAAGCGCACGCTGACATGCTCGCCGCGCGCGGCATCATTACGCCCGAAGACAATCAAGCGATACAGGCCGGCCTGGATCAGATCGCCGCGGAAATCGCCTCAGGCGTCTTCCCGTTTTCCGCCGCCCTGGAAGACATTCATCTCAATATCGAAGCGCGCCTCACCGAACGCATCGGCGAGCCTGGCAAGCGCTTGCACACGGCCCGTTCCCGCAACGACCAAGTGGCTACCGATTTCAAGCTCTGGGTGATGCGCGCGAGCCGCGAAACAGGTGATGGCCTCCGCATCCTCCAGAAATCACTGCTTCGCCAGGCGGAAGCCCATGTCGATTGGGTCATGCCGGGGTTCACGCATCTTCAAACCGCGCAACCGATCACCTTGGGCCATCATCTGCTCGCCTATGTCGCCATGATGGAGCGCGATCGCGTGCGGCTGATTGGCGCCGCGCTTGAAGCCGCCTGGGAGTGCCCGCTTGGATCGGCGGCGCTGGCTGGAACCTCCTACCCCATCGACCGCGACAGTACGGCCAACGCGTTGGGCTTTCATGCGCCCTCGGCAAATTCGCTGGACGCCGTGGGATCGCGCGATTTCGCGTTGGCCGCCCTCGCTAATCTCTCGATCGCGGCCACCCATCTCTCGCGCTTGGCGGAAGAGCTTGTGCTGTGGACGAGCCCGCAGTTCGGTTTCGCGACATTGAGCGATGGGTGGTCGACGGGCTCCTCGATCATGCCGCAAAAGCGCAACCCCGACGCCGCTGAACTCATTCGCGCCAAGGCCGCGCGCATCGGCGCTGACTTCGCCGCGCTCAATTCGATCGTCCAGAAGCTGCCGCTCGCCTACGCGAAGGACCTTCAGGAGGACAAAGCGCTCACCTTCAACGCATTCGATGCGTTCAGCCTCTCGCTCACCGCTATGACCGGGATGATCGAGACCATACGTTTCAACCGCGCGCCCATGCGCGACGCGGCGGCGCGCGGCTATTCAACCGCCACCGATTTGGCTGACTGGCTGGTGCGCGAGTTGAAGACCCCATTCCGCGAAGCTCATGAAATCACTGGCCGCATCGTTCGGCGCGCGGAGCAACTCGGCGTCGCCGAACTGGCTCAAATGCCGCTCGGCGAACTCCAGGCTGTTGATGGACGGATTTCGGAGGCGGCGCGAACGTTGTTGGCGGTTGAAAAATCCGTCGAGAGCCGGGATAGCTATGGCGGAACCGCGCCGCAGCGCGTCCGCGAACAGATCGAACGCTGGAGGGAGATGTTCAAATGAGCCGCATCCTGCTTGCCCTGTCGGCGCTCGCGCTTCTCTCGGCCTGCGGCGTGAAGGGCGACCTCGCGCGCCCCGATCCCCTCTGGAACCGCGAAGACGCCATTCGCCGCGAATGCGCCGAACAAGCCGCGCGCAACGAACCGCAAGACGCACGCTGCGCGCAGTACCAAACCGGCGCCGGCCAATAGTGCATCATTTCGATTATCGAAACGGTGAGCTTTGTTGCGAGGAGGTTCCGCTTTCGGCGATTGCTGAAGCGGTGGGCACGCCGGCGTATGTGTATTCGAGCGCGACGCTTGAGCGCCATTTCGACGTGTTCAAGAACGCCTTCGCGCCGCGCGATGTGCTTGTCGCCTTCGCGGTAAAAGCCAACGCCAACATCGCCATCATTGAAACGCTCGCGCGCCGCGGCGCCGGCGCTGACACCGTCAGTCGCGGCGAGATCATGCGCGCGCTCAAAGGCGGGGTTCCGCACGATCGCATCATCTTCTCCGGCGTGGGCAAGACCGAGGACGAGCTCTCCTTCGCGATCGAGAAACACGTTCATCAGATCAACGTCGAGAGCATCGCCGAACTGGATGCGTTATCGCGGCTCGCCGCCGCGCGGAACGCCCGCCCAGCGGTCGCCATCCGCGTCAATCCCGATGTCGGCGCCGGCGGGCACGAAAAAATCTCCACCGGCCGCGGCGATGCGAAGTTCGGCGTTTCCATAGCCCAAGCGGAAGCGCTGTACGCGCGCGCCGCCGCCGATCCGCACCTCTCGCCCAAGGGACTCGCCGTCCACATCGGAAGCCAGATCAAGGATCTCGCCCCGCTTGAAGCCGCGTTTCGTTTGCTGCGCATCAGTGTCGAGCGCCTGCGCGCCGCGGGCATGGAGGTGACGCGCGTCGACTTGGGCGGCGGCCTGGGCGTGCCCTACTTTCACGAACCGGCGCCGCCTTCGCCTGACGCCTATGCGGCCATGATCACGCGCGTCTTCTCTGGACTGGATGTCGCGCTCGCGATCGAGCCAGGCCGTGCGATAGCGGCCAATGCGGGGGTGTTGCTGTCGCGGGTCATTCGCACGCAAGAGCGCCCGGGGCGGCCGATCCTCGTCCTCGACGCCGGCATGAACGACCTTATTCGCCCCGCGATCTACGACGCCTACCATGACATCAAGCCAGCGCGCGCGCCCGCCGACGCGGAAGATGTCCTCACCTATGATGTTGTCGGCCCGATCTGCGAGACAGGAGACACCTTCGCGCGCAATCGCGCATTGCCAAAACTGAACGACGGCGACCTGGTGGCGTTCATGAGCGCCGGCGCTTACGGCGCCACGATGGCGTCGACATACAACGCGCGCGCGCTTTCACCCGAGGTGCTGGTACGCGGCGGACGCTTCTCGGTCATAAGAAGACGCTGGACTGTGGAAGAGCAGATCGCGCTGGAAATGCTGCCGGAGCCCACGCCATGACCCTGAGCTTACGCGTTCTGTTGGTCTGCCTTGCGGCGTCTGCATGCGCAACGCCCCATCAATCGTCGCCACGTGACATGTTCTTTGAAAGTCTCGCGCCGCTGTGCGGGCGGGCTTTCGAGGGACGCGTCACCACGAGCGACCCCGCCGACGCCCGCTTTGCCGGGGAACGCTTGGTCATGCACGTGCGCAGCTGCGCTGGAGATGAAGTGCGCATCCCCTTCCATGTTGGAGAAGACCGCTCACGAACGTGGGTCATCACGCGACTGGACGGGGCGCTTCGCCTGAAGCACGATCACCGGCACGAGGACGGCGCTGAAGACGCCCTTACCCAATACGGCGGGGACACAAACTCTCCCGGCGCGCGGAACCATCAAGACTTTCCGGCTGACGCCTTCTCGCGCGATTTGTTCCTCAACCGCGGCATACCGGCCTCGATCGAAAACGTCTGGAGCATCGAGATCGAACCGGGCGAGACCTTCGCGTACGAATTGCGCCGGCCCAATCGCCATTTCCGCGTCGAGTTCGATCTCACACGCCCGATCGATCCGCCTCCGCCGCCTTGGGGCGCCCAATGATCGCTTAGGACTCGTGATGCTCGAGGCATTGCGTGCGCGCGCGCGTGACGCGCGGATCCATCATCCCCGTGTCTCGGAACCGCGCCAGCGCGTCTTCGTATTCGTCATACGGCATGGCGCGGGTGATCTTGTCCCACGTGCAAGCGCACGCAGCGCTTTCCGCCGGACACGACAGCTCGAAACGCTCGCGCGCGCTATCGGGATAAACATTGGGCGCATTCTGGCCACAGCCCGCGGCCCCGGCCAACGCGCATAGTGCTGTCAAAATCCGGCGCATGCCCTTCTCCAGCCCGAAACTACTCACGGCGCCGCCGGCTCGACTTCGCCATCCAGGTCCGCGCCACAGGCCAAGGCGTAACCCTCGATCTGTTGCGTCAACGGATGCGCTTGCCGCTCCGGCCCCGGCAGCGCCTCAAGCGCCGCGAAATCGGCCGGCGCTATGCCTGCCTCGATACGATCCCAGGTGCAGGCGCACAGCCCAGGCACGGTGCTTTGCGCTTCACAAGCGCGCATGAAGTTCTGCTCAACGCCGGGGGCGTAGGCCGTCGGCGGCGGAGGCGCGCACGCGGCAAGCGCGAGGAATACGGCAAGGGCGCGGAGTGATCGCATGGAGCCCTTATGGCGCAGGGCGCGCGCGCTGCAAAGGGCGCCTTCGCTCCAGCCCCGATCCTATTCAATCGGATCGGGGCTCTAGGTTTTTGTTTGGTCGCATTTTCTTACGCCGAACCGGCATCCACTTCGTCGGAAAATGTTCTAGTTCGCCCCTTCTTCCAACAACCGCCGCGCGATCACCATCGCTTGGATTTCGCCGGCGCCTTCGAAGATGTTCAAAATCCGGGCGTCTGCCAGCACGCGGCTGATCGGATACTCAACCGCAAAGCCGTTGCCGCCATGAATTTGCAGCGCGTTATCCGCCGCCGCCCACGCGACGCGCGCGGCCAGCAGCTTCGCCATTCCCGCCTCGAGATCGCAGCGTTTGCCGGAATCTTTTTGTCGCGCCGCGAAATAGGTAATTTGGCGCGCCGCCATGATCTCGGCCGCCATCATGATCAGCTTGTCCGCAACCCGCGGGAAGGCGAAAATCTCCTGACCGAACTGCTTACGCTCGATCGCGTATTTTAGACCAAGCTCCAAGGCGTTCTGAGCCACCCCGATAGCGCGCGCCGCGGTTTGAATGCGCGCGGATTCGAACGTCGCCATCAATTGCTTGAAGCCCTGCCCCTCGACGCCGCCCAGAAGATTGGCGGCGGGAACCCGGAAGCCGTCAAATCCGATCTCGTACTCCTTCATGCCGCGATAGCCGATCACTTCGATCTCGCCGCCAGACATGCCTTGCGCCGGAAACGGGGTCGCGGCGTCGCCGCGCGGCTTTGGCGCGAGCAACATGGACAAGCCGTTAAAGCCCCTCGTGTCGGGATCCGTGCGCACCAGGAGCGTCATCACGTCAGCACGCGCGGCATGCGTGATCCAAGTCTTGTTGCCGGTGACGACATAATGATCGCCGTCGCGAACCGCACGCGTGCGCAACGAGCCCAAGTCCGATCCCGTATTCGGCTCGGTGAACACCGCCGTCGGCAGGATTTCCGCGCTCGCGATTTTGGGCAGCCAGTAGGCTTTTTGCTCGGCGGTCCCGCCGATCATGATCAGTTCGGCCGCTATCTCGCTGCGCGTGCCAAGCGAACCCGTGCCGATCCAGGCCCGCGACAATTCTTCCGACACAACGCACATCGCGGTCTTGCCAAGGCCGGAGCCGCCGTATTCTTCCGGTATGGTGAGCCCGAACACGCCAAGCGCGCCCATCTCATTGAGCACGTCGAGCGGGATGAGTTCATCTTGGCAATGCCAAGCGTGCGCGTACGGGATGATCTTATCGTCCGCGAATTTGCGGAACTGGTCGCGGATCATCTCGAAATCAGCGTCGAGATTGGCGTCTTCAACCGTCGCGCGGCCCTGCGCATCGTGAAGCAGCGCGGCGAGGCGCGCCTTCTCCGCCGTCGTGATCGTTGCGACCACATCCGGCGCGGCGACGCCGAAGTCGGACGGACGAACAATTTCCAGCTGCGTCATTGGGACGCCGCCCGACAATTGCGCGCCGTATTCCGCCGCGAGCAGCTTGCAGAGCAATTGCTCTGTCTCGCCCAGCTTGCCGTTGTCGGCGAGCGCCCTCGCCCAGCCCCGCACCTCGCGCAGCGTTTCAGCGTAGGTCGCCACCCATGCGAGCCCATGCACGATGTGCTGCTCGCGATCCATCGCCGCGCGGTCGCTCGCCACCCGCGCTTTCACCGCCGCGCGCGCGCTTCGCGTGTAGTTTTCCGCTACGTCAATGCATCGGTCCAGCAGAAGCAGCGTATCCATGCTCATGAAGCCCTCTCGATCGGAAAGCCTAGAGCAGCCTTTCGCACTTGCGAAGAGGTCACACCACCGCCCCGAATATCGCCCCGATCACGGCGGTCACCGCCATGGCGAGAGCGCCCCAGAACACCACGCGGACCACGGCGACGCGGGCGTTGGCGCCGCCTGTCCGCGCGCTGGCGATGCCGAGAGCAGCCAGGAAGAAAAGCGCCGCAACCGAAACTATCCATGGCATCTGCGCGAGCGGCGCGAACGGAACCACCGCCAGCGGCAACACCGCCCCGCTCGCGAAGGCCGCGGCGGATGCGAGCGCCGCCTGCACTGGGCGCGCACTCGTGGCTTCGGAGATGCCGAGCTCATCACGTGCGTGGGCGGCGAGCGCGTCTTTCGCGGTTAGCTGCACCGCGACTTGCCGCGCCAGGTCGCGCTCGAGGCCGCGCGACTGATAAATCTGCGTGAGTTCTTCCAACTCGAACTCAGGGTCGGTCGCCAACTCCTTGCGCTCGCGGGCGAGGTCGGCCTTTTCGGTGTCGGACTGCGAACTCACCGAGACATACTCGCCGGCCGCCATCGACATCGCGCCCGCCACCAGCCCCGCGATGCCGGCGGTCAGCACTTCGCCTTGCGACGCCGACGCCGCCGCGACCCCGACAATCAGACTCGCCGTCGAAACGATGCCGTCGTTGGCGCCAAGCACCGCCGCTCGCAACCAGCCCACGCGGGCGACAAGGTGACGTTCGAAGTGGGACATGGGGCTTCCTATAGGCCGATCGCGTAACCGCGTTGCCCTGGATCAACCGGCTTGACAACCGGCTGTAAGACGGTAAGTTGTCTTACCAATGGCAAAGGCAACTGCGAAAATCACAAGCAAGAGCCAACTTGTTCTGCCCAAGGCGGTCCGGGAACAACTGGACGTGCGCCCCGGCGACACCCTGATATTCGACTATGGTCCCAAGGGTGTGCGCATCGAAAAGGCGGCGATCGATGACGATCCGTTCGCAACGTTTCACGAATGGGCTTCCGAGGCTGACGACGAAGCCTACAGGGACCTCTGAACCGTGCCGTTCGCGCAGGGCGAGGTCCTGATCCTGCCGTTTCCGTACAGCGACCGATTGGCCGAGAAGCGCCGACCCGCTGTCGTTATCTCCAAACCGGCGCTCGAAAGACAACACGGCGTTCTTTGGGTTGCGATGATCACAAGTGACCGCGGCGGACGGCGCGCGGATGACACACCCATCAGCGATTTGAAGCGCGCCGGATTGCCTGCTGCGTCTTTGGTCCGTCCCGTGAAGCTGGCGACCATCGAACCCGGGCGAGTGCTGCGCTCAGCTGGTACGCTAACCAAAACTGACTTGGCGCAGGTGCTCGCGGCGATCGGGAAGTTTAGTTAGAGCGCCTTGATTCAGAGCCCCGCACGATGTGCTCGACGCGGCCGACAATGTTTTCGATTGGCACAAACCCGACAAACACCCTGCTATCCGCCGAATTGTCGCGATGATCGCCCATCATGAAGTATTGGTTCGGCGGCACGACGTACTCGCGTGTGTTGTCGAGTTCGGTTTCACCAACATCGAGTACTGTGTAGCTCACGCCATTGGGCAGCGTTTCGCGGAAGGCGTGAGCGCGACCGGGCATTCCCCCGTAGGAAGCCTCCACTTCGCCCAACTCCTGCAATTGAACCGCCGCGCCGTTGATGTGCAGAACGCCGTCGATCATCTGAATACGATCGCCCGGCAACCCGACAACGCGTTTGACAAAGTCTCTATCTGGCTCCGGAACGGGGCGAAATACAACGATATCGCCGCGCTCGGGCGCTCGCGTCTCATTGGGGTCGCGCGCCATAAGGCCAACGAGGGGCGCCGTTGTGTATGGCCCATATCCGTAGGCCGACTTTGAGACGAGGATGTAGTCGCCAACGTGCAGCGTTGGCTCCATCGTCGCCGATGGAATCCGAAATGGTTGCGCGTACAGTGAGCGAATCCCAAACGCGAGTATCAATGAAAGGAGGAACGGCAGCGCCCACACCGCCAAATAGCCAAATAGACGCGCGGGCGACGAGCGCTTCACCTCGGGCGTGCGCGCCGCCATGATCCATGCAACAATTGCGACAATTGTTGCAACCACCCACCCGGCGATATTCGCAATGCATGTTACAAGATCGGAGGAGATTTCGCTCGCGGTCAGCAAGTAGGCTAACGCGGCGCCTGCAAGCACGATGCTTAAGATAACACTTGCAATGGCCCAAAATGCAGCCGCTCTGGGTTGACGTGCGTAGTAGAAACCCAGTCCAGGACCGACGAAAGTGAGCAACGCCGCGACCCAGGGGCGCACGCGGCGCATCGGCGGTTCATTTTCGCCTTCAGCGACCATTGCCACCCCTAACTCATCCATCTTAGCGTCGTTGGCTCGATCGGATTGACGAACTCTCGTCCCTCTTCGCGGCTCTTCGCCCACTCGCGCTTGAGCTTCAGGTACCATTTCGCCTGCACGTCGATGTCGTCGATCCACAGCATCGAAGGCGCGTAGCGCAAGCCTTCGTTTTGCAGATCAACCATGCGTCCATCCTGATCCAGGAACTCGCGGCCTGCCGGGATGAGGATCGGCTTCATCACGTCGAGCAGCGGCGCGTTCTTCCAGTAGGTCACCTGCGTGATGCGCGTGGCGTTCTCATTTTCCGGCGTGAGGCAGGTTAGCGTGAACAGGCGCGATGTCGGGTTCTCCACCACCTCCCAACGGAAGCCGGGCAGCATGAAGCAAATCTCTGTCGTCACCGCGCCGCCAAACAGCAGACGATAGCCAAGCGAATTGCCGCTCGGCGCGTGCCGCTCGATCGCCCATCCCCGTTCGCGCGGAACGAAGCGCTTCTCCTTGAGCTTCTTGGCCATGCTCGGCGGCCGCCACCACCATTGACTATGCACGTACGGCACGTGCGCGGGGTCCATAAGGCCGACAACCGCATTGTCCATGTTCGCCGCGAAGATGCGATCAATGATGAATTTCGGTTCGCGGAAATCGTCCAAGGCGAACGTTGGCGGCGGCGGCGGTTCGCCCTCGAAACGGGCGTCAGCGGCGACATAGATGAACACGATGCCATAAGCTTCGTGCGTCGGGAAATGGCGCACCCGGATACGGTTCGCCTCGTACGGTTGTCCGTCGACCAAGGATGGGATTTGCTTGCACACGCCATCGCCGGCGCCGAAGCGCCAGCCATGATACGGACATTCCACCGTCTGCACGCCCGCGTTCTCCACGATGCGCCCAGACGATAGCGGAACCGATCGATGCGGGCAGATGTCGCGCATGGCGAAAACGCGCCCCTCGCCGTCGCGCCCAAGCAGCACCGGCTCGCCCAGAATTTCACGGCGGAACATCTTGCCGCGCGCGAGTTCCTTCGAGGTCGCGGCGAAATACCAGATGTCTTTGAGCAGTTCAGTCATGCCGCATTCCGGAAAGGTAGGGGCTGGCGTTCAGTGCGAACGCTGGCCGTCATGACGAGGCGTAATACAGGATCGCGGCGATGCCGACAAAGCCCAGCGTCGCGGATGCGACGATGCCGCACAGGCAAAGGGCGGCGAAAACCGCGCGCCGCAGCCGCAGGGCGCGAGGCCGCGCGCGGTTCAGCGCGCCGCCTACGAAGTAGATCAACCCGAACGCGCCAGCGACAATGCCGGCAAGCGCAGCGAAATAGACCAGGGTCTGAAGAAGAAGCACGCGTTTGAACCGCTACCGCGCGCCTCGCTTCACAGGCGCGGAAAGACGCCGCTTCACCGCGCCACCACCGTCACACGAAACACATCGGCCGGCGGTTCGCTCGTTTCCCAGGGTCGGCGTTGCTCCATCACGATTTCGCCTTCGCCGGCCTGCGTGGCGACGAACATCGTCACCTCCCAATGGTTGCCGCCGACGAACCCCGGCTGGCTCTGTTGCTGGGTGGTGTTGCCGCTTGCTTCACCGGCGCGTTGCACGAAGGCCGGCATTTGCGCGGGCGCCCAGATGTAGCCCGCCGTCGGCACGCCGACGAGTTCAACCGCGAAGCGCTGATTGACCGCCACCTCGACGCGTTGACCGGCCTGTTCCGCGGTGATGCGTACGGCCACATCGCTGGGCGTCGGCGCCGGCACGGCGTTGTTGGTCATACCCGCGCTCTCCTTGACCTCCTCCGCCGGCGCGCAAGCCGCCAGCGCAAGCAGCGCCGCCGCTAGAATGGACCGTCTCATTGCATCGCTCCTGCTTCCATCAGGCCAATATAGAACCGGATCATGCGATCGAGATTATCGACCGAAAGGTGCTCATTGTCGCCGTGAATGCCTTCAAGGTCTTCAGTGCTGAGCAGGATCGGCGCGAAGCGGTACACGTTTTCCGCCACGTCGCCATAGTGGCGCGAGTCGGTGCCCGCGAGCACCAAGCCTGGCGCGACCGGCGCATCCGGCAGGATCGCGCGCGACAAGCCGGCAAGAAGCGCGTAGCTCGATGAGGTCGTGCTTGAGACCGCGGATGCATCCAGCGGCGGATCGGCCCAATCCAACTCTACGCCGGCGAGATCAGTGACCTCCGTCCGCGCGCGCGCCAGGATATCGGCGGCGGTGTCGCGCGGGTGGAGACGGAAATTGACCATCGCCGTCGCCTCGCCCGGCAACACGTTCGGCCGTACGCCCGCCTGGAGCATGGTCGGCGCCACGCTCGTGCCAAGCAGCGCCCGCGCCGTGTCATTGCCCGCGAGCTGCCGTTGCAGCAATGGGCTGAAGAGCCATTCGTTTGACACCGCCATGCGGTTGGTCAGCGACAATTCCGGCGCCAGGGCGCGCATCATCTCAAGCGCCGGCCCGCCTTCGAGGTTGCGCTCGATCGGCATGTCGTGAACGCGCACCACCGCCTCGGACACGAGCGACACGGCCGTCTCCGGCGGCGGGATCGATGAATGGCCCGGCCGCCCCGTCGCGCGAATGCGCATGGTGGCGAAACCGCGCTCGGCGATGCCGATCATGGAAGCAGGACCGCCCGTGAGCGGATGGTGATCGAGCGCGGCCATGCCCTCATCCACCACGAACCACGCGCGCACGCCGCGTTCGGCCAGCAGGCCGGCGATCTTTTGCGCGCCGTCGCGACCGCCGACTTCCTCGTCATGCCCGAACGCGAGAATGATCGTGCGCGTCGGGCGCCGGCCCTGCGCCGCCAAATGCTCCGCCGCTTCGAGCAGCGCGACGAGCGAGCCTTTGTCGTCGTTAGCCCCTCGGCCCCAGATCACGCCATCACGAATGGCGCCGCCGAATGGATCCTCGCGCCACGCCGCGCGCGTCTCGTCGGGAACCGGCACCACGTCCTGATGCGCGAGCAACAGCAGCGGCGGTTGCGCCGGGTCGCTGCCCACCCAGGTGTAGAGCAGCGACAAATCGCCGATCACCTCGCGCTGAGCAGCCGCGTGGAACGCGGGATAGGTGCGCTGCATCCAGGCGTGGAACTCAAGGAACGGCGTGCGATCATCGCCCGGTTGGGTCAGCGAGACCGTCCGAAAGCGCACCGCCTCCGCGAGCCGCGCCGCGGCGCGATCCCGATCGATGGCGTAGCCCGCGACATCCGGTAGCTGCACGCCGGGCGGCGGCGGCGGCGCGGTAAAGGCGTAGGTCCGGTAACCGACCAACCCCGCCACCGCCGCAAGCACTACGGCGCAAGCCGCGAGAAAAAGGCGCACCATCGAATTCGACCCCCAATTTTGCCGGGGGATTAGCGCCGTATCGGCGGCGTCCGTCAACGCCCTGGCGGCAGAGTTATATCTCGTCCCCGCGCTTACCCCCGCGTCGCGCTGGCCTCCAGCACATCCTCATAGGTGCGCAAGCCCGAACGCGGCGCGCTCACCAGCACGGCCATGTTTCCCGGCGCATGCTTGTTGTCGAGCATCTTTTCGTGCGCGGCCGGAATCTGCTCCCATGGGAACACTTCCGACATCGCCGGATCGATCCGGCGGTCGACCACGAGCTGGTTGGCTTGGGCGGCGTGATACAGATGCGCGAAGTGGCTGCCCTGCACGCGCTTCTGACGCATCCAAAGGAAACGCGCGTCCATGGTGAGATTAAAGCCCGATGTGCCGGCGCAAATCACCACCATGCCGCCGCGCTTCACAACAAACACCGAAACCGGAAACGTCGCTTCGCCAGGATGCTCGAACACGATGTCGACATCCTTGCCGCCCGTGATTTCCCAAATCGCCTTACCGAACTTCCGGGTCTCCTTCATGTAGGCAGAGAACTCCGGCCCGTTCACTTTCGGCAACTGCCCCCAGCAATTGAAGTCCTTGCGGTTGAGCACCGCCTTGGCGCCCATCGAGAGCACATAGTTGCGCTTGCTATCGTCGGAAACCACGCCGATCGCATGCGCGCCGGAGACCGCGCACAATTGCGTCGCGAAAACCCCGAGCCCGCCTGAAGCCCCCCAAACCAAGACGTTCTGCCCCGGGCGCAGCACGTTGGGCCGCCAACCGAACAACATGCGATAGGCGGTCGCCAGCGTGAGCGTGTAACAGGCGCTCTCTTCCCATGTGAGATGCTGCGGTCGCGGCATCAGCTGGCGCGCCTGCACGCGGCAGAATTGAGCGAAAGAGCCGTCCGGGGTCTCGTAGCCCCAGATGCGCNNGCGCTGGCTCGGCGAGAACATCGGGTCGCCGCCGTTGCATTCCTCGTCGTCGCCGTCGTCTTGATTGCAGTGAATGACGACTTCGTCGCCCGGCTTCCACCGTTTCACCTTGGCGCCCACCGCCCACACGATGCCCGAGGCGTCCGACCCCGCGACGTGGAAGGGTTGCTTGTGGACGTCGAACACCGACATCGGCTCGCCCAGCGCGGCCCAGATGCCATTGTAATTCACGCCCGCGGCCATCACGAGAACCAGCGCCTCGTCCTCGCCGATGGTCGGCGTCGGCACCTGCTCAACCTGCATGGCGGCGGCGGGCCGACCATGGCGTTCGCGCCTAATGGCCCAAGCCCACATTTTCTCCGGAACGTGAAAACGCGGCGGGATCTCGCCGACCTCGTAGATGTCCTTAACGGCCTTCAGGTTCGCCTGCGCCATGGCCCTCGCCTCATGCTGCACTGCACAATGGGCCATCATTTCGGCGGGGCGTCAATGCCTCGCGAACCCGTTCACCCCATGTCGGCGAACCGAGCCGCTTCAAGGACAGGCGTTGAAGCGGCGGCCTGGCTCGCCTTCCGCGCACGGACAGCGTTGACCATTTCGAGCGCCGATTGCGAGCAGAGCGGCAGCTGGTCGCTGAGCGTTTGTATCGGCGTCACGCGCTCGCCCCAGCGCACGACGTGCGCGCAATAGGTGAGCCCCGCCCCAAACGCCGGCAACAGAATGAGCGAGCCCGGCTTCACGCGGCCTTCCTCCAGCGCCGTCGCCAGCGCCACCGGAACCGTCGCCGAACTCATGTTGGCGTAGCGGTCGACGGTGAGCACCACCTTGTCCATTGGCAGTCCCGCGCGCGCGGCCATCGCCTCGATAATGCGCGCGTTGGCTTGGTGCGGCACGACGAGATCGATGTCATCGGCGGTCACGCCGCATTTCGCCATCGCCGCCGCGCTTGCTTGCACCATGCCATTCACCGCGCGTTTGAAGATTTCCTGCCCGTCGAAGTCGATCAACGTGCTGCCGAGCGTGACGCCCTGGTTGGCGTAGGCCGCGCCCATGCCGCGGATTCGCAATGTCTGGCGCGCGTCTGCGATGCAACCCAGCTGCTCGGCGAGAACGCCCTCCTCGCGCGCGCTTTCCTGCACCACGACCGCGCCGCACCCATCGCCGAACAAGACCGCGATATTGCGATTTTCCCAGTCAATGTATTGCGCGATGATCTCGACGCCGATGACGACGGCGTTGCGCACGGCGCCGGTGCGGATCATCGCGCTCGCTGTCGAGAGGCTATAGAGAAAACTCGTGCAGGCCGTGTTCACATCCATCGCCCCGGCGCGCTTTGCGCCGAGCGCGAGTTGCACCGCGGACGCCGTGTTCGGCACCTGCTCGTCATTGCTGCAGCTGCCGTAGACGATCAATTCCACGTCAGCCGGATCGAGGCCCGCGCACGCCAAAGCACGGCGCGCCGCAAGCGTTGCGAGTTCCGTTGCGCTGACGTGCGAGATACGCCGCTCGCGCATGCCCGTGCGGGAGAAAATCCACTCGTCGTTGGTATCGAGAAAGGTTGAAAGATCGGCGTTTGTAAGCACGGCGGGCGGCATGCACGCGCCCCAGCCTGTGATGGCGGCATAGGTCATGGTTTCTCCCAGAGCGCGAAGCCGCGCTATTTTGGGCTGTCGTACGCCACGCCTTGACCCACCGCCAGAGCAGCGCCTGCATGCTGCATCGCAACATTCGCCTTGCCGGATGCGGCCAACGCATGTTTCTTGGTCACCGATGGCTTTCCAACACGCACCTGACCCGCCTTGGATCTTCCGGACGTATTCCGGGCACTCGACGCCGGCGGAATCGAACAAGCTCTACAAAACCAACCTGGCCAAGGGCCAAACCGGCCTATCGGTCGCCTTCGATTTGCCGACGCAAACCGGTTACGACAGCGACCATGTGCTCGCGCGCGGCGAGGTCGGCAAGGTCGGCGTTCCCATCGGCCACCTGGGAGACATGCGCGCGCTGTTCGACGGCATTCCGCTCGACCGCATGAACACGTCGATGACCATCAACGCGCCCGCGGCGTGGTTGCTGGCGCTCTACGTGACGCTCGCGCAGGAGCAAGGCGCAAACCTCGGCAAACTCCAAGGCACGACGCAGAACGACATCCTTAAGGAGTATCTCTCGCGCGGCGCCTACATCTTTCCGCCCGCGCCTTCGCTTAAACTCACCGCCGACACAATCGCTTGGAGCCTCGACGCGATTCCAAAATGGAATCCGATGAACGTGTGTTCTTATCATTTGCAGGAAGCTGGCGCGACGCCGGCGCAAGAATTGGCTTACGCGCTCGCAGCGGCGATCGCCGTGTTGGATGAAATACGGGCGCGCGGAGAGGTTCCAGCGGAACAGTTCAACGACGTTTTCTCCCGCATTTCCTTCTTCGTGAACGCGGGCCTGCGCTTTGTCACGGAAACCTGCAAAATGCGCGCGTTCGTGCGCCTGTGGGATGAGATCGGGCGGGATCGCTACGGCGTGTCCGACGAGAAAGCCCGCCGCTTTCGCTACGGCGTGCAGGTGAACTCTCTCGGCCTCACCGAGAATCAAGCCGAGAACAACGTCTACCGAATCCTGCTTGAGACGCTCGCGGTGACGCTCTCCAAAGACGCGCGCGCGCGCGCCGTGCAGTTGCCGGCGTGGAACGAAGCGCTCGGTCTTCCGCGCCCGTGGGACCAGCAATGGTCGCTTCGGATGCAACAAATCCTCGCCTACGAAACCGATCTCCTGGAATTCGAGGATGTCTTCGAAGGCTCGAAGGTGATTGAAGCCAAAACCGCTGAATTGGCGGAAGGCGCGCGCGCCGAACTCAAACGCATCGCAGCGCTCGGCGGCGCCGCCGCCGCGATCGAGACCATGAAAGGCGCGTTGGTTGAGTCAAATCGTCAGCGCGTGGAGGCGATCGAAAGCGGCGCGATGAAAGTCGTCGGCGTCAATTGCTTTACCGAAGCGGAGCCCTCGCCGCTCGAAGCCGGAGAAAAGTCCATTCAAACCGTGGACCTCTCGGTGGAAGCAGACCAGATCGCGCGCCTGAAAGCCTGGCGCGCGCAACGCAACCGCGCCGAGGCGGAAGCCGCGATAGCCGCGTTGCAGGCGGCGGCGCAAGAAGCCCGCAATGTGATGCCCGCGTCGCTGACGTGCGCGAAGGCCGGCGTCACCACCGGCGAGTGGTCCCAGGCGCTGCGCGCGGTTTATGGGGAATATCGCGGGCCGACGGGCGTCGCGCTCGTGATCGAAACCGGCGGCGATGATATTGAGGCCGTGAAGCGAGACGTGGCGGCGCTGTCGGAGAAGCTCGGTCGCCAACTCTCGCTCCTGGTCGGCAAGCCAGGCCTGGACGGCCACTCCAACGGCGCGGAGCAAATCGCGGCGCGCGGACGCGCCGTTGGCATGGAGGTCCACTATGAGGGCATCCGCCTGACGCCGCGCGAGATCGTCGCCGCCGCAAAAGAGAAGCGCGCCCACGCCGTGGGACTTTCCATACTCTCGGGATCGCATCTCGACCTTGTGCAGGAGGTCGTGCGTTTGATGCGCGCGGAGGATATGGACGCCGTGCCCCTTATTGTCGGCGGCATCATCCCGCCGGCCGACGCGCTCGCGCTCAGGCAGATGGGCGTCGCTGCGGTTTACACGCCGAAGGACTTCAAGATCACGGCGATCATGAGCGACATCGTCAGATTGGTGGACGCGCGCGCATGACCCCGCGCGATATTGAGCGCGCGACCATAACCGCGTGGCCCGCCGCCATCACCGAGCGTCACAACGGTTGGTTCTATCTCGCGTCGGGCGGCGTCACGGGGCGGGTCAACGCCGTATGGCCGCTTGAGTGGACCGGCGGGGCGGCGTTGGACGCCGCCATCGCCCATGCCGAAGGCTGGTACGCGGCGCGCGGGCTGCCTCCCCGCTTCAAACTCACCGATAACGCCTGCGCGCCCGCGGAATTGGGCGAAGCGCTCGGTCAGCGCGGCTATGCGCCCGTGGCCGCGACGTACGTCATGACGCGCCCGCTGCCGCCGCTGCCCGCGGAGCCTGCCGTCGCGCTCTCCGCAACCATGCCCTCCGCCTTCGACGACGTGCTCAGGCGCACCGCCAAGGACGCCGCCGAATACGACGAACGCCGCGCCATCGCTCTGCGGGCGCCGCCGCCCGCCTGTTTTGGATGTGTCGAGCGCAACGGCGCCGTGCTCGCGATCGGCATGACGGCGGGCACGGCGGAGCTCGCCGGCCTCTTCCTCATGCGCACGGCGCCCGAAGCGCGCCGCCAAGGCATGGCGCGCCGGACCGTGCGCGCACTGCTCGCCGACGCCGCGGCCCGCGGTGCGCGCCATGCGTTCCTGCAGGTTGAAGCCGACAACGCGCCCGCCATCGCGCTGTACGAAAGCGAAGGCTTTTCCGTGCTGACGACCTATCGGTTTTGGCGCAAGCCGTGAGCCAACCCTAGTGGGGCTTCGCGCCCTCCGCGAACGCGCGCATGGTGTTGCGCTGCGCCACGATGAACGCCTTGCCGACCCGCCCGTAAGCGCGCGTCGCCTCCACCATGGGCGTGAAGAAGTCCGGCGTTTCCTGCTCGGCGACCTCCACCGGCGCATCGGCGGCCGACGCGGCGGCGCTTGCCTCTCGCTCAACCGGCGCCAACTCCGCCTGCAACGTCGCGAGCATGGCGTCCTGTTGCGCACGGAGCGCCGTGCGCATCACATCCGCGCTGTTGCGCATCATGTGCAGGGCGGCGTCCGCCGCGGCCAGCGACGCAAGCGCGGCGTTGCGCGGCGCGGCGAGCGCCCACCAATTCCAGGGATTGAGCGCTGGAAACGGCATCAATTGAATCAGCCCCATGCCGTCCCCGGCCGGAGCGCTTGCAGTTTTCTTGGCGCGCGCCATCGCGTTCTCCGCTTGCACACACCCCCGCTTATTTCACTCTGGGCTTCAGCTGACACCGCGCCTTGATCGCGCTCAAGTTACAACCGCGCCACAGACGGACAGCATCAAGGCGACGCCGGCGCCTGATCCACGAGCCGCACGCTGTAACAATGCCGGCCCGCGCGCGGCCGCGGCTCGCGCAATTCTGGGAAATCCGTGCCGATGACCAAGGGCTGCACGCCCTGCGCCGCCGGCATCAGGCCACGCGACGGGCGCTCGAACACGGCGCAGAGCTCGATCCGCTCGGGCGGGACCGGCGTGTACGCGATGGTCCCGCCGTCGCGGACGCTAAACGCCAGATGATCGCACGCCGGAACCGCGCGCCTGCGTTCGCGTAGCGCCGTTTCAATCGCGGCGAAATCACCAGGGACTTCGCCCGTGTAGGTGAATGCGCATTGCGCCGCGGACGCGACTTGGTTCATCCGCGCGAGCGTCGCGTCGTCGATGCGTTCGGCGCGCACGTCGGCGGGATTGCCCGCCACCATAAGCCCGGCCACGACCGCGCCCGCGATCACCAGCGCGCTCGCGCCCGCGATCCAGACGCCGAAATCAAGACGCTTGGTCATGTTCGTCTCCGCGCTCCGCGTCGCGTATGAAGTAAAGGAAGATGGCGCCCGCGATCGCGCCGATCACCAAGAGCTTCAGCGCCAGCCGCGCGGTCAGATCGCCGGACAGGAAGCTGTAGACGAGCGCGATGGCGTCGCCGATCAGCGTGCATGCCGCGATGATCAGCGTGATGTAAGTCAGCCACTTGCGCACGCGCGAGCGCTGCATCGCCGGATTGGTGCGCCGTTGCTTGGCGATGTGCAGCGCCAGCCAGGCGAACAGCGGCGCGCCGACGACCAGGCCGGAAATCGCCGAGCGGATTTGCGGTTCGCGGAACTCCACCGCGTACGGGTTGACGTCGAGCGCGTCGGGGATGGCGGTGTCGATCAGCGCAAACAGCAGCGAGCCCAGATTCCACGCCACCACGCCCAGCAGCAGGAACAGCACCACATAAAGGAACGCCTCGCGCGCGCTCACATAGGCCTTGGGTTTTGGCACGGCGATGCCGATATCGCTCGCCGCCCATTCGCCGAGCGCGGCGTCGACCTCCCGCGCGGTCCAGCCGGCGGCGACGAGTTCGGACTTGACCCGCTCGCGCGTGACGCCGCGATTGAGCGCCTCGCGGATGAAACTATCGAGGACGGCATTGGCCATGAGCGGTGCTCCTTCGCGCGCAGGATAGCACTATTTGGGGCGGCGGCGACACAGGGCGGCACACGAAGAACCCGAAGTCCATGAAGTTGCTGGATCGCTAGGATCCTCTCCGGCGGTGTCGATCTGTGTTGTCGGCGCAGACGCGTGACGCGGGCGATCGCGAGGCGGCTCTTGCCTCGACACATCGCCCGTCGGTCCGCAACCTGAACACGCCCAATGTTGCGCCGAATAACAGTCTTCCTGCTCCTCCCTTCGCGCCAAACAAAAGCGCGGAGGGCGACCTCCGCGCTTCGTTCAGTCCAACCCAGAGCGATCAACGCCTCACTGGCACGCCAGACATTCTTCGTAGTCGGTCTTTTCCGCCGGCGCGTCGAAGGTCTCGGCGGCGTCCGCCTTGCCTTCGTCGCCCGCGAAGCCGGCGCGCTGCACGCTCTTCGAGCGGCAATAGTACAAGCTCT
Source organism: Hyphomonadaceae bacterium UBA2389 (assembly GCA_002343395.1). Classification (GTDB taxonomy): domain Bacteria; phylum Pseudomonadota; class Alphaproteobacteria; order Caulobacterales; family Aquidulcibacteraceae; genus Vitreimonas. The sequence continues at coordinate 10,223 of DDSN01000006.1, read as the reverse complement.
TCACGCCGCGTTCCCACGCCATCCAGTGCAGCATGTGCAAGTCCCACTTATCGACATCGCCCGGCAGGAAGATGTTGAGCGACTGGCTCTGGCAGATCAGCGGCGTGCGGTCGGCGGCGAGTTCGACGATCCAGCGCTGATCGATCTCGAACGCAGTCTTGAACACGGCCTTCTCGTCCTCGGTGAGGAACTCGAGGTGCTGCACCGAGCCCTCTTTCTTCAGGATCGAGGACCATACGCTCTCGGTGTTCTTGCCCTTCTCCTCGAGCAGCTTCTCGAGATAGGGGTTCTTCACCGCGAACGAACCCGACAGCGTCTTGTGCGTGTAGATGTTGGCCGGGATCGGCTCGACGCCCGCCGACGTGCCCCCGCAGATGATCGAGATCGAGGCCGTCGGCGCGATCGCCAGCTTGTGCGAAAAGCGCGCCATCACGCCGTTTTCAGCCGCGTCCGGGCAAGCGCCGCGCTCTTGCGCGAGCTTCACCGAAGCGGCGTCGGCGCCGCGGCGGATGTGGCGGAACATGCGGTTGTTCCACACCTTCGCCATCGCCGATTCCATCGACACGTTCTGGCTTTGCAGGAACGAATGGAAGCCCATCAGCCCAAGGCCGACGCTGCGCTCGCGCATCGCGGCGTAGACCGCGCGTTCCATTTCAGGCGGCGCGCGCTGGATGAAGTCCTCCAGCACGTTGTCGAGGAAGCGGAACACGTCTTCCAGGAATTGCGGCTCCTTCTCCCATTCCATGAACGTCTCGGCGTTCAGCGAGGAGAGACAGCACACTGCCGTGCGCTCGCGCCCGTTATGATCCATGCCGGTGTGCAGCATGATTTCGCTGCACAGATTCGATTGCCGCACCTTGAGGCCGAGCTTCTTCTGGTGGCTCGGCATCTGCTTGTTCACGGTGTCGGAGAAGATGATGTAGGGCTCGCCGGTCTGCAGGCGCAGCTCCAGGATCTTCTGCCAGAGCTTGCGCGCGTTGACGTGCTTCAGCACCTCGCCGTTCTTCGGGCTGCGCAGCGCGAACGGAAGATCGTCGCGCACCGCGATCATGAATTCGTCGGTGAGATTGAGGCCGTGGTGGAGATTGAGGCTCTTGCGGTTGAAGTCGCCGGCGGCTTTGCGGATTTCGAGGAATTCCTCGATCTCGGGGTGGTGGACATCAAGATAAACCGCCGCCGAGCCGCGCCGCAGCGAGCCTTGGCTGATCGCGAGCGTCAGCGAGTCCATCACGCGAATGAACGGAATGATGCCGCTCGTCTGCCCGTTTTGGCCCACCTTTTCGCCGATGGAACGAACGCCGCCCCAATAGGTGCCGATGCCGCCGCCGTTCGAGGCGAGCCACACGTTCTCGTTCCAGGTGTCCATGATGCCGTCGAGGCTGTCGCCGACGGCGTTCAGGAAGCACGAGATCGGCAAGCCGCGCTCGGCGCCGCCGTTCGACAGCACCGGCGTCGCCGGCATGAACCAGAGCTTGGAGATATAGTCATAGATGCGCTGGGCGTGGCCGATGTCGTCGGCGAACGCGGTGGCCACGCGCGCGAACATGTCCTGATAATTTTCGCCGGGGAGCAGATAGCGATCGGAGAGCGTCGTCTTGCCGAACTCGGTGAGCAGCGCATCGCGGCTCGCATCCGTAACGACCTTCTCGACGACCTTCAGCGGGCGCAGAGGTTTGGGCTTGCCACGATGGACCTCGCCCATGCGGTGAACCCCCGCTTTTTCCGCCCGTGCCTGCATTTCTCCGCCCCTCGTTTAGGTCCGTGTTAACTAGACTCGCTTCTGGCGCAAACCACGATCCCTTGTGGTCTCAAACCGAAGCACGCCCCTATATGTAGTGTTGCCACCGGTTAATTCAGGGTCAATGGGGTAGGCGCGGCGATCGATTTTTTCCTGTGCAAACCTTTAGTGACGGCGGCTTCGGACCCACCCGCCGTTTACCATAAATGACCGCCAAAATCCGGGCTGACGCTGCGTTTCGCGGGGGCCGGCCGCCCTCGCCGTTAACTTTTCCGGTGCCGGAAAAAAGCGCGGCGGCGCCGGGATCGACGCCCCGGCGGCGTCCGCCCGCCACGATTCGCCCCCCGCTCGGTTGCGTCTGATTCCAAACTGGCGTTTTTCGCCGCCCATGGGCGAGGGGCGAACCACGGCGGGCGCGGCGATGGCCGCCTTGGGCGGAGCGGCCCTTTTGGGGCTGTCGCCCATCCTGGTGCGGCTCTCCGAACTCGGACCGCAGGCGACCAATTTCTGGCGCTTCGCGATCGCCCTGCCCTTGCTGGCGCTGTGGGCGGCGGCGGCGCGACGCGCGCCGAGCCCTTCGCAGACCGCATGGTTGCTGCTTGCGGGCTTGCTCTTCGGTTTTGAGGTGTCGCTGTGGGCGGAAGCGCTCTTCCACACCACGGTCGTCAACGCGACCTTGTTCTCGAACATGACGCCGCTGTTCGCGGCGGCGTTTGCTTGGTTCGTGTTCAAGGAACGCCCCAGAGCGGGCGTCTATTGGGGCGGAGCGTTGGCGCTCACTGGCGCGTTGACGCTCGCGATCGCGCGCGCGCGCGCCGGCGCCGGACCCGCCGCCTCCGCCGAGGAAGGCTGGTATGGCGACGCGTTGGGGTTTTCATCCGCCATCGGTTACGCGGGTTATTTGCTGATCGTGCGTCACATCGGCGGTCGCGCAAGCACTGGCGCGGTGATGCTCGCGGCGACGATCGCCGCCGCGCTCTACGCGCTCATCCTCAGCCTTGCGATCGACCAACCGCTGCTTCCCGCCACGGCGAATGGCTGGGCCATCCTCTTCGCGCTCGGCGTTGTCGTGCAGGCAGGCGCGCAAGGGTTGATCGCCTTCGGCGTCGCGCGTCTTCCCATCGCTGTGTCGACCATCATGCTCTGGATGCAGCCCTTGATGGGGGCGGTCTGGTCATGGATCTTGTTTGGCGAAAACCTCGGCCCGCTTGCGCTTTTCGGCGCCGCGCTCATTCTTTCCGGCGTCTACCTCGTGCAACGCGCGCGCGGCTGACATCAAAGGTGCGGCGCGCGCAACCAGCGCGGCATCGGACACGCGACCGTGTGATCGCGGCAATCGCCGCCGGTCACATGCACGAGTTCTGCGCGTCCAATGAGGTTCTCGACCGGCACCGGTCCCATGCCGCTCCAGCGGCTGTCGAGCGAATTGTCGCGATTATCTCCCATCGCGAACACATGGCCCGCGGGCACGACGTAAGGACCAAACTCGTCGAAATCGCCATGGTTGGTGAGATTGTGAACCGCGTGGGCGAGCCCGCCCGGAAGCGCTTCCTCGCGGCGTTCGGCGAACTCGCGCCGCCGTTCGGGCAGCGCCAAGCGCAGCAGCGTATGCGGCGGCGAAAGCCGCGCTTCCTCGCCATTGATCCACAACACGCCATCGCGCACGACGATCTCATCGCCCGGCAAACCCACAATACGCTTGATCATCGTGTCGCCCGTGCGCGGATGCACGAACACCGCCACATCGCCGCGCCGCGGCAGCGCCGCGAACAGGCGATCGCGCGCCGCTGGCAATTGTGCGCCCAGATTAAAAGGCAATGAGTGGCGACTATAGCCGTAGGCGAATTTCGAAACCGCGACCCGGTCCCCCACCTCAAGGTGGGGAACCATGCTCTCGGAGGGGATCGCGTATTGCGCGAACGCGACGGTGGTGAACGCGAGGTACACGGCGAATGCGCCGAGCGCCGTGCGCGCCCATTCGAGCGCTTCGGCTCGGAGAGTTTTCATATCCATGCGCGCCAACCTAAATCGCATGGTCTTGGGGTCAAGCGCGCGACATGCTAGCAACCGGCCATGAGACTGGCGCCCACGGCGATTTCCGGCGGTTTGAAGGATGTGTTCGGCGGGCGCCTTGGCGGGTGGGCGCTGCTTTGCTTCGTGGTCGCGCTTGCCGCCACCATCGCCGCCGCCTGGGGCGCGTTCCGCTATGTCTGGCCGATGATCCCTGAGGGGGAAGGTTGGGTGCGTTATCTGTGGAATGTCGCCGACGTTCTCGGCGGCGCGCTGATCGTGCTCATCGCCATCGTGCTCGCGCCGACCATTTCGATGATCGTCGGTTCCGTGTTGTTTGATGTGGCGGCCGCCGGCGTTGAGAAAACAATTGGGTTGCCGGCGGGGCGTCTGGTGACGCCGTTGGAGGGACTCGCCAACGGCTTTCGCATCGGCTGGCCGCCTCTTGTGCTCAACATCCTATCTTTGCCGCTGCTGTTCGTGCCGGTCGTGAACATCATCTGGTTCCTGGCGCTCAACGGCTACCTGATGGGGCGCGAGTATTTTTCGCTCGCCGCGGTGCGGCGCATGCCATGGAGCGAGGCCCGGCGCCTGCGCGCGCGCTACGGCTTGAGCATCTTCCTTGTTGGCCTTGCGTGCTCCTTCATTCCATTCGTGGCGCCGCTCGTCGGCGCCAGTGCGATGACGCGGCTGGTCAAGGGCATGACGCCGTAAGCGCCGCTTATTGCTGCGGGCCTTGCGTTTCGCCGGTCACTACATTGCGAATGGCGGTGGACGACGGGCGCCCCGCGAAACCCATCTGCGGCGCCACTTGGATAAAGAGTTGATCGCCCGCGAGCACGACGCGCGGCTCGGCGCCGATCGTGATGGTGACGCGGCGCACATTGGTCATCGGCGCCGCCGCTAGTCCCTCGGCGGCGCGCTCCGCCGCATCGAGCACGACCCCCGCGACCGGCGCGGTCATTTGCGCGGGCACGGCGAACACCACCGTCTGCCCAACACGCCGTCGCGCCTGCGCCTGCAGCGCCCGGAAACGGGCTTGCATTTCGGCGAAGGCGACAGCCTCGGGCGTGAGCGGCGCGACCTGCGCTTCCTCGGACGCGGGCGCGCCTGTACGCAGCGCGCGCGTGTACACGGTGATGCCGCCATGCGGCGTCACCCGCAGCATGATGCTGCCGTCCTCGGTGCGATAGATTTCTCCGCCGCCCGCCGCCAGGACGGGCCGAAGCACGTGAACCTCGGGGTCGTTCTCAAACCGAACCAGAGCCGCGCGCCCGCCCGAGCGATCCAATACGAAACGCACCGCGCCATCGGGAGTCGAGTAGCGCGTTGCGCCGGCCTCGCGAAACAAGGGTTGCACGGGCTGCGCGGAGGATTGGGATTGCGTGCGCTGCTGCGCCACCGCCATGCCCGGTGCGGACAAAGCCAGCGCGGCGGCCAACGCCGCAGCGCCGCGTCCGTACAGAGATGGCCCCGACGACTCGCTCATTGCGTGTGGAGAAGAGCGCTCGGACCTGGGCGCTTTTTTGACAGTGTTGCAACCGACCAGCGCCGGTGTTGCGGCAAAGCCGCAGTTCCTCACGCCTCTTCGCCGTTTTCTTGGTTAGCGGGCGCTCTGTCCGCGCTTTCCTCAACGGAAGGAGTCGCTGCCTGAGCCGACGCGCTGGCCGGAATTTCAGGCGGGATTCTCAGAACCACCCGAACACCGGCGTTCGCCGGCTGGGGTTGGGACAAATCCCCGGCGATCCCCGCCGCGAACGAAAGAGCGCTCAGCGCCAAAGCCGCCGTGGCGACTCGAAGGATGTCCTGCCGGATCACGCGATTCGAGCCTTAACTGAGTCGGCGGAAAGCGTCACCCGCCCTCACCTAACGCAATGATTCCTCATCCAGATTGAGTGCGTCCGCCGGGATGCGTTCCGCGTTGGGGCGCAGCCGGCGGATGCCCGCATAGAAGTGCTGGGCGTCGCCCACGACCACGAGGTCGGCGCGGTCGGGATCGAAATAGCGCGTCGCCGCGGCGCGCACTTGGTCGGGCGTCACCGAACTCACGTCCGAGATGTAGCTGCCGAGCCGTTCTGGCGGCAGCCCGAACAGCGCCAGCGTCGAGATTTGACCGGCGAGTCCCGACGTCGTCTCGACGCTGCGGCCGAAGGAGCCGATCAGCACCGCCTTGCGCGCGGTGAGTTCGGCTTCGGGCGTGAGTTGATCGCCAAGACGGTCGATCTCGGCGCGCATCAACTCATAGACCTGCACCGCCGCGTCGTTGCGCGTCTGCGCTGACGCCACGATCGGTCCAGGCGCCATGCGCGCCTGCAGGCTCGAACCCGCGCCATAGGAAAGCCCGCGGCGAATGCGAATCTCCGCGTTGAGCCGCGCCGAGTAGCCGCCGCCCAGCACGTTGTTGGCCACAAGCAGCGGGAAGTAGTCGGCGTCAGTCCGCGCGATGCCGCGCAAGCCCATCGACACCGCCGCCTGCCCAGTGCCCGGCAAGTCCACCACAATCGTGCGCGCGGGCGCGGCGTACGCGTCCGCGTTCGGCGGCGCGGGGCGCTCGCCCGGCGGATTGGCCCACGACCCGAAGTAGCGTTCCGCGAGCGCGAACCCCTCTTCGCTCGACACATCGCCCGTGATCACCAGCACGGCGTTGTCCGGACGCCAGTGCGCGCCATGAAACCCCGCCGCATCGGCGCGTGTGATCGCCGCCAGACTGCGCGGCGAGGCGATGGCGCCGTAAGGGCTTTCGCCGAAGATCGCGCGCGTCATCGCGAATCCGGCGATGGAGCCGGGCTCGCTCAGCGCCACTTGCAAGCCATCGAGCGCCTGCTGGCGCGCGCGGTCGAGCTCTTCCTGCGCGAACGCGGGATAGCGCACCACGTCGGAGAAGATCGTGAACGCCTCTTGCGCGCGGTCGGCGCGCGTCTGCAGCGACACCGCCGAGGAATCAACGCCGGCGCCCGACGATATCTCCGCGCCGAGCGATTCAATCTGACTGGCGATCTCGGTGGCGCCGCGCGTGGCGGTGCCGCGGGTGAGCAGATCGGCCGCCATCGAGGCGAGCCCCGCGCGATCGGCCGGATCGGCGCTGCCGCCCGAAGCGATGCGCAAGTCCGCGCTGATCAGCGGCAGCGCGCGATTGGACGCCACGATCACGCGCATGCCGTTGGCGAGCGTGCGTTGCGCGGTCGCGGGAATGCGCGCGTTCACCGGCGCCCCCGCCGCGGGCGGCGCTTCGCGTTGCCCTTCCGGCGCCAAGGCGAACACCGGGATTTCCGATTGCGCGATGGTGAGCGAACGCGCCTGGATCGTCGGCGAGGTCGTGATCGTATCGCCGCGCGCGCCTTCCTCCTCCGGCAGGTAGCGCACGACCACGCGGCGCTGATCGTCGAGGATCGCGCGCGCCACCCGCTGCACGTCCGCGGCGGTCGTCGCCTGGATCGCCGCGAGCAACCGATCGGCATAAGCCGCGTCGCCATAGCGGATCACCGCGTCGGCCAATTCGAAGGCGCGGCCATAGGCGGTTTCGCGCCCCTCGATGGTCGCGGTGACGATTTCGTTCTTCGCCTCGTCGAGTTCGGCCTGGCTCACTGGCGCATCGCGCATGCGCGCGATCTCCGCGGTCAGGCTGGCGACGCCCTCATCGGCGGTCTTGCCCTCGGAGAGGATGGCGAACAGCGAGTACGCGCCAGGGTCCTGCGTCGCTTCGAGGTTGGTGAACACCTCCGCCGCGACCTGCTGGTCATACACGAGCGAATGGTAGAGCCGCGAGGATTCCCCGCGCGACATGATCGCATCGAGCACCATCAGCGCCGGCAGATCGGGGCTGGTCGAGGCCGGTTGCGGATACGAGATCATCACCGCCGGCAGCGGCACGTTCGGCGCATACGCGGTGTAGGCGCGCGGGCTCGTACGCATCGGCTCGGTCGGATACTCGCGCGGGATCGGCCGGTTCGGACGCGCGATATCGCCGAAATAATCGTTCACCCACTGATCGAGATCGGCGGGATTGAAATTGCCGGCCACCACCAACACCGCGTTGTCGGGCCGATAATACGTGGCGTGGAAGGCGCGCACATCCTCCACCGTCGCCGCGTCGAGGTCCTCGATCGACCCGATCCCCGGGCGCCCGTACGGGTGAACGCTGAAATTCGCTTGCGACAGATAAAAGCCGAACAGGCGCCCGTACGGCGACGCCAGGATGCGCTGGCGCAGCTCTTCCTTCACCACGTCGCGCTCGGAATCGAACGTCGCCGGATCGATCACCAGCGAACTCATCCGCTCCGCTTCCATCCACAGGATGCGGCGCAGATGGTTGGCCGGCACGACCTGATAGTAATTGGTGAAGTCGTCATAGGTGGAGGCGTTGTTGAAGCCGCCGACGTCCTCGGTGAGCCGGTCCACGGACTCCGCCGGCATGTTGCGCGTCGCCTTGAACATGATGTGTTCGAACAGGTGCGCGAAGCCCGAGCGCCCGACCGGATCGTCCACCGAGCCGACATCGTACCAGACCTGCACCGACACGTTGGCGGTATTGGCGTCCGGCATGGCGAAGATGCGCAGGCCGTTCGGCAGCGTGCGCGTCGTGTACTGCAATGGCGCGACCGCGACCGATCCCGCGCTCGGCAGCGGCGCCGATGCGGTGGCGCACGCGGCCAGCGCGCAGGCGGCGGCCAGGAACGAGACGAAACGCTTCATGAGAAAACCCCGCGATGTTGCGCCGCTCTTAGCCAGCTCGGCCCGCCCGCGCCACCGGATTTGCGATGGACCGGCCCGCGCGGCGGACGAACGGAGCGCCGTCAAGGGTTACCCGTGCGCGCCACCCAGGATCATCGCGCGCGCGGTCTCGACGAGTTGGGCGTTATCCCGCGCCGCGCCGCCGTCCGGCAGGATGGCGACGTCTTCCAGGCCGGTTCTTATGCCGTGCCCTCGCGCCAGTGCGCGCTCGTTGACCGCCCAGCACGATCCGTCAAACCCGTGATGCACTTGCGGCAGCGTGACCTCGGCCGCCGCCAGGATCGCCTCCATCTCGCCCGCATCGCGCAGCGCAATCGCGGGATCGGGATTGAGCGGCTCAATCAGCACGCGCCGGCATCGGTCGCGCAGCGGCGACGACACGAACGCGCACGCGTCCGCGGGCGACAACAGCCCCGCTTCAATCTCGACGCCCCGCGCCATCAGCCACGCGCTCAACGCGACAATCCCCGTCTCGCCCTGATTTGCGGTCACGAGGTCAGGCATGACCGTCCAGGACTGGATGATGGCGAGGCGCTCCTCTGGATCGGCGACGATCGCCGCCGAACTCGTCAGCGAGATCGGCACGCCCGGGCAGCGGGCGCGGATCGCGTTCACAACAGCGGCGCATGCAGCGGCGTTCAGCGTCTCCTTGCCGTCTTGATCAAAGGCGTGAACATGAACCGAGTGGGCTCCAGCACGAACGGCTGCGGCTGCATCCACAGCAATCGCATCGGGACTTTTCGGAACCGCCGCATGCTGCCTGTCGCCGTTCAACGCGGCTTGTAGAAAGACCATATCACCCTGCTCCAAAATGGCGGCGCGCGCTTTCACCCGACAAATCCGTGTGATGGGGTGGACGGCCCCCGAACGGCATCGATGTGCCAGACTGGTGTTGTTGCAAACCAGGCGAGGGAGCGCGCCACCTCTTCTAAGCCCAGCCCCCAAAGAGACCCTCCACGTCCTCTCTTGCGCGCCGGAACAAATCGTGTACGCTCCATTTTGGAGGCGCTCATGGCTCGACAATCGCGCGTCGTCGCGCCGGCGACGCCCCATCACGTGACTCAGCGCGGCAATCGCCGGCAGCAAACCTTCTTCCGAGACGGCGATTATCTGCGGTATCTGCAACTCGCGGCGGAATGGTGCGCGAAGGCCGACGTGGAATGCTGGGGTTACTGCCTCATGCCGAACCACGTGCATTTGATCCTCACGCCGAAAACGGAAGCCGGCTTGCGCGCGGCGCTCGCGCCGCTGCATTGGCGCTACACCTACGAGATCAATAAGCGCGAACGATGGACCGGCTATCTGTGGCAAGGGCGCTTCGCCTCCTATCCGATGGATGACGACTATTTCGTTCAAGCGAGCCGCTATGTCGGTCTCAATCCGGTGCGCGCGGGTCTAACGCAGCGCGCGGAGGATTGGCCATGGTCCAGCGTTCGCGCTCACCTTGACGGGCGCGACGACAGCTTGGTGCGCGCGCAGCCGTTGCGCGCACGCGTGCGTGGGGACTTGGCGCGGTTTTTCGAAGCCGACGTCGGCGCCGAAGCCATGCGCAAACTCCGGCGCGCGGGCGCGACTGGGCGCCCGCTCGGCGGCGCGGAATGGTTGAAGGCGCTGGAGGCGAGCGCTGGGCGCGCGCTCACGGCGCCCAGACGCGGGCGGCCGCGAAAAGCGCCCGCGTGCGCGCGCGCCGCTGCGTAGGCGCCCTCAGAAGAAAAGTGCTGCTTGCCGGCTGGAAGCCGGCGGT
>DDSN01000007.1 GCA_002343395.1 Hyphomonadaceae bacterium UBA2389 | reverse complement strand
GATCACGGTCGCCGGCGTGCTGGTGGGGCTGGTGCTCTTCCTGTTCATTGGCCCGTTTTTGCTTATTTCGATGATCGCGGCCTCGGCCGGCAGCCAACCTGCCCACCCGTCGCAAATGGTTTTGGCGCTCGATCTGCGCGAACCGATGATGGATCAGCGGCCGAGCAATCCCTTTGCGGCGCTTGGCGGCGAGCCTGCCTTGCTTGACGTGCTGGCGCGGATCGACGCGGCGCGCACCGACAACGCGGTCAAGGGCATCTACATTCGCGCGAACACCAACGGCATGCCGACGGCGCAGGCTGAAGAACTGCGCGCCGCGCTGGCGGCGTTCCGCGCGTCAGGCAAGTTCGTGGTGGCGCATTTGCAGAACGACAGCGTGCGTATGAGCATGCCGGGGTACATGGCGATCGCTGACAGTGATGAAGTTTGGCTGCAGGAGACCAGCGAGTTCCAACCAATGGGGCTGTCCGCGGAGGTGACGTTCCTCGCCGATACGCTTCAGCGCTATCACATGCTGGCTCAGTTCGAGACCCGTGAGGAGCACAAGACGGCTGCGAACACGCTGACGCAGCGCACGTTCACGCCGGCGCATCGCGAATCGATGACGAGCCTGATGAATGGCCTTTATGACGCGATGTTGGCGAATATCGCGACCGATCGCGGCATCACGGCGCAAGAAGCACGGGCGGCGATCGAGGCAACGCCGTTCACCGCGCAGCGTGCGGTTGAACTGAAGCTGATCGATCGCGTTGGGCGCCCCGAGGAAGCGGAGCGCGCCGCTCTTGAACGCGCGCAGGGCGCTGAGATCGTCGAGTTCTCTGAATACCATCCTCGCCCTCACAACAGCGGTCGCGTTATCGCCGTGGTTCAGGGTGAAGGCGCGATCGTCTCCGGCCCCGAGGAGGACGGCTTCTTCTCCGACGAGCAGATGATGAACAGCGACCGCGTCGCGCGGGCTTTGTTGGATGCATCGGCTGACGATGACGTCGCGGCCATTGTTTTCCGCGTGAACAGCCCCGGCGGGTCAGTAGTGGCGTCCGACCAAATACTGGCGGCGCTTCGCACCGCTCGGGAGCGCGGCAAGCATATTGTGGTGTCGATGGGCGATGTGGCGGCGTCAGGTGGCTACTACGTGTCCGCGTTTGCCGATGAAATCGTAGCGTCCTCGGGCACGATCACGGGCTCGATCGGGGTAGTCGGGGGCAAGCTCATCATCGGGCCGGCTTTCGACCACTATCTCTCAACGAACACGGAGACGATCACGGTTGGTTCGCCGCTCGTCGAGATGTTCACCAGCGAGCGTCCGTTCAACCAGGCTGAGCGCGCCGCGTTCTCAAGCATGATTGACCGCATGTACACGGGCTTCATCGGGCTCGTCGCCGAAGGGCGCGAAATGACGCCTGAGCAAGTGCGCGCGATTGCAGGCGGGCGCGTTTGGACCGGACAGCAAGCGCTGGAGCGTGGCCTCGTGGACCATATCGGCGGCTTCCAGGTCGCGGTCGCGCGTGCCCGCGCGCTCGCCGGCATCGCGGAAGACGCACGCGTACAGCTGCGGTACTACCCGGCCGAGAAGAGCCCCTTCGAGGCGTTGGAACACATGTTCGGCGCCTCCGCGGAGAGTGTTGAGGCGCTTGTGCGCATCAACGAGGCGCTCTCGGACCCACGCATGCAGCGGGCCCTGGCGGCGATGCGCGAGGAGGACGCCAACGTTCGCGCCGAGGCGGAGCCTGTTTCGATACGATAACCCCAAGCGTTTCCATAGCCTTCAGACCCTCCGCGTCCCGACGCGGGGGGTCTTTTATTGCTCGATCGCGTTAGGAGAGTGCGCAGCGGTTTTCGTCCGAACACGCGGCAAACGAAAGCTAGGCGAGCATCTCGGCGGCTTTGGGCGCGAAGTAGGTGACGACGCCGTCAGCGCCTGCGCGCTTGAAGGCGGTCAGGCTCTCGATGATGGCGCGATCCGCATCGAGCCAGCCGTTTTGCGCCGCCGCCATGATCATCGCGTACTCGCCGGAAACCTGAAAGGCGAAGGTGGGTAGCGCGAAGGCGTCCTTCACGCGCCGCACGATGTCGAGGTAGGGCATGCCGGGTTTCACCAGCAGCATGTCCGCACCCTCCGCCACATCCAGCGCGACTTCGCGCAAAGCCTCGTCGGCGTTGCCGAAGTCCATTTGGTAGGTGCGCTTGTCGCCCGGATTGGCGACGGAGCCCGCGCCGAGTTTTCCTGATCCGATCGCTTCGCGGTAAGGCCCATAGAAGGCCGAGGCGTATTTCGCCGCGTAGGACATGATCAGCGTGTCTTGATGCCCCTCGCGCTCGAGCGCTTCGCGGATCGCGCCGACGCGGCCATCCATCATATCAGACGGCGCAACGATGTCGGCGCCCGCCTTGACCTGGATCAAGGCTTGCTCAACCAGCACCGATACCGTTTCATCATTGAGGATGCGCCCATCGCGCAGGAGCCCGTCGTGCCCGTGATCAGTGAAGGGGTCGAGCGCGACGTCGACCATCACGCCAACCTCCGGCGCAGCTTCTTTCATGGCGCGAACGGCGCGGCACACCAAGCCGTCTGGGTTGAGCGCTTCGCGGCCAGCCGCATCCTTTTTCGCGGGATCGATGAAGGGAAATACCGCGATCGCGGGGATTCCGAGATTGCGGGCGCGTTTCGCCGCTTGGGCGCACGCCGCGACCGACAGGCGGGACACGCCGGGCATTGCGCTAACTGGGATTTCATCCCGTTCGCCTTCATGAACCACCAGCGACCAGATAAGGTCGCCAGGCGTGATGGTTGTTTCGCGCACGAGGCGTCGGATCCAGTCCGACTGCCGGAGTCTCCTGGGTCGTGCATAAGGAAAGCGAGCGCTGTAATTCATGCGAACCATTCGCAACTGCCTGCGCGAGAGTGCGCGTTAGCGTCTCAGTTACAATGTCGGGCGGAAACATCCTATAACCACAACCGGCGCGAAACGCCGCGCCAGAGGCAAAGCCGTGAGAGAGCAAGACAAAAAAGTCTTTGAAGACGCCGTCTCGGCCATTCGCGATGAAGGCCGCTACCGCGTATTCGCCGACATCATGCGCGAGCGTGGGCGGTTTCCTCATGCCCGGCTCCGACTGGAGAACGGGGAGACCCGTGACATCGTGGTGTGGTGCTCGAACGACTATCTGGGACAAGGCCAATCGCCGGAAGTGCTCGATGCTGCTCACGCGGCGCTCGATCGGGTCGGCGCCGGCGCGGGCGGCACGCGCAACATCTCCGGCACGACCAGCTATCACGTCGATTTGGAGAAGGAACTCGCGGCGCTCCATGGCAAGGAGTCGGCGCTGCTGTTTACGTCGGGCTACGTGTCGAACGACGCGACGTTGTCGACGCTGGCGAAGCTGTTTCCCGATCTGTGGATATTCTCCGACGCGCAAAACCATGCGTCGATGATCGAGGGCATCAAGCGCGCGAAATGCGAGAAGCGCATTTTCCGCCATAACGACATCCAACATCTCGAAGCGCTGATCAACGAAGCGCCGGCGGATGCGCCCAAGCTCATCGCCTTCGAGAGCGTCTACTCGATGGACGGTGATACAGCGCCGATCGAAGCGATTTGCGATATTGCACAACAATACGGCGCCATGACTTACCTCGACGAAGTGCATGGCGTGGGGCTGTACGGGCACACGGGCGCGGGCGTTGCCGAGCGTGACGGCGTGATGCATCGAGTCGACTTTATCGAGGGCACGTTGGCGAAGGCCTTCGGAACGATGGGCGGGTACGTGACGGGGCCTGCGGCCGCCATCGACGCCATCCGCTCGACTGCCGCCGGGTTCATATTCACGACATCGCTCGCGCCCTCTATCGCGGCGGCGGCGCTTGAGAGCGTGCGCATCGTGAAGGCCTGTCCGCACATGCGCGACCGGCTGGCGGAGCGCGCGGAGCGTTTGAAGGCGCTGCTCAGGGAAGCCGACCTGCCGGTGATGTCGGAGTCGACCACCCACATCGTGCCTGTCCTCGTCGGCAACGCTGCGCTGTGCAAGGCGATGTCGGATTCGCTGCTCACCGATCACGGCATTTATGTGCAGCCCATCAACTACCCAACGGTGGCGCGCGGCGCCGAGCGGCTGCGCATTACTCCGTCGCCGTTTCACGATGACGCCTTGATGGATCGGCTTGTGGCGGCGCTGAAGGCGGTCTTTGCGAAGCACGCGACGGACGCGGCAGCGTGAGCGGCGGCGCCGAGCGCGAAGTCATCTTCGAGATTACGCGTATTGGCGATGCGCAACGTGTGGCCGCGATTGACGTGGCGAGCGGCGTTGAAGTCGTCGTTCAGACTCCCGCAAGCGCCGCTTTAGCGGACGCCCAGGCGCTGGCCCTGCGGAAACTGGAGCGCGCCCTACGCCAACGGCCGCGTGCGGACGACCGACCCGGCAAGTTGGTTTGATCCGAGCAGCCCTCACGACATTACAATAAGTTAATCTGACGGTTCGATGCGGATGCACCCGCGCGGGGCCGCTTTGCCTCGCCTACCAGCAGCCCTAAGGTCGCGCGCGAATCAAGCTCCGCCGGGGAAATCTCATGTCGCAAGGCTCCGCCCAATCCGCTCTCCACGATCGCTTTTTCGAGGCGCCTCTAGCGCGCGCGGACGCCGACGTGATGGCCGCGATCGGCGCCGAACTCTCCCGCCAGCAACGGCAGATCGAGCTTATCGCGTCGGAGAATATCGTCTCGCGCGCCGTGCTTGAAGCGCAGGGGTCGGTGCTGACGAACAAGTATGCCGAGGGTTATCCGGGACGACGTTACTACGGCGGTTGCGAGTTCGTGGACGAGGTCGAGCGGCTGGCGATCGATCGCGCCAAACGGCTGTTCGATTGCGCCTATGCGAACGTGCAGCCGCACTCCGGCGCCAACGCGAACCAAGCCGTGTTTTTCGCGCTGCTGCAGCCCGGGGACAAGTTTCTCGGCATGGACCTCGCCTGCGGCGGCCATCTCACGCACGGGTCGCCGGTGAACATATCCGGCAAGTGGTTCCACCCGGTCGCTTATGGTGTGCGCCAAGATGATCACTTGATCGACTACGATGAAGTCGCGGAGATCGCGCGCCGCGAGCGCCCGAAGCTGATCATAGCGGGCGGCTCAGCCTACTCTCGGCAAATCGACTTTGCGCGTTTCCGCCAAATCGCCGACGAGGTGGGCGCGATCCTGATGGTGGACATGGCGCATTACGCCGGGCTGATTGCTGGCGGCGCGTATCCGTCGCCGTTGCCGCACGCGCATGTGGTGACGACGACGACACACAAGACGCTACGAGGGCCGCGCGGCGGGATGATTCTGTCCAACAGCGAAGAACTCGGCAAGAAGATCAACTCAGCGGTGTTCCCGGGTCTGCAGGGCGGTCCGCTTATGCATGTGATCGCGGCGAAGG
Organism: Hyphomonadaceae bacterium UBA2389; assembly: GCA_002343395.1. Lineage (GTDB taxonomy): Bacteria > Pseudomonadota > Alphaproteobacteria > Caulobacterales > Aquidulcibacteraceae > Vitreimonas. The sequence goes on along the minus strand of DDSN01000007.1, from coordinate 4,882 downwards.
CGGTGAGTTTTGGGGAGGCGTTGCGGCCAGAATTCAAGCTCTACGCCCAGCGCACGGTGGAGAACGCCAGGGCGCTTACCGCGCGGCTCATCGAAAACGGTTTGGCGGTCGTTTCAGGCGGCACGGATAGTCATCTCATGCTGGTCGACCTTCGCCCCAAGCGCGTCACGGGCAAGGCCGCCGAGCAAGGCCTGGAGCGCGGCCTGATCACCTGTAACAAGAACGGCATTCCGTTTGACCCCGAAAAGCCCATGGTGACTTCGGGCGTACGCCTGGGGTCGCCGGCCTGCACCACACGCGGCTTTGGTCCGGCTGAGTTCAAGCAGGTGGCCGATCTGATTTGCGAGGTGTTGGATGGGCTCGCCAAGTCCAATGGCGACAACACCGCCGCCGAGACGGCGGTCGCCGCGAAGGTTGAGGCGCTCACAAGCCGGTTCCCCATATACACTTAGCGCGCGGCGCGTCTGATTCGCGAACCGCCTCGGAGGTCGCAGGATGCGCTGCCCGTTCTGTTCAAACGAAGATACGCAAGTAAAGGACAGCAGGCCGACGGAGGACGGCGCCGCCATCAGACGCCGCCGGCTGTGCGACAAATGCGGCTCTCGCTTTACAACATTCGAGCGCGTTCAATTGCGCGACTTGGTCGTGTTGAAGCGGTCGGGCCGGCGCGTGCCGTTTGACCGCGATAAGCTCTCACGGTCGCTCAATATCGCCTTGCGCAAGCGCCCGATAGAGCAGGATCAGATCGAACAGATGATCTCCGGCATTCAACGTAAGCTTGAGAGCTTGGGCGATAACGAGGTGACGTCGGAGACGATCGGCGAGATGGTGATGGAGGCTCTCGCTCAGGTCGACAAGATCGCGTACGTCCGCTACGCTTCTGTCTATCGCGACTTCCGCGAGCCCTCTGATTTCGCGGATTTCATAGCGGAAACGGGAAAAGAGAAGCACGGAGCTAAAGGCTCCGGCTAGTTTGAATCCATGGATCGGCCCCGGGTCACTCTAAAATTGGCAACCTCGCTCGACGGCCGTATTGCGACGGCATCGGGCCATAGCAAATGGATCACCGGCGAGGCCGCGCGGCGTGAAGTGCATCTTATGCGTGCCTCCGTCGACGCGGTGATGATCGGCATTGGCGCCGCGATCGCGGACGATCCGGAGCTGACCGTGCGCACGGAGCCGCCGCCGGAACAACAACCTCTAAGAGTGATCATGGACCATAAAGTGCGCTTGGCGCCGACCTCGCGGTTGGCGCTAAGCGCCGACCGTCGCGCCGCGGTCTTGGTGATGAGCGTGGGCGAATGGCCAGCTCCAGACCCTTCATTGCCGCTGAGCGAAACCAACGTGACCATCGCGATGGTGCGCCCGAAGCCTGGCGAAGGCGAAGTGCTGGCCGCCCTCCGAGCGCTGAAGCGCGACCATGGCGTCGCCACGCTGCTCCTTGAAGGGGGCGGCATACTGGCTGGCGCCGCGATCCGCGAGAACGTCGTCGATCGGATTGAGTGGTTCCGAGCGCCCATTCTCATCGGGGATGACGGCCGACCGGCATTGGCCGGGCTGCACGTGCAGTGGCTGGAACAGGCACCGAAATGGCGCAGGGTGGCGCTGCGCGAGCTTGGCCCCGATGTCTGGGAAAGCTACGAGCGGGCGGGATAGGTCTTATGTTCACGGGTATCGTAACAGCGCTCGGAGAGGTGCGCGGCGCGGAGCGTGCGCCCGGGCTTCTACGTCTCACTATTGAGAGCGCCTATGATCCTGCTGGCGTCGAAATCGGCGCATCCATCGCCCACGACGGCTGCTGCCTTACCGTGGTCGAGACTGCTTCGCGTCCCGGCGGCGGCATGCGTCATGTCGTGGAGGTCGCGGCGGAGAGTTTGGCGTTGACGACCCTGGGAGCGCTCGCCGTGGGCGACAAGGTCAACCTTGAGCGTTCGCTCCGCATCGGCGATGAACTCGGCGGTCACATGGTTCTGGGTCACGTTGATGGGGTGGGCGAAGTTGTGAGCCTTATGCGGGATGGCGAGGGGTGGCGCCTGAACATCAGAGCGCCCCATGACATCGCGCATCTGATAGCCGCCAAAGGCTCGATCGCGGTCGCTGGCGTATCGCTCACGGTCAATGAGGTTAACGCAGAGGTCTTCGGGGTGCTGATCATCCCACACACATGGAGCGTAACGACTTTGTCGCGCCTGGGCGTGGGCGATAAGGTGAACCTGGAAGCCGACATGATGGCGCGCTACGCGGCGCGGCTCATCGAGGCGCGGAGAAATCACTGAATGGCAGGCAAGGCCTCACCAATCGCGGACTTCAGGCGCGCCATATCGCCGATCCCCGAGATCATCGAGGAAGCGCGCGAAGGGCGCATGTTCATTCTGGTTGACGCCGAAGATCGCGAGAATGAGGGAGATCTCGTCATCCCCGCCCAGTTCGCGACACCCGCGCAGGTCAACTTCATGGCCAAGCATGGACGGGGGCTGATTTGCCTAGCAATGACGGCGGAGCGCACGCGCCAGCTCGGGCTTGAGCCAATGACGACGCGCAACCGCACACGCATGGGCACGGCGTTCACGGTATCGATAGAAGCCAAGGAAGGCGTCTCGACGGGCATTTCCGCGCATGATCGCGCCCACACCATTGCGGTCGCGATCGACGCCACGAAGGGCGCCGAAGACATCGTATCGCCAGGTCACGTTTTTCCGTTGATGGCGCGCGACGGCGGCGTTCTGGTTCGCGCGGGCCATACCGAAGCGAGCGTTGATATCGCGCGCCAAGCGGGCTTGAACGCCTCTGCTGTCATATGCGAGATCATGAACGATGACGGGACAATGGCGCGACTGCCGGAATTGGTCTCCTTCGCTCAGTTCCACAATCTCAAGATCGGGGCGATCGATGAGCTGATCGCCTATCGGCGCATGACGGAAACCTTCATTGAGAAGGTGCTTGAGCGTTCGTTCGAGGTGCGCTCTGGCCAGGGGTTCCGGCTCGTGTTGTTCCGAAACCGGCTGGACAATGTCGAGCACGTCGCGCTGGTCAAGGGCGAAATTCGCCCGGAGACGCCGACGCTGGTGCGTGTTCATCGTGTTGACTTCGCAGCGGATGTCCTGGGCGGCATGGGCGCGCGGTCGGGCCTGGTCGATCGTGCGATCGCTGAAATCGACAAGGAAGGCGCTGGCGTCGTCGTGTTGCTGCGCGAGTTTGATAATGACTGGCTCTCGCGGCGCCTCATTGGCGGAGATCAGAGCGAGGATGATGTCAAGGAAAACGCAGAGCGCGTCATCGGGGTGGGGTCGCAGATTTTGCGCGAGCTTGGCGTGCGTCGCATGATCGTGCTGGCGAACGCGCCGTCGAAGCTCGTAGGCGTCGAGGGGTATGGTCTTCTTGTTGAGGGATGGCGGAGCTTCGCGCCGTGAGGGATGCGCCGAAATCCACAGCCGTCAAGCTTCCCGGCGCGCGCCTGCTTCTCGTCGTGGCGCCGTACTACCGCGCTATCGCGGACATGCTCCAGCGTGGCGCAGAAGCGGCGGCGACGGATGCCGAGGCGTTGCTTGACCGCGTCTTCGTGCCGGGCGCATTCGAGATACCCGCCGCGATCGCGCACGCCGCGCGTAAGAAGAGCTATGATGGCTTTGTCGCGCTTGGGTGCGTGGTCCGTGGGGAGACGAGCCACTATGATTACGTATGTGGTGAGAGCGCGCGCGGCCTCATGGACCTTTCAACGCGCGAGGGCGTGGCGATTGGTTACGGCATCTTGACGGTCGAGACCATCGAACAGGCTGAAGCGCGCGCCGACCCCGCGCGCGGCGACAAAGGCGGCGAGGCGGTCAAGGCGGCGCTCTCCATGGTTGCGCTGAAACGTCGTTTCGCTGGCGGTTCGCGATGACGGCTCCAACAAGCGCCGCGCGCACGGCCGCGCGCCTGGCGGCGGTGCAGGCGCTTTACCAGATGGAAGTTTCTGGCGCGACGACAGCCGAGGTGATGACTGATTTTATCGCTGGGAAGCTCCCGCGCGAGACAGAAGCTGTCTACACGGAGTGCCCCGGTGATCCGGAGCTGTTCAAGGTGTTGATCGAGAAAGCCGTCGAGCGGCAAGCGACGCTGGATCGCGCGATCGCGCGCAAGCTGAGCTCGGGCTGGCGGCTTGAGCGGTTGGATGCGGTCGCGCGCGCGATCTTGCGCGCTGGGGCGGCCGAGTTGGAGCAACGCCGCGACATTCCCACCGCGGTCGTGATCGACGAGTATGTCGATATCGCCAAGGCTTTCTTCGATGGGCCGGAGCCGGGCTTCGTGAACGCAACGCTCGACGCTTGCGCGCGTGACTTGCGTTCCGAGGATCGCGGCGCCTAATCACCGATTGCGATGGCTGAGTCTGCAGACGAATTCGAAATCATCAGGACGCACTTCGCGCCGCTAGCCGGAAGCGACGCGGCGCGGGCGCTGGCGGACGATGTTGCTGTTCTTAATGCGCCTGGCCCGCTCGTCCTCACAACAGACGCGATTGTGGAAGGCGTGCATTTCCTTGCGCAAGATCCAATTGAAACCGTCGCGCGCAAGGCGCTTCGGGTAAACGTCTCGGATTTGGTGGGCAAGGGCGCCGTGCCTGAGGCCGCGCTTTTGACGTTGATCTGGCCCAACCACAGGCCGGCCGCGCAGATCGCGGCGTTCGCCGATGCGTTCGGGCGCGACCTTGCGCAGTTTAAGATGGCGCTGTTGGGCGGCGACACGACAACCACGTCTGGTCCGCTCACGATTTCGGTCACCGCCATTGGCCGGCCCCTCGGAAGGCGCACGCCAGCGCGTGGTGACGCCAAGCCGGGAGACGATGTTTGGCTGGTCGGCGGCGAGATAGGATCAGCTTGGCTCGGTCTACGGTTGAGGCAAGGGG
>DDSN01000121.1 GCA_002343395.1 Hyphomonadaceae bacterium UBA2389 | reverse complement strand
TCGATCATGCCGGGCAAGGTGAACCCGACCCAGTGCGAGGCGCTGACCATGGTGTGCTGCCAGGTGTTTGGAAATCACGCCGCCATCACCTTCGCGGGAGCAAGCGGCCACTTCGAACTCAACGTGTTTAACCCGGTCATGGCCTACAACTTCTGGCAGTCGACCCGCCTCTTGGCGGACGCCGCCGTCAGCTTCGCTGATAATTGCGTCGCGGGCATGCAGGCGCGAGAAGACAATATCAAAGCCAATCTCGATCGCTCGCTCATGCTGGTCACGGCGCTAGCGCCGAAGTACGGCTATGATCGCGCGGCGAAAATCGCCAAGACCGCCCATAAGAACGGAACGACTTTGCGCGATGAAGCCCTGAAGGACGGCATCCCGGCCGAGGATTTCGACGCCATCGTGCGCCCCGAGCACATGATCGGGCCCGGGTGACCCCCCGAGGGCGCGATTTCAGAGCTGATCTGACTTCGATCAATCCGCATACGGCCGAATTAGGCTCCACTAACTTCGCCAGGAGTGGAAATGGGTGATGTGACCAATCTCCGCCAGGCCAGGAAGGCTAAAGCGCGGGCGGCCGCCGAAGCACAGGCGGCCGCGAGCCGCGCTGCTTTTGGACGAAGCAAGGCCGAGAAAGTTAAATCCAAGGCCGAGGCGAAGGCTGCGGAAAGACTGCACGAGGGGCATAAACGGGATGGACAGCGGCGAAGCGATAGCGGCGACTGACGGCGGCCTTCAGAAGCGATCGATGCGCATAGCCGGGCACCGCACCTCGCTGGCGCTCGAGCACGAGTTCTGGTCGGCGCTCGAAAAGATCGCCCGCGCGCGCAACGCAAGCATCCCGCAACTGATCGCTTCCGTGGACGAACAGCGCGGCAAACGCGCGCCCGACGCGTCGCTTGCCTCGGCGGTTCGCGTCTTCGTGCTGGAGAACCGGCTTTAGCTTACTGAAGCGGCCGCCCGTAGAGCACGAGCGCGTAATAGCATGGCTGGACCGTGCAGTTGTGCATGACGGCCTGCGCCGTGAACGCGCCCGTCCACTGCGGCGTCACAGCGACCACAGGCGTGGCGTCGGTCGCGTTGTCCTGGGACACGACGTTGTTGTTTTCATCATACAAGACGAGGTCGAGATCGCCGCAATCGTTGTCGCACACGCCGATGATGCGATAGTCGCCGCCGACCTGCAGATTCACCGGCGTGTTCGCGTACTGACCCTGCTGCAAGCCGCCGCTGACCGGTTCTGAAATGCGCTGAAAGCCCTGCGCGGCGAAGGCTTGTTCGACTTGTCCGAGACGCGCCAAGATTTGTTGTTGGTAGGCGTTCGTCGTTGGATCGGGGACTTCGATCGGCGGCGGCATCGTGGTCGGGCCCGCGGGACCCACGGCGGGCTGTCGCGGCATGATCGCCGCGATCACGACCGTCGCGACGACCAACGCACCGACGCCGCCGATCGCCCACGCCCATGCGGGAATGCTCTGTCGCGCCGCCGCACCGCCGCCAGCGCTCGCCGCTGGCGCGCTCGCCAACGGCTGCGGCTGTGCCGCCGGGGCCGCCGGCGCACGCTCGCGCGCCGCCGCCGCTTGCACCGCCGCGACAAAACGCTTCCAGTTTGGATCCTCCCCGTCCCCGGTCCAGCTTGCGAGGTTCGCGGCTTGCACTTCGCCAAAGCCGAACGGCGCTTGCGATGCGTCGATCATCGCGGGAATGAGAACGCCTTTATCACGCCCCAGCCGCGCTTCCTCGCGAACCCATTGTGACTTCGTGGAGTGCTCGCTCCACAACACGATCAGCGCCTTGCATTGCGCGAGTTTGGCTTCGATGTAGTCCGCCCATGTCGTGCCGGGCGGGATTTCATTGTCCCAGAAGACCTCGACGCCCGCCGCACCGAGCGCCTGCGCGACTTGCTGCGCCCGTGCGGCGTCCTCACGCGCGTAAGACAAGAATACTTCGGCCAAAGTCCCCTCCTCGCCCGCGCGTTCTACGCGGGTTAGCACGCCGGTTCAAATGCGCGCTCAGGCTTTTGGATCGGGCCCGTACTGGTTATCCCCGGGAACGCCGGGCACAAACGCAAATAGCAACGCCGCGAGGAACCCAACGTAGGGGATCGCCACCAGTATAGCGAGCCAACCTGACTGACCCATGTCATGCGCGCGCCGGCTCGCAACCGAAACGCTCGGCGCCAAGAAAATCAACCAAACCAGAAACGTGACGACGACGGAATTGGCGCCCCCCGTGTAGGGGTTGATCCCGAACACGGAAATATCAATCAGCATCGCCGTAATGCCCACGACGAAGCTGAATACGGCGAACCAACCGAACTCAGAACGCCGCGCCCTTCCCTTGCCGTCGAAATACAACTGGAAGCAGCGTCGGATATAGTCAAAGGGCGGCGCCGCGGCGCCGGAAGCAGCGCTTGGCGCCGGCGTGGCGAACACTGGCTGCGGCGCGGGCTTCATCGGTTGCGGCGCATTCGCTCCCTTGACCGCCTGATGGACGGCGTTCGCGAACCGAAGCCAGTCCGGATGATTGGTCCCTCCATTCCACGTCGAGAGATTCGCAGCCTGCACCTCTCCGAAGCCGAAGGGCGCAGGCGAACCGTCGAGCATCGCGGGAATGAGCTTGCCGCTCTCCCGGCCCATGCGCGCTTCTTCACGCACCCATTGCGATCCAGTCGAATGCGCACTCCACAAAACGATCACCGCCTTGCAGACTGCCAGCTTGCCCTCGATGTAGTCGGCCCACGTTTGGCCCGGCGGAATCTCCGTGTCCCAAAAGCACTCAAGCCCAAGCGCCTGCAAGCCGCGCGCGATCTGATCAGCTTTCGCCCGATCTTCACGCGCATACGAAATGAATACATCGGCCATGTGGGCTCCCGCTTGCGACTCCCGGGAAGAAACTAACGCGAGTTGCATCCTGCGACCAAAGACATCTTCGGGATTGCAGCGCGTTCATGTCGGCTACGGCGCGGTGCGCATGCATCCCTTCGCGAAGGCATCCCTCCGCCCGATGCAAACGGCGCAAGCGTCAACGCGGCCGGCGTAGAACCCGACAACATCAGCGATTTTGAACGTTCCTGTTTCGTGCTATGGGCGGCGCGTTACAGTAGAATCGAATGTCAGAAGACTCGCTCCCCATCTCCCAGCGCGCCATGGCGCAAGCGCCCTATCTCGCGGCGCTGAACCCTGAGCAACGCGCTGCCGTGGAAGCGCTTGACGGGCCCGTGCTGGTGCTCGCCGGCGCCGGCACCGGAAAAACCCGCGTGCTCACGACGCGGCTGGCGCACCTGCTCTCGACCGGTCGCGCCAAACCGTGGGGCGTTCTCGCCGTCACCTTCACGAACAAGGCGGCGCGCGAAATGCGCGAGCGCGTGGAGCATTTGTTGGGACCTGGCGGCGGCGGCTTGCCATGGCTCGGCACGTTTCACTCGATCAGCGCGCGCATGCTGCGTACGCATGCGGAACTGGTCGGTTTGAAGAACACCTTCACGATCCTCGACACCGACGACCAGATCCGGCTGCTTAAGCAGATCATCGATGCTGAGAATATCGACGAAAAGCGCTGGCCGGCGCGTCAGCTGGCCGGCTTGCTCGATTCCTGGAAAAACCGCGCGCTCACGCCCGAGCGCGTGCCAAAGGGCGAAGCGTTTTCGTTCGCCGATGGCGCCGGCGTGCGCCTCTACTCAATCTACCAGCAGCGCCTCAAAATCCTGAACGCATGCGATTTCGGCGATCTGCTGATGCATATGATCGACGTCTTCCAGCGCCACCCGGACGTTCTGGAAGCTTATCATCGCAAACTCAGCCACCTCATGGTGGACGAGTATCAAGACACCAACGTCGCGCAATATTTGTGGCTTCGGCTTCTCGCCCAAGCTCGGAAGAATTTGTGCGTGGTCGGAGACGACGATCAATCAATTTATGGCTGGCGCGGCGCCGAGGTCGACAACATCCTGCGCTTCGAGCACGATTTTCCCGGCGCGCAGGTCGTTCGGCTGGAGCGCAATTATCGCTCCACCGGTCACATTCTCGCGGCGGCCGCGCACCTCATCGCGCATAATCGTGGACGCCTCGGCAAGACACTCTTCACGGATGACGAATTAGGCAACCGCGTCAAGGTTCGCGGCGTCTGGGACGGCGAAGCCGAAGCGCGGCTGATCGCGGACGACATCGAGACGTGGGTGACGTCGCAGGCGTCACTCCCTCTGCTCGGAAACACCTCGACGCCCGAACCGCATTCGGGACGACGACAAGGATACGCCGATTGCGCCGTGCTTGTTCGCGCGGCGTGGCAGATGCGCGCCTTTGAAGAGCGATTTCTTATGTTGCGCATACCGTACAAAGTAATCGGCGGGCCGCGCTTTTTCGAGCGCGCGGAAGTGCGCGACGCGCACGCTTATCTGCGACTCATTCGTTCCGAGGACGACGACCTCGCGTTCGAACGCATCGTCAATCAACCCAAGCGCGGCATCGGCGAAAGCACCGTACAAAAGCTGCACGCGCACGCGGGAAAGCCGCCCGCGCGTTTCGTGACCGATCACGGCCCGCTCTTCGACGCCGACACCGGCGAAGTTGTGATCACGCAGGAGGAAGCCCCCGGCGGCGCCACGCGCTTCCGATCCTTGGTGTCGGCCGCGCGCGAATTGATCCTGACAGACGAGCTTCCGCTCAAGGCAAGAACAGCCTTGCGTGCATTCCTGAACGATCTGGATCGGTGGCGTGAGCGGGCGCGCCACATCAGCCATGTCGAACTCGCCGAAACCATTCTCGATGAGAGCGGCTACACGGAAATGCTGCGCAACGACAAGTCGCCTCAAGCGCAGACGCGGCTCGAAAACCTGAAGGAACTTGTCCAAGCCATGGGCCAATACGACTCGCTCGAAGCCTACCTCGAGCACGTGGCGCTGGTGCTCGATATCGAAGCCGAGAGTGATAGCGAAAACGTGCAACTCTCCACCCTGCACGCTGCGAAGGGGTTGGAGTGGCCGTTGGTCTTCTTGCCGGGCTGGGAAGAGCAAGTTTTTCCCTCGCAACGGTCGGTCGATGAAAACGGCGAGAAGGGCTTGGAGGAAGAACGCCGCCTGGCTTATGTCGGCATTACCCGCGCCCGCGAAAGCGCGCGCATTTCCTTCGCCGCCAACAGACAAATCTACGGCCGCTGGCAAACCGTGCTGCCGTCGCGGTTCATCGATGAATTGCCGCCGGCGAACGTCGATGCAATCAGCGAAACCGGCTACGCCATGCAAGCGGGCGGCGTGCGCGAGGCGGCGGCGCGTTTTGATGCCTACGCCCCGGGCGCCGGTTTTAACAGCGCCTACCAATCGCCCGGTTGGCGTCGCGCGCAAGAGAACGCCGGCCGCGCGCGGGCGAAACCGCCGATGCTCGAAGGCGAAGCGCGTCTGATCGCCAAGAGCGGCGACGACGATTCACATTACAAGCGCGGCGACCGCATTTTTCACCAGAAATTCGGTTACGGCCTCGTGCGCGCCGTCGAGGGCAATAAGCTCACCGTCGATTTCGACAAAGCCGGCGAAAAGCGCGTCATCGACAGCTTCGTCATTCCCGCCAGCGCGGCGTGATCCTACTGCGTCGACGCCGGGCAGTCGCCAATGCGGTCGGACACCATCTGCATGCGTTGCGACATCGGGCCTTGCGGCGTTTGCATCGTCATCGTGACGTCCATGGTCACGTGCGTCGGCGCGTAGGTGCCGGTCATCTGCATCGTACGTGTCATGCCGTCAGCGCCAGTGCAGGTCGCGTGGCCCTCGATCCGCCCGCCAGACGCATTCATCACGTTTTCGCTGCATGAGCCGCCATCCTCGGACTCAACCAGATTGCCGCGCGTCAACTCCGCGACATCCGACGAGGTGCTGCACTCCTCCATGGTAATCGGTTGCGCCATCATCTGCTGACGCGCCGCTTCTGGTATCATCGGGGAATTGATTTCAAGCATCGTCATCTGACTGCGCCATTGTCCCGGCTGGACGCCCGAAGCGGCGGCGGCTGGCGCTTGCGGCGCACCGTCGCCCGTCGTCGCTGGGGGAGAACATGCCGCCAACGCCAAACCAAACACCGCTGGCAACACAAGATGGCGCGCTTTCATGGAATATCCTCCGTCCCCTCTGCGCGGCGCACTCTGCCGCGCCCCGTCGACTTGGCAAGAAAAATCTAGGGTCAAGCCCGCGCCCGGTCCGTGCTTTGAAACCCGACGGCGCGTCCCCATATGCCTCGCTCGAACTGAGGGAGCGTTCATGAAACTCTATTACTCGCCAGCCGCCTGCTCGCTTGCGCCGCACATCGCGTTGATCGAAACCGGCGCCGCCTTCACCACCGAGAAGGTCGGCCGCGACAAGAAGACCGCCTCCGGCGCTGACTTCCTCGCAATCAATCCCAAGGGCTATGTTCCAGCGCTTGAACTCGACGACGGCGACTTGCTCACCGAAGGCGTCGTCATGCAGCAATACATCGCCGATCTTAAGCCCGAAGCGGGTCTGGCGCCCGCGCGCGGAACCAAGGAGCGGTTGAAGCTCGAAGAGTTGCTCGTCTTTCTTTCAACCGAGGTTCACAAGAACTTTTCGCCCTTATTCGCGCCGGCCACGCCAGACGACTACAAAACCCAAGTGAAGGAGAAGATTGCGCAACGCTTTGACTATTTAGAGAAGCAGTTGAGCGATGGCCGCGCCTTCCTCACCGGCTCGCAGTTCACCATCGCTGACGCGTACTTCTTCACGCTCAGCAATTGGGCCAAATTCACCGGCATCGACCTCGCGCGCTGGCCGAACATTACGGCGTTTGCCGGCCGTGTGGCGCAACGCCCCAGCGTTCAGCAAGCCATGAAGGCGGAAGGCCTGCTCTAGACGACGCCGTAAAGCAAAAACGCCCTCCGCAAGGAGGGCGTTTCCGTTTGGCGACTCATCTTCGTGTCAGCGCAACTCGTAGGTCACGCTCACGCTGACGTTGGTCGTGATTTCGCCGGGCGCCACCGGCGTCGCCGCGTCGGAAAGCTCCATGCGCGCCATCACGGGCATCGGCATCGGAGGCGCGTAACCCCCGCTCTCGCTGATCGCGATCACACGATGCACGCGCATGCCGAAGGCTTGCGCATAGAGGTCGGCGCGGCGACGTGCGTTCTGCGCCGCTGCTCGCCGCGCGGCGTCGAGTTGCGCTTCAGGGTCGGCGTGGCTGAAGGAGATGCCGTTCACCGTGTTGCCGCCTGCGGCGACCGCTGCATCGATCACGCGCCCGGTATTGTCCAGATTGCGCACCCGCACCGTGACCTGGTTGTTCGCTTGATAGCCGGTCACGCGGGGGGGCTGGTTTTCGGCATAGACATATTGCGGGTTGACCGAGAGGTTTGAAGTTTGGATGTCGCGCTCGGCGACGCCAGCACGGCGCAGCGCTTGGGTCAGCGCATTCATGCGCCGCGCATTCTCAGCCATCGCGGCGGCAGCGGTTTGGCCCTCGGTCATCACGCCGAGCGAAATCGTCGCCATGTCCGGGGCGCTCTCCACCCGGCCTTCAGCGGCGACCTGAAGCACGGTTCCTTCAATATGATGCACGGCGTGCTCGGCTTGTTGCGCTGCCGCCGGCGTCGTCGCCATGGCGGCCAGCACTGTCGCTGCGGCGGCGGCTTTGATCATCTGCATGGGTCTTCTTCCCCTGGTTTCCCTCGTTCGCCCATTTTGCGCGCGGCGCTGGCTAAATTACGGCGAGGACAGAACTTTCCCCTAGGGTCGCGTTTCAGCGATGTTCCGTCTACGCAATAGAAACCAGCTCGAAAGGACGAATCAGCCCACAATACGTCGGCTCCCCATGCGTTTTTCCGACAGCCTCCTGCGCCAGATCCGCGATCGCGTGTCGATCGCCGACTATGCCGGCAAGCGCCTCTCCTGGAACAAACAGAAGACGCGGCCTTCGGCGGGCGATTTCTGGGCGTGCTGCCCTTTTCACCAGGAAAAAAGCGCGTCCTTCCACGTGCTCGACGCCAAGGGCATCTTCAATTGCTTCGGCTGCGGGGAAAAGGGCGACCTGTTCACGCTCGCGATGAAGTTGGAGGGGCTCTCCTTCCCAGAAGCGGTCGAGAAGATGGCCGAGTACGCGGGCGTGCCGCTGCCGCGGGAAGAAACCGAGGATCGCGGCGAGAGCGACAGGCGCAAGCGTCTCTACGCCGTCGTGGCGCGCACGGCGGCGCTCTTCGCAAACGCATTGCGCTCCTCGGGCGGTGCGGATGCGCGCAAGTATCTGCAAAGCCGAGGCTTGGGACCAGAAGAATGGACGCGCTTTGGCGTGGGGCTCGCGCCGGAGGAATGGACCTGGGCCATCGACAAGCTGAAGACCGAAGGCTTTGCGATTGAGGATATCATCGCCGCTGGCGTCGCGCGCGAGGGCGAAGACGGCAGACGCGCCATCGATACCTTTCGTGGCCGCATCACCTTCGAAATCACCGACACAACCGGAAAACCCATTGGCTTCGGCGGCCGCGCGCTCGCCAAGGACGCAAAGGCGAAATACATCAACTCGCCCGAAACGCCGCTCTACTCAAAAAGTCGCGTGCTCTATCGGCTGAAGCACGCGCGCGAACTGCTCGCGAAAACCAAAGCGAACGGGCTTGTCGTCGGCGAAGGCTATCTGGACGTGATCGCGTTCGAGCGCGCTGGGATCGCCGCGGTCGCGCCATGCGGCACGGCGCTCACCGAAGAGCAATTGCAGTTGCTCTGGCGCGCGGGCGGCGAACCGGTGCTGTGCTTCGATGGCGACGCCGCCGGCCAACGCGCGGCGGAGCGCGCCCTCGATTTGGCCCTGCCGCACCTCGCGCCGGGACGCACCGTGCGCTTTGCCCATGCGCCCTCGGGCGAGGACCCCGACGACATCTTCCGCCGCGCTGGGGCTGACGCGCTCAAGACGCTTGTCGAGCGTGCGACGCCGGCCTCGGACGCGCTATTCGAACGCGAGAAGCAACGCCACGGCTTGGCGACCCCGGAGGCGCGCGCCGCGTTCCAAGCCGCGCGCGCGCGCCGCGGCAAGGTCACCTCCGTCGACAAGGCGAACGTCCTTGAAACCAGCAGGCTCTGGAGGGAGGTGGTCTCCAGCGTGCATGCGCGCGACTACGCGGACATCAAGTTGGAGCATGCGCTGGTGGATTCCATGGCCATGCATCTTATCCGGCAACCGACGCGCTACGATGTGATCCTGACCGAGAACATGTTCGGCGATATTCTCTCCGACGAAGCCTCGGTTCTGGGCGGATCAATCGGATTGGCGCCGTCGGCGTCGCTTGGCGGCTCGGGGCCCGGGCTGTTCGAGCCCGTGCATGGCTCGGCGCCGGACATCGCCGGACAAGACGTCTGCAACCCGATCGGAGCGATCCTATCAGTCGCGCTGCTGCTGCGGTACGGCTTGCGCCTGCACGATGAGGCAGACGCCGTGGAAGCGGCTGTCGGCGCCGCGCTCGCAGACGGCGCGCGCACGCTCGATCTTGGCGGGCGGCTCGGTTGCTCGGCGATGACCGCGACGATTATCGATGAAATGCGCGTCGGCGCCATGCCCGCGCATCACCTCGTTCAGATGCACTGGGGTTAGCGCCATGGCCCTTATTCCTTTTGACGACCGTGATGGTTGGATTTGGTTCGACGGGCGCTTCGTGCCGTGGCGTGAGGCGAAGATTCACATTCTCACGCATGCGCTGCATTATGGTTCCGCGGTTTTCGAGGGCGAGCGGATGTACGACGGGCGCGTTTTCGCGCTTTCAGAGCATACCGAACGCTTGTTCGCGTCGGCGACTATGTTGGATTTCGCAATTCCGTTTCAACAAGCCGAGATCGATCAAGCCTGCACTGAAACCTGCGCCCGCAATGGCCTGCCTGATTGCTATGTCCGCCCGATCGCCTGGCGCGGCGCGGAACAGCTGAGCGTATCAGCGCGAGAGACTCGGATCCACACAGCAATCGCCGTTTGGGAGTGGCCAAAGTACTTCGACGAGGCCAAGTTCGCGCGCGGCATTCGTTTGTGCTGGGCCCAGTACCGCCGCCCACCAGCCAACGCAGCGCCCACTGGCGCGAAAGCGGTTGGCCTCTACATGATCTGCACCGTGTCCAAGAACATCGCTGAACGAACCGGGTTCGACGACGCGCTGATGCTCGACAGCGACGGAAACATCGCCGAGACGACCGGCGCGAATGTGTTCTTTGTTCGTGACGGCGCGATCCATACGCCGGTCGCCGATTGTTTTCTTGACGGCATTACGCGCCGGACCGTCATCGGGTTGGCGCGCGCCTCGGGCGTGACAGTTACAGAGCGCAAAATCGCGCCCGCCGAACTCCCGACGTTTAGCGAGTGTTTCGTTACTGGCACCGCGGCCGAGGTGACGCCCGTCGGCGAAATCGCGGGGCAGACGTTCACGCCAGGCGAACTCACTTTCCGCCTCGCGGAGGTCTATGGCGCGCTCGTTCGCAAGCCCCAGCAGCCATCGCCGACGGCGCGCGCGACCGAGCTTGCCGGCGTGGACGCCTGAGCTAATCGCGCGGCTGAGCGCTTTTCGTTCGGGGCAAAAGATCGCCCGCAAGCACGATAAGGGTTCGCGCCGCCTCGGCCGCAATCGCTTGCGGGCGCATCGCCGGCTCGTCGAAAGCGAGTTCGATGGCCGCGTAACCGAGATCAATCATAAGTCTCGCCTGCAATTCGGCGCGGGCGCTGCGCCGACCCGCGTACCTAACAAGCGCCTTCGCCATGCGCCTGTGGGAATTCAGCCTAACGTGCTGCAAAGACGGCACCGCCCGCAGCGCGCGCAACACCCAGGGCCCGCCTGAAGACGCTCTCGTAACTTCGATCGTCTCTGCGATCACCGACTGCAAGCGCAATTCCGAAACCTCGGCGCTCCGGTCGGCGATCAGGGCCTCGATCACCGCATTTTGCGCAGCCATCAACCGCCCCCCGAGTTCCCCCAAGATCTCGTACTTGTCGCGAAAGTAACGGTAAAATGCGGGCGGCGTCACGCCGGCCTCGGCGCAGATCAGATTGGTTGAAAGGCGTTCAACACCGACATCGCCCAACAACGCCGCGCAGGCCTCGATCAAGGATTCTCGCGTCGCAAGCGCGCGCGCCTGCACTGGTTCCGGGGCGCGGCGGCGCTTTGTCATGACCGATACAATACAATAGTCTTGACTATATTTTCAAGGCGCCCCAGCCTTGACCCGAGAGGAGTCTGGCGCTTGCGTACTTTTGTCATCGTGTTCGCGCTCGGCGCGTTGGCCGCGTGCAACGCACCTGCTCAGCCACAGGATAACGCCGCCGCACGCGCGGCGGCTGCGGCGCCTGCCGATCCCCGCCTCGCCGAACTCTATCGCGGGGCATGCAGAAACTGCCACGGCAGCGTCGAAACAGGCGCGCCGCTGGCCCTCGACCATCGCGAGTGGGACGAACGTTGGCGAAAGAGCGAAGCGACGTTGCTAGAGCACACTATCGGCGGCTTCAACGGCATGCCCGCGGGCGGACAATGCTTTTCCTGCACTGCCGACGATTACCGCGCCCTGATCCGGTTTATGGCTGGACGAGAAGACTAACATGGTATCGCGTAGAACCGTTTTGACTGGCGCGGGCGTGGCGCTTGGAGGCGGAGCGGCCGTCGCCGCTGGGTATCGCGCGTGGCGCGACCGAGAGCCCGCCTCGCCGCCGACGCAGGACGCGCAAGGGCGCCTGCTCTGGCGCAATTGGTCCGGCATAGAGCACGCTTACCCCGCGATGCGACTGGCGCCGCAGAACGAAGAAGAACTCGCGGACATGCTGCGGGCCGCGCGGACCCCGATACGTCCAGTCGGCGCCGGTCATTCGTTTACCGGACTTGCGACCACACGCGGCGCGCTGCTCTCGCTCGATCGCATGAAAGGGCTAGTCGCCGACGATGCGAGCGCCGTGCGCGCAACATTCTGGGCCGGGACGCGGCTCTCTGAGGTCGGTCCGGCGCTGGCGGCGATCGGACAGGAGATGCCGAACCTCCCCGACATCAACGAACAATCGCTCGCGGGCGGCGTATCGACAGCGACGCACGGAACCGGCCTCGCGTTTCCCGCGCTCCATGCGCGGATTACGAGCTTTCGCCTGATGCTTGCGAACGGAGAGATCAAGGAGTGCTCGCCGACGCAAAATCAAGAAGTCTTTCAGGCAGCGCTCGTTGGTCTTGGCGCGTTTGGCCTCATCACACAAATCGAGCTTCAGAACGACCCGCTCGGCCGCGTGCTGAAGCGCACATGGATCGCCAGCCTCGACGAAACGTTGGAGCAATGGCCCACGCTGCAGGCGGCGCATAGGAATGTAGAGTTCTATGCCGTGCCGTTCACGGGGTACGCGGTGATCATCAGCCACGATCCCACTGATTTGCCGGTTCGCCCAAGAGGGCCGGATGAAGACGCCGATGCGCTCATGCAGCTGAAGCAGTTGCGCGACTGGCTGGGCGTCGCCCCGGCGCTGCGCCGCGCCGTGGCGCACATGGCGTTCGACAACCAGGCGCCCACCGAAGCCGTCGACGAGGGTTGGAAACTGCTCTCCAACGAGCGCCCCGTCCGGTTCAATGAGATGGAGTACCACCTTCCCTTGGAGCAACAGATCCCCGCTTTGCGCGAGGTCGTCGCCGCGATTGAACGGCATCGCAGCGACGTGTTTTTCCCCCTCGAAGCACGCGTCATCCGCCGAGACGACGCGTGGCTTTCGCCGTTTTTCGGGCGAGACTGCGGATCGATCGCCGTCCACGCCTACTACAAGGACGATCATCGCTTCCTGTTCGATCTGATCGAGCCGATATTCCAACGCCATGGAGGGCGGCCGCATTGGGGCAAACTGCACTCCCAGAGCGCGCGCGGCCTCGCTGACCTCTATCCGCGGTTCGCGGACGCCTGCGCCCTTCGGCGCGAGCTCGACCCTGAGGGTCGCCTGCTGAACGAGCACCTAAGGAGAGTGTTCCTTGACGACGGCGCCTGAAAGGACGCGGCGTTCACTTCTCGTGCGAACCGGGCTTGCTGGCGCGGTCGCCCTGGGCGCGTGGGTTTTCAAGCCCAAGGATCGTGGCGGCGCGCATAGCGACTATTTTCTTGAGCTATCGCGGGCGTTGGCGGCCGCGGGGATCGCGCGCCCCACGCTCATCGTCGATCGCGCGCGGATGCTGGCGAATGCGGACGCGGCGGCGGCGACTTTGGCGCCGAGCGGCCTGCCTCTGAGACTCGTCGTCAAATCGTTGCCAGCGTTCGGATTGCTCGATCCGCTCGCGGAGCGGCTCCGCACGCATCGCTACATGGTTTTCAATGGCGCGACGCTTCGTGAGATGATCGCGGCGCGTCCAGCCTCGGACCTGTTGTTGGGAAAACCCCTGCCGATTCGAGAAGCGGCGGCGATCATCGGCCTTGGCGCAGGCAGCCCAGCGGGCTCGCCGCAATGGCTTATCGACACGCCCGCGCGGCTCCGCGAGTACATCGAAGCAGCGCGCGGCCGCGATGTGCGCATTCGCGTCAATTTCGAGATCGACGTTGGCCTGCACCGCGGCGGATTTCAAACAATCGAGGCGTTGAAAGCCGCCATCGACATCGCCAAGACAGAGCCGTTGATCGAAATCGCGGGCCTGATGGGGTATGACCCTCATGTCGCGAAAGTGCCTGACTCGAACGGCGCTTTCCGAAGGGTCCAGACACGCTATCGCGAGGCCATTGCGTGCCTCGCCGACGAACTTGGCGCCGACCCGCGCACGCTCACACTCAACACGGCGGGCAGCCCCACCTACAAGCTTCACGCGGCAGGAACGGCAGCCAACGAAGTGTCGGTTGGGTCAGCGTTTGTGAAGCCCGTCGACTTCGACATCCCAACGCTCGCGCACCATGCGCCCGCGGCTTTCATCGCAACCCCGGTGCTCAAGGCGCTCGATCGCACGCGCCTTCCGGCTTTGGAGAACGTGCAGGGCGCCATGGCGCTCTGGGACCCCAACACCCAACGCGCTTTCTTCATCTATGGCGGTCACTGGCTGGCGCGGCCGGAGTCGCCGCCGGGACTGCGGTACAACGCGATCTTCGGCCGTTCGAGTAATCAGGAAATGCTCAACGGCTCGCGGCGCGTTGCGCTCGCCGTGGATGATTACGTATTCTTCCGCCCGCTCCAAAGCGAGGCCGTCTTCCTGCAGTTTGGTCCGATCGCGCTCTACGACAACGGCGCCATCGTAGAGATGCTGGAGACGATGGCGGTCTCGGCTTAGCTTCGGCGGCGATCACACGGCGTGGGAGATTGGCTGCTTTCGTTCGCCGGCTTGCAGAGCGCGCTGCAGATGATGGTAGGCGCCGATCAGACCAAGGTCCCGCCCCGTGGCCACGCCGATAGGAACGCCAGAAAGAAAGCCACGCCGCGGCCCATATTGCTCAAAACGCGCGCGGAACGCATCCGACCGCAACTCTGGCAGCAAACTATTCACGATATCACCGACCAGAATGATCGCTTCCGCGCCCTGTACCAGTGCGAAGTCGGCGCAAACGCTCGCCAACGCGAGCGAGAACCGGTGAACGGTTTCCAGGCACGGGCCGTCTTCCAGCTCGAAAGCACGGCGGACGATCTCGCGCCCGTCGAGGCCTGGCTCCGGCCTTTGATTGCGCAGCGTCCGAAGCGTGTTATGCAGGCGCACAAGTCCAGGTCCCGACACAACGTGTTCCGCGACGACACGGCCGGTTTCCGGCAGCCATTGCTCCATGACCTCCACGTCGAGCGTATCGAAAGGCGCGAATCCCGAATGCCCGCCCTCGGTCGGCACAATCGTAGCGGTTCCGCCGCTGTATGAGACGCTCGCCAATCCGAGTCCGGTGCCGACGCCAATGATGGCTGTACGCGCACGCGCCGGCAGCGCCTGATCGCCAATCATCGCGATGTCGGCGGGCGTCAAACGGATCGCCGCTTCCGCCTGCGCGACGAGATCATTCACCGCGATGGCGCGTCGGAAGCCAAACGTATGCTCCATCGCCGCCAGGCTGAACCGCCACTGCGCATTCGTGAGAGCGATGGTGTCGCCGTCGACCGGACCAGCGACTGCAAACGCGGCATACGTCGGCCGCCCATCGGCGCCGAGAAAGTCGCGCACGACGTCGGCCAGATCCCCTTGCTCGCCGGTTGCGTAGACCTTTCGCCTCGAAAGGGCGAAGTTTCCGCCAACCACCTTCCCAAGCGCGAGACGGCAATTCGTGCCTCCAACGTCGGCGACGAGCACTTCCTCGGAAACACCGCTTGCGCCGTCCAAAGGATCACCCTTCAGCGGGCTGACCCAGCGCGAGGCGGCACCGGGGACAGCTCCCTCAAAACCATTTGCCCCCAGGCATATTCGTGGTGTAGGCCCGTGTCACGACAAAAATGACAGCGCTGCCAAGGGAGGCGAATAACCTCCCTGGCGGACGCCAGTAGGGAGATAACGACCATGGCCACCGCGCCCCAGACCGCCCGCGTGCAGCAGGGTGAAACCAAGGCGGATAGCGTCCTTTTCGTCCTCTCCCTCGGCCTCTTCTTCCTCTGGGGCTTCGCCACCGTTCTGATCGACATTCTGGTGCCGAAGCTGAAAGGGCTGTTCACGCTCAGCTACACAGAAGCGATGCTGACGCAGTTCGCGTTCTTCATCGGCTATTTTGTGTTCTCGATGCCGGCCGGCGCCATCGTGAGCCGCCTTGGCTACATGCGCGGAATTGTGGTCGGTCTCTTGGTTATGGCCATCGGCTGCTTGCTGTTCGCACCGGCGGCGCGAATGGGCGTCTATGAAGGCTTTCTCGTCGCGCTCTTCATCATGTCGGGCGGCATCACCATTCTGCAGGTGGCCGCCAACGCCGTGATCTCCATCGTGGGGCCGGAGGCGACAAGCTCTTCGCGCCTCACGCTTGCGCAGGCGTTCAACTCGCTCGGCACCTTTATCGGGCCCTTCATTGGGGCGCGTCTCATCTTGAGCGACTCAACCGAAGCGGTCGACATCTCGCAGTTGTCGCCCGACCAGCTCAGCGCGATGCGTATTGCGGAGGCCGCGCAGGTCCAGACGCCCTATCTCGGGATCGCCGCGCTGCTCGGGGTTCTCATGCTTGTGTTCTGGCTCAAGCGCGATTTGCTCCCGCGCACCGGCGAAGCGCCGAGCAAGGGCCTCGGTCTTCACCTGCTGTCCAATCCTCGGCTTCTCTTCGGCGTCATCGCGATCTTCGCTTATGTGGGCGCGGAAGTGTCGATCGGCTCGGTCCTGGTTAACTATCTCAGCGCGCCGGAGCGGCTTGGCGCCAGCGAGCAGCAGGCCGGCCAACTCGTCAGCCTGTACTGGGGCGGCGCCATGGTCGGACGCTTCATCGGCGCGGCGATCATGCGGCGGATCAATCCCGGCCACATACTGAGCCTGTTTGCCTTGGGCGCGATCGCGCTCACCGCGACAAGCGCACTGACAACCGGTTTCGTCTCAGCAGCCACGCTGCTTGCGGTCGGTTTGATGAACTCCATCATGTTCCCGACGATCTTCTCACAATCACTGCGCGGCATTGGCGAGGAAGCGCCCAAAGCGGCCGGCCTGTTGTGCATGGCGATCGTCGGCGGCGCGATCCTGCCCGTCGCCACCGGCGCCGTCGCTGACCAAATGGGCCTCAGCCTCGCGCTAGCGGTGCCTGTGCTTGGATACCTCTGGATCGTCTTCTTCGGCCAGCACGCTTCCAAAGCATGATGGAGTGATAATCGGTTAGCGCCAGCTTGTGCTAGCGCCTGTTCCGATCCGTTTTGGATCGGATCGGGGCTCTAGTTTTTTGTTGGTCGCCGGAAAATACTCTAGCGGCGGGCGGCGCGCGGTTTAGAAACCGTGGCCCGCTCGACCAGCGTAAACCGGCAGTCGAAATTCTCAGCGCTCTCGCCCAAGACGATGAGATCGACGGCGGCGGCGCTGAGTTCGTTCAAGGGCTGGCGCACCGTCGTGAGCGGCGGCCACGCGCTACGGCTGGAGGGCGTGTCGTCGAATCCGACGATTGAGAGATCGTCCGGTATCTGCAGCTGCTTCTCGCGCGCGATACGCATGACGCCCATCGCCATCTCGTCATTGGCTGCGAAAATCGCGGTTGGCGGACGCCGCAGCGCGAGCAGGTGAATCGCCGCCTCTTGTCCAGATTCAACATCGAAACGCCCGCGCACGATCAAGTCAGGGTCAACGGGCAGACCAGCGGCCTCCAGTGCGTCTTTGTAGCCTAGCAAACGTTCATCAGCGGCTTGGTGCAAGGATGGCGGCGCCACGATGCCAATGCGCTTGTGCCCCTTGGCTATGAAATGCGCGACCGCCATGCGCCCGGCTTCCCGTTCGGGAGTGAGCAGCAGCGAGCCTGGGCCGTCGCCATAGCCCGCGATCCTCACCACCGGCGTCTCGAAGCGCGCAAGCTGCTGGAGAAGCGCGGCGTCGTCCGACAAGGGCGGAATAAGAATGACGCCGTCGGGCGCAAGCGTCTTCATCATCACGCTGACCGGCAACGGATCGTTGTCCCGTTCGCGCTCCAGCGGCTCGACGATCAGGTGGTAGCCGAGCTCCCGGCAGCGCCTCGCGGCGCCTTCCTGGATCGCCGCGACGTAGCTCGGCGACGGATTGTTGTAGAGAAGCGCAATAAGGAATGACCGATTGCCGGCGAGGCGCCGCGCCGCCTGGTTGGGCGTGTAGGCCAACTGCTCAACGGCTTGCATCACACGCTGACGGAGCGCCGGCCGAACATGGGGTTCGCCGTTAAGCACTCTCGACACTGTCTTGATGGAAACGCCCGCGAGGGTGGCGACATCATTGATTGTGGCCGACATTAATTCCGTTGCCCGAAGCCTTCGGCTGTACGCCGCCCGTCCCCCGCACCCTAGCCAGAAGCCTTTAGAGTCGCTACCGTTGACAGCCCTGTCAATACAAGGAAGTGGGCGTGAAACCTTGCCTGAACCCGGCTCGACCCCACGCAACCGCCTGGCTGGTGAGCGCTTTGGCGCTCCTTGGCGCGATTTGCGGCGGCGCGGAAGCTCAGACGCCAGCTCCCCGGTTTGAGAGCGAAATAGCCGCCTTCGCTGGACGGCAAACAGACATCGCCGCGCATTGCCCAATCCTGTTCGTGGGCTCCTCAAGCATCCGCCTTTGGGGCGCGCTCAATGACGACATGGCGCCCGCGTCCGTTCTGAATCGCGGCTTCGGCGGCGCCACAATCGCCGACATCAACGCGCACTTCGATGTGCTGGTGACGGCCGCGCGCCCGTGGGCCATCTTTTTCTACGCCGGCGAGAACGACATTGCGGACGGCGCAACGCCCGAGGCGGTGGTCGCATCGTTCACGGCTTTTCTCGACCAAAAAGACGCCGCGCTCGGCGCGACGCCGGTTTACTTCATTTCGCTCAAGCCCTCCATCGCGCGCGCGCAACAACGCGCCGCGCAACGCGCCGTCAACACACGTATCCGCGCCTTGGCGCGCGCGCGCCGCGATCTTCACTATGTGGACGTCGCCTCCGCGATGATGGCCAACGGAACGGTTCGCGATATTTTCGTCGAGGACGGCCTGCACATGACGCCGGAAGGTTACGACATTTGGCGACGCGTCATTCGCCCGCTTGTCGTGCGTGAAACGGCGCGCGCGCGGGCGCCTTGCGCGCCAACCGAAGCGCGGTGATTTGAGGATGCTCACACATGACCACGATCTTACCGCGAATGCTGCGGCGCTTGGTCAAGAGGCTCGCCCTTGTTCTCTGCGCCAGCGCGGTGTTGGCGCCCTGCGCCCACGCGCAGGGCGTTCGCGCGCTGACCTACAACATTCGCCTCGATACCGCCGCTGACGGCCCCAACGCGTGGCCTCACCGCCGCCAAGCGATGGCGTCGCTGATCTCATTTTATGCGCCAGACGTGATGGGCATGCAGGAGGTCCTGGCCCACCAGCGCCAACAACTCGCCGAGGACTTGCCCGACTACGTTTTTGTCAGCTTCGGCCGCGACGACGGCGCCGAAGCGGGCGAATCCTCGCCGCTCGCCTTTCGGCGCGTGCGTTTTTCACTCAGCGAGTCCGGCGTATTCTGGCTCTCACCCACGCCCGAGAGTCCTTCCATGGGATGGGACGCCGCCTATCGGCGCATCGTGACTTGGGCGCGGCTCACCGAGCGCGGCAGCGGCGCCCACGTCCTGGCGCTCAGTACGCATTGGGATCATGTCGGACGCTCCGCGCGCGCCCATAGCGGCGACATGGTGCGCCGATGGATCGCGCAAAATCGACGCCCCTGCGAAACCGTCATTCTTCTGGGCGATCTCAACGCGCATCCCGACGAGGCGTCCTATCGCAACCTCACCTCCGCCCGGGGACCTTTGCGCGACACGATTGCTCTGAGCGCCACGCCTCCTTTCGGTCCCGTTGGCACGTTCAACGGCTTTGATATCGCGCGCGCCGAACCAGGGCCCATCGACTACATCCTGGTCAGCGATGGCGTTGACGTCACGCGCCATGGCGTGATCACACAGCACGAAGGCGGGAGATTGCCCTCGGACCACTACCCGGTGCTTGCCGACCTGAGCTTGCCGAAACAGTCGTGCGGCGCGGCGCGCTAATTAATTGGACCACGTAAACGTCGCGACCGAGCCGCTGGACAAATTGGCGTCAAACGCGCGACCGCCGACGACAATGCTGAACGCTCGCTCTTCGTCCGACCCATTCAGCACGATCAGCGCCGTTGAGCGGTCGCGCGCATTAATGAACGCGACGCTCTCCAAACCGTCGACGTCCGTATCGGAGGCAATGCGCCGTGCGCCAGGCGCAACGAAACGGCTGGCGTGACCCAGGACGTAATACTCGACGTTGCGCGTCACCTCGCCCGTCTCCTGGTCGATCGTCACCACGCCGCGGCAGTTGCCGCATCCTCCCAGGTGCGGGCCGCTGGTTTCATCAAGCGCGATATTCCACAAGATCACGCCACGCGCCCAATTGCGGGTAGTTCCGATGACGAGATTTCGCATCATCCAAATCAGCGAGCTTCGCCAGTTCGCATCCCAGGCGCCGCCGGAGCACTCCGTCATCCAGACGTCCTTGTCGGGATGGAGAGCTTGCACCTGCGATTGCGCGCTGACCTCGCCCCCATAGCAATGCCAGGCGACCCCATCGATATAGCGCGCGGCGACGGGATCAGAGAGCGCCGCAAGCGGGGACTCTGGCTCGTTCCAGTTGTGATCCCACTCCAGGATGTCGACATCGAGCCGCTCGCGTTCCAACAGCGGGCCAAGGTGTCCGCCGACGAACGCCGCCCGCTCCGATGGCGACATGCGCATGCCGGGATAATCCGCTGGCTCAAAGTGCGGCTCGTTCTGGATCGTCAGCGCGTCGACCGAGACGCCCAGCGCGCGCATTTGAACGACATAGTCCGCGAGATAACGGGCGAAATCGGGGTAATGCTCATGCGCCAGACCGCCCGTGATCAGACTATTGCTGGTCTTCATCCAACCCGGCGCGCTCCAAGGCGAGGCTATAATGGTGAGGTTCGGGTTGAGCGCCGCCGCCGCCCGCACCGTCGGCACGACATCCAACCGCGCCGGCGCTATGTCAAACGCGGCGGCTTCAGCGTCTCTGTATGAATAGTGAGCGCGTGAAAAATCCGAGGCGCCGATGGTGATGCGCGTAGCGCTCAACCCAAGGCCGCCATCACGACCGAAGAGTTCCGCCATGAGCGCCGCGCGCTGCGTATCGTCCAGGCTGTGTTGGATGAGCCAGGCGGAGCTATCAGTGACTGAGGCGCCGAACCCGGACATGGTCTGGTAGGTCTGAGAGGGGTCGACGTGGATGGCGCGCGCCTCTTCCGCCGCCGGACGCCAAGCGCCAACCTCCATGGGCGCAAGCCGCTGCGCGCCGTCGCCGCTGGTCATCCACCCGCTTGGCGCGCGTGGCGCCGTGGTGCAGGCGGACAGCAAAACAGCGGCGAGCAGCGTCAGTATGCGGCTAGATCGCCTCATGCGGCGACATTTTCCGCTTTGCAGTAGCGCTCGACGAACTCCGCGTGCGTCGGCATCACGTCGACGCACTTCTTGATGGTGTTGTGGATGTTGCCCAGGAACTGCACGATCTGGGGCTTGCTCTTGATGTCCACCAGCGGATCGTACCCACGCGGAATGACGCCCTGACCAATGAAGACTTGTATCCAGCTCTCCTCGCTGAACAATTCATCGTCCTCTCGAAAGATGCGCCCGTTCGCCTTGAACAACTCCATCTTGCGCTGAAGCGTGTCTGGCACATCCATGTTCTTGCAGTAGCGCCAGAACGGCGAATCCTCACGCTCCGTGGCCTTGTAGTGAAGGATGATGAAATCGCGGATGCGCTCGTACTCGAAATTGGTCTGCCGGTTGAACTCAGCCACATCCGCTTCATCGATGCCGCCAGTCGGGAACAGCCGGATCAGACGGATCGCTGCCGATTGAATGAGGAAGAGGCTCGTGGATTCCAGCGGCTCAAGGAAACCGCTCGCCAAGCCTATTGAAACGCAGTTCTTGTTCCAAACCTTCTTGCGCTTTCCCGCCGTGAACCGGATTCGGTTCGGTTCGGCCAGTTGCTTGCCGTCGAGATTTTCGAGCAGAACGCGCTCGGCCTCCGCCTCTTCGATGAAGGCGCTGCTGAAGACGTGCCCGTTGCCCGTTCGATGCTGGAGCGGGATCCGCCATTGCCAACCCGCGCTGCGCGCCGTCGAGCGGGTATAGGGCGTGAAGTCCTCTGAGCGCGCGCATGGAACGGCAAGCGCGCGATCGCACGGGAGCCAGTGGCTCCAATCGTCAAAGCCGGTTTTGAGCGCTTGCTCGATCAGGAGCCCGCGGAAACCCGAGCAATCGATAAAAAGGTCCGCCGCGATGACGGTTCCATTTTCCAACTTCACGGACTCGATGAACCCATCCTCGCCGCGCAGCTTGACATCGACGATCTTGCCCTCGTTGCGCTCGACGCCGCGCTCTTCGCTGTACCGGCGCAGGTACCTTGCATAGAGGCCCGCGTCGAAATGGAACGCGTGCGCGATGTGAGAGAGCGGCGATTCCGGCATGTTCGGCTGCGAGCGCACGAACTTGTTCGCCAACGCGGCCGCGGTGTTAATGGAATAGCCCGCGAAGTCCGCGGCGTCGCCGGTTTGGTTGAGCTTCAGCCAGTAATGGTGACAGCGCAGCCATTCCCAGTCCTGTCCGATGACGCCGAAGCCGTGAATGTAGCTTGATCCCTGCCGCAACCAATCGATGAACTGGATGCCCAGCTTAAAGGTGCCCTGCGTGGTGCGCATGAACTCGACTTCGTCGAGTTTTAGAAGCTCGTTGAATTTTTTAACCGCCGGAATCGTGGCTTCGCCGACCCCGATCGTCGCAATCTCCTCGGATTCGACCAGCTTGATCTTGTACAGCCCCTGAAACAGGTGCGCGAACAAGGCGGCGGTCATCCATCCCGACGACCCGCCGCCAACGATCAAAATCGACTCAAGTTGCTTTTTCACGACACGCCTCTATGACCGCCGCCTCAGCTCCCGCACGCGGCCGGCGCGGCTTCGGGCAGCGGTCCCTGCGCGCGCGGCGTGTGAGCATAGCGAAGCCCGAAGCCAACGGGGAAGAGCGGCGAACCGCCCGTGGAGTCGCAGGGGGAATTCGGCCAAGCGAACGGCAGCCGTCCCGAGAACTCAAACCCGACCCGTCCGCGCTCGGTGCGGAAAAGCACATCCGCGATCCCACCCGTCTCCGTGCCGGGCAGCCACGCCGCAACGAATGCGTCGGAGAGGTTGATCAGGTCGTTCGCGTAAACCGTGCGTCCCGAATACAGCACGGTCACGACGGGCACGCCCCGGCCTGAAACGGCCCGCAGCGTCGCCAAATCCTGAGGATAGCGCGCGGTGTGGGCCAGCGACGCGGGATAGCTCACATCGCCACGGCCCTCCGCGTATGGCTCTTCGCCAAGCACCGCCACAACCGCGCTGAACTGGGAAACGTCCACACCGGCGCCGGTTTCGCTATAGGTGACGGCGTCGGCGCCGAGCGTCTCGCGAACCGCCTCGAGCAAGGTTTGGCCGGTCCCGTAGTCTTCGCGGACGTTTTCGGTTCCTTGCCAGGTCCGCGACCAGCCGCCGGACTGCATCGGGTAACTATCGGCGCCGCGACCGACGACCAGAACGCGGCCACCGCGCGCGAGCGGCAGAACGCCATTATCGTTCTTGAGCAGCACCAGCGAGGCGCGCACCGCCTCGCGCGCCAGCGCCCGATCCTCGATCGCACTGGAGGGCAGCGACCGCGCTGCTTCGCCCGGATTGACGTCAAACAGACCCGCCCGCAGCTTAACCCGCAAGATGCGCGACACCGCGTCGTCGATGCGGCTCATCGGAATGGCGCCGCTGCGCACATCTTCCATCGTGTCGGCGATGAACTGGCGCCAATCGTCCGGCACCATCACCATGTCGACGCCAGCGTTGATCGCCTCCGCGCAGCGCGTGCGCGTGCAGCCCGGCACCTGCTCAATGGCGTTCCAGTCGGAGACGACAAGGCCGTCAAAGCCGAGACGCCCTTTCAGCACCTCGGTGATCAGATAGCGGTTGGCGTGCATACGCGTTCCGCGATCACCAACGCCGCTTTCGTTCCAGCTGCTGTAGGAGATCATCACTGTCTGCGCATCCGCGGCGAGCGCCCCGTAATAGCCTTGCGCATGCGTTGCAATGAGTTCGCCGAGCGGCACGCGCGTGTCACCCTGATCAACGCCATGGAAGGTGCCGCCGTCGCCGAGGAAATGCTTGGCCGTGGCGAGCACATCGCCAGGGCCCGTGAGATTGCCCTGCGCCCCTTCGACGTACGCGCGCGCATAGCTGCGCACGAGCGCGGGATTGGACGAGAAGCTCTCATACGTCCGCCCCCAGCGTTGGTCCTGCACGACCGCGAGGGTCGGGGCGAACACCCAGCTGAGTCCTGTCGCACGCGTGGCGCGCGCCGTGCTGCGGCCGATCCGGCGGATCAGATCTGGATTATGCGCCGCGCCCAAACCGATGTTGTGCGGGAAGAGCGTCGCGCCAAAGACGTTGTTGTGGCCATGCACGGCGTCCACGCCCCAAATCACCGGGACGGGCGTCGCCATGTCGGTCGACATAGAGGCCTCGTAGAAGCGGCTCGCGAGCGCGGCCCATTCTTCCGGCGAAGCGTGCTTGTTGTTGTTTGGCCAGGCGCCGCCGCCGTTCAGGATCGACCCGATATAGTAACGCCGCACATCATCGGGCTGGATCGAGCGAATCTCGGCCTGGGTCATCTGGCCGATCTTCTGCTCAAGCGTCATGCCCGCGAGTATTTCCGATACGCGCGCTTCGATCGCCGCATCGCGCGCATGCCGCACGACCGGCGCCGGCCATGCCGCGATTCGCTCTGAAACCGGCGCGGCGCTTTGGCAACCGCCGAGCGCCAGCACCGAAGCCAGTAGGCCGCCAACAAGCGCAACCACCCTGTCATGTCCGCGCGCCGCCAAACGCATCATTGCATCCTCCAAGAAAGAACGCCGGCGCAACCGCACTCGCTGCAGTCGCGCCGGCGCCTGACCCTCGCTCGACGGTGAAGTTCACCATCGGCTTCGCGCTTAGAACCGGTAATTCAGCCCGAGCAGGAACTGACGACCGTACTCCTCGTAAACTTCCGGAAGCGAGCTTCCGTCCGCCGAATGCACGCCGCCGGCGTCGAGGCCGAGACGGGTCTGGTACGGGGAGTTCGTCAGGTTATTGACCTGCAGAAGGATGCCGAGCCCTTCCAGCGCGGTGCCGTCCTGGAAGGTGTAGCCGATCTGCGCATCGACCTGCTCGTCTTCCATGATCTCCGTGTAGCCGCGGTTAGCGAACAGCTGGACCACATCGCCCTTGAATGGCGAGCGATAGCGGTAGCTGGCGCGCGCTTGGAAGCCACCGCGCTCAAAGTACCCGGTGATGCTGTACACTTGCGCGGACAGACCCGGAATGCGCGCCTCTTGCCGCGTCGTGCATGTCGGGTTGAGGCAGTTACCGGCGTTCAAGTCGGAATTTGATTCCGAATAACTGCCGATAAGGCCAAGGCCTTCCAGCGAGTCGTGCAGGAGCCCGAAGTTGAAGGCGCCGCTGATTTCCACGCCCCGGATCAACCCGCCGCTGCCGTTCGCGGGCGATGTCAGCGTTCCCATCGGATCAACGATCACACCTGCCGGAATGGTGAGCGTGCTCGGGATCGGCATGCCGCTGAAATCGAACGGCACTGTCTGCTGATAGATGTAGCTGTCCAGGTTCTTGTAGAAGAACGCAACGCTGAAATAGCTCGTGGCGTCGATGTACCATTCATACGACAAGTCGTAAGCCGCCGCGCGCCAAGGCTCCAAGTTCGGATTGCCGCCCGACGCGCTCCAGGGGTGAATCGTCGTTCCCGGGACCGGCGGACTGGATGGATCATACGCGAAGCCAGCGGACATGTTCGCGCGCATTTCGTCCACGCGCGGGCGCGCCATCGTGTAGGCAGCAGCGAAACGCAGCCTGTGGCCACCGCCCAATTCGCGGATGATATTCATGGACGGGAGGATATCGAGGTAGTCGGTTCCCGCCGAGAACGGTACCGGCACGATCTGGGTGCCCGGCAGGGTGAAGTCGTCCTGCAGCGCGGTACCGTTAGACGTCTGCTCTTGGGCCACGAACTGGATGCCCACGTTGCCGTGCCACGGCCCGCCTTCAAACGAAGCGCGCCCGTACAGCGTGGTGATGTTTTCTTCCAGGTCCCAGCTCTTATTGTAATAGCTCGCGTCGCGGATCGGGCTCCGCGTGTAGTACACACCGAGCGCTGACGGCAGATCGACGCTCAGCACTTCGCCGAAGCCGACGAAGTCAAGCGACGTGGACGGCACGAGATACTGGGACGCCACGAGGGTCTGCGGCCGGCCCACGCCGTTCAGATTGAGATCGTACTCGTCGACCGTCTTCGACTTGTCACGCATCGTATAGTTCAGGCCGATGTCGATCTGATTGAAGATCGGCGTATCGAGATCAAAGCGCGCCGCCACGTTGAGCGCCGTGATTTCCTCTTCGACGTGCGGGAAACGGATAGTGCCGTCATGGCCCCAGCCGCCCCACGGCGCCCGATCACCGAGCGACACTTGCGTGGCATCGGCATAGTTCAGACCGAAGCCGCTATAGGTCGGATACCCGTCGAGCGGAATTTCGAAATCGTAGGAATCAAGCGTCCGGGTGCCCAGCGGGCCCACGCCGTAACCCGCGTATGTTTCCAACACCTGCTCATCACGCACGTTACGCGAGTAGGAGAGGTCGCCGCTGATCTGGATGGCGTCTGTCACCTGATACTCGGTGTTCAGCCCGGCGGCGAAGAGTTCGTCGTCACGGGTATTCCAGTCGTTACGGATGATCGGGACCGCGTTGTTGAAGTGACCCGACGTGCCGAACGTGCTTCCGCCAAGCGGGGTCGTCTGCACGTTCGTGAACGTCGCACCGTCGGCCCAACCGTTCGAGAACCATTGCGCGCCGCGCATGATTTCGTCCTGCGAGAACGTCGAGTAGTACAGGTCAAGCGTGTTATGCCACTGCGCGTTCGGCTCCCACTCGATGATCGCGATCGCCGCATCCCGAATGTTTTCGCGCGAGTAGGCGAACGCCTCCTGCCCGTTCAACTGAAGCGCTGAATCGGCGCTATCCGGCGTAACAGCGAAGCCAAACGCCTCGTAGCTGTAAGCCTTGAAGTGCTGGTTTTGCGTCGGCGAATCCAAGTGCGCGAAGCCGACCGCGACGCCGATCGTGTCATTGGCGAATTGGTCGATGTAGCTCAACGAGATACGGTTGCCGTAGCGGTCCACTTCATCGTTCAGCTGCGGGCCGTCCGTGAACTCGGCGCGCACGTTCACCGCCGCGGCGCGCTCGCCGAAGGTCAGCGGACGAACCGTGCGCAGGTCGGCCGTTCCCGACAGGCCGAACCCGGAAATCGTCGCGTCCGGCGTCTTGTAGACGACAACGCTGGAGAGCAACTCCGACGGGTATTGGTCGAACTCGACCGCGCGGTTGTCACCCGAACTCGCCTGTTGGCGACCGTTCAGCAGCGTCGTGGTGAAGTCCGGAGCGAGACCCCGGATCGAAATCACCTGGGCCCGACCGTTGACGCGTTGCCCAGCAAGACCTGGCAGGCGCGCCAAGGATTCGGCGATCGACACGTCGGGGAGTTTGCCGATGTCCTCGGCGGAGACAACTTCAACTAAGCTCGAGGCGTCGCGGCGGGCCGAAATGGAGTCCTGCAGACCCCGGCGCAAGCCGACGATGACGATATCTTCTTCTTCCGTGGCTTGGGTCTCATCCGCAGCAGGGTCGGCATTTTGAGCCATCGCCGGCGCCGGCAGCGCTGCCATCAGCGCCAGCACAGATACCGCACCCGCCCAATGCGAAAAGTGACGACGCGCTTCACGCTCTTGAGATTCCGCCATATTTTCCTCCCCGCCGCTCAAATGGCCCGAAGCCTCGGCAATCAGCCCCTCACCCCCTTGTCAGAGAGGGCCGGTAGCTTTCTATTTGCCACCCTTGAACGAATTGACTGCGCTGTCAATTGAAAGTCCTTCCGCGCCTTCATGTTCTCAAATCTGTGACAAGAATGCATCGCCGGTCCGCCCCGGCCACCTGCCCGACGCCTCCCAGCCCCTAGCCAAGCCTCCCGAGCACGCGCGTATTTGACCGATGTTGACGTTTTGTGATCGTTCGCTGACCCCTGCGAGCGTAGCTCAGCGCACTTCCCATATGGACGCGACTTCGACAGGAATGTTGAACGGCAAGGTGTTGGCGCCGACCGCGAAACGCGCGCCTAGTCCCGCGTCGCCGAACACTTCGGCAAACAGGTCGGATGCGCCGTTCGCCACGCGCGGCTGCTCATGGAAATCGTCCGCGCTCGCGACGAACACGCCGACATGCACGCACTGAACCACGCGGTTGAGCGTTCCTCCGCATGCGGAGCGCAGCAGCGCAAGCACGTTAAGTCCCGCCGCGCGCGCCGCGGCATACCCTTGCTCGACGCTGAGATCGCTCCCCACCCGCCCGAACAGCGGCGGCTCGCCCGTGACGTTCGCCGGCCCAAGTCCCGCCAAATGCATCAAACTGCCGACGCGCCGAAACGCGACATAGCTTGCGACCGGGCGTGGCGGCTCGGGCAAGCTCAGACCTAGCTCCGACAGGCGTCGATCAGGCGCCGCGCGGCGGACATGTTGCGCCGAGACGTCAGTGGCGGCCAGCACCGCCAACAAGGAGGACGCAACGGCTCGACGCGACAGCGCGCTCATGACGCCTGCCTGCCGTTCCACACCGCCTCAAAGACGCGCAGGAAGTTCCCGCCGAGGAATCCGATCGTGTTCGCCTCGCCGTAACCACGCCGCAGCAGCTCGGCCACCAGATACGGCATCTGACGATAGTTGGTGAACACAGGCCGGAAGTTCGCGTCGATATCGGTGCCCAGACTGACATGCTCGGGGCCCAAAACGTTGGCGAGATCCATGATGCGATCGACGAACTCCGCCATCGACGAGATGCCTATGCCTGCTGGCCAAGCGCCGATCACGCCGCCGCGTCGGCAAACCTCCGTCGCCAGTTCCGTGCTGATGAAACGCGCGTTCGTCGCGCCATGCCCTTGCAGATGCGTGTGCGACAGCATCGTTGGCCGTGAACACACATTGAGGGCGGCCGCGACGGTCGACTCCGAGGCGTGCGCGAGATCAACCACCATGCCCAGCCTATCCATTTCGCGGATCACGTCCGCTCCAAACGGCGTCAATCCGCCGCTTACGGCTGGCGCGGTCTGATTGTCCCCAAGCTCATTCGGACGATAGTGGATCAAAGTGATCGAACGCACGCCGTCCGCAAAGGCGCGGTTTACGTTTTGCAGGTCACCGACCAGGAAGTCCGCGCCCTCCACCGTGAGCAGAGCGGCCACCTGTCGGCGCGCCAAGGCGCGGCGAAAATCAGCAGGCTCGCGTACAATGAGCGCGCCCTCTTGTTGAAGCACGGCATGCAGATTGGCCACTTGTCGTTCATAGCTCGCCCGCGCCTCGCCGGCGTGGAACTCGCGTCCGACGGCAGGCCAACCGTTAGCGAAGTCGATCACTTGGAAGTCCGCGACCAGCGCAAAACTTCCCCCGCTTACGAACCCCGCACGCATGTCCGCCAGCACCCGCGGCTCGAACGCGCCGCCTGCGGCGAGCGCCGCGATGCTAGGGGGCAAATCAACAGCCTCACGTACAAACGTGCGCCCGGGGTGGGCATGAACATCAATCGCGGGATGCGCCCTGAGCAGCGCCTGCGCGCGACGAAGATCCGCGGCGACGGGCGAGAAACCAAGGATGGCCGCATCCTGCTCCGAGAGCGTAAAGTCAGCCCCGACACACCCCGCGGCGACCACGCTCGCGGCCCCCAAAAGCCAATCCCTGCGCCTCATCCTGCCCTCCTAGTCACAGACGTTACTATTTGTTAAACGGATGGCCCGCAAGATCGAGGCTCAGATCGTTTTATGCGCAGTCAATCCCGAGCATCCGCCAAGAGTTCACACCGCGCGGCGCCGGCGGCGGCACCTGCGCCCCTTCTACGACTCGACGACTACCTCCCGTATCACCTGACGGTGACGGCGAACGCTGTCTCCAACTTGATCGGCGCGGCCTATCGGGCGCGCTTTGGCCTTTCGGTGTGGCAATGGCGCGTGCTCTGTACGCTGGGCGCGGAGGGGCCAAAGACCGCACAGAATGTCGTTGAGCTGTCGGCGATGGATAAGATGACGGTCAGCCGCGCAATTCAGGGACTGCGGCGGCGCGGCTTGGTTAGCCGCACCAAATCAAAGGCCGACGCGCGATCCTACCTCCTGACTCTGACCAGCCATGGCGTGTCCACCTACAATGAGATTGTCCCGCTCGCGCTTGCCTTCCAGGAGGCGGTACTGGGCGATCTTGCCCCCCACCAGCGAGATCTGCTGCTTTCGGCGTTGCGCGCCGTCCGCGAAAAAGCCCAGGCGCTCGCGCCTAGGGATTGAGCAACAATCTAGTTGCATTTGTTACTTTGTTGCCTCAATCTCAGTCACGACCATTGCTGATCGTTTTTGATCGATTGTGGACAATGCGATCAATGCGACGCAGTATGCGCAATGTAAGGCGTGGAAACGCCAAGGGGAGGAAACCGATGTTTGGATCACGGAAAGGACTCGGAGCGCGGCTACTCGGCGCAACAGCGCTTGCGACGCTCGCCAGCATTTCCGTCGCGCCTGCTTTTGCCCAAGAAGGCGCGGAAGCTCAGGAGGAAATCGTCGTCACCGCACGCCGGCGCGAGGAATCGCTGCAGTCGGTCCCGCTTTCGATCAACGCCTTCACCGCTGAGACGCTTGAGAACGCAGGTGTTCAGAACGTTGAAGATATCGCGACGATGACGCCCGGCTTCACCTTCGCGCCGTTGTTTGGAGGCGGCGCGTCGCTACCCGTCATTCGCGGTCAATCGACAACCATCGGCGAGCCGAACGTCGGGTTCTTCGTTGACGGCGTTTATCAATCGTCGCGCGCCACCATGGATGCAATGTTGGGCGACGACATCGCACGGATTGAAGTCGTCAAGGGCCCGCAAAGCGCGCTTTACGGGCGCAACACTTTCGGCGGCGCCGTGAACATCATCACATCCGCGCCTTCGAACGACCTTGAAGGGCGCTTGGAAGCGAGTTACGGCGAGTTCGATACGATCGGTCTGCGTGGATCGCTCAGCGGCCCGGTCGCGGAAGACAGCCTGTATTTCCGCGTCGGGGGCACGTACAATTCAAGCGACGGGTATTTCACCAACAGCCTCACGGGCGGCGCTCTCGACGCGCGTGAAACGATGGTGCTGTCCGGCATGCTCGAAGCGCGCCCGACCAACCAGTGGACCTTCCGCCTGCGCGCCGCGTATCAAAACACTGAGGATGGCGACGATCCCCTGCGTTTCGCCGTCAACAACTCCTTCCCGACTCCGCTCCAGGGGCCGCCGACGCCGGCTGGCAATCAGATGTATACGGGCGAAGTTCAGGGATCGAGCACATTCGCCGTTACCCCCGGGCACAACAACACCGAGCTGGGCAGCTATTCGCTCAGCGCGGAGTGGCAAGGCGACTCGTTGTCTTTCACCTCGATTACAGGCTTCAACGACCTTGGCCTCGATCTCGCGGTGGATGGCGACTACAGCGCCGCGCGCGCCAACTACCAGACAACGCTGACCGACCAGTACGACATCAGCCAAGAGTTCCGTCTGGCGTCGTCTGGAGACAGCCGCCTTTCCTGGCTCGCTGGCGTCTATTACTACAAGCTCTCCGCCGACACGCTCGTCAACAATGCATACGGAGCGGATGCTCTCTCCATCATAACAACCACCGGCGCGGCGGGCTTTGGCGCTTGGCGCCGGCTCATCGGTGGAGGCACGAGCGACCTGCACGAGGAAACCGAGAGTTTCGCTGCGTTCGGCCAGCTTGGATACGACATCACCGACCGCCTGTCGGTGTCGGTCGAGGGGCGCTGGACCACCGAAACCAAGCGCGCCGATCAGATCGCCGTGAGCGGCCTCCTGAACCCATCCGGTCCGGTGACAAGCGTCTTCGACGCCGAGAGCGAGTTCGATAGTTTCGTCCCGCGCGTCAGCATCGAATATCAAGCCACCGACGACATTCTCTTTTACGCGACGGCGGCGCAGGCGGAGAAAGCAGGCGGATTCAACACCAACATCGTCGCCGGCTCGCCGATCCCGAGCGAACGTTTCTATGATCCGGAAACGGCCTGGAACTACGAGATCGGCGCGAAAACCTCCTGGTATGACGGCCGCCTCGTTCTCAACGGCGCGCTCTATCAGATTGACTGGTCCGACCAGATCGTCCGAGCGATCGGCGCATCCGGCGCACTGCTCAACGTGAACGCCGGCGCGACATCGGTGCGCGGCGCCGAACTCGAAATGCGGGCGCGTCCAATGGACGGGCTCGAGATCAATGCGGGCGTCGCCTACACGGACTCGCAATATGATGAGTACACGTTCGCCATACTCGGCCTGATCGGCATGAACCCCGACCTGACCGGTACGCGGCTCCAATACGTCTCCGAGTGGCAAGCGAATACGTCGGTCCAATATATCGCGCCGATCGCCGCCAACCTGGATTGGCTCACGCGCCTCGACGTGAGCTACCAGTCCGATCAAAGCATCGTCCAACCGGCAGCCGCCTATGTCGGCGACGCGACGATCGTAAACCTGCGGACGGGACTGGATTTTGACAACGTCTCTTTCCGAATCTTCGCGAACAACCTGACCGAAGAAGACTCCGCCGTCACAGGCGCGTTCCTGCCGGACCCTGGCGCGCAGTACGATTACGTTCGTGGCCAGCTGGGCATCGGCGGCGCGCCGCTGGTGGGACGTCAGCTCTTCGGCGGCCTCGTCACAACTCGGACGCCGCGTGTCATCGGCGCCAGCGTGAACCTGCGCTTCTGATCCTCACATCAGTTGCGTCCTCCCCTGAGCGCGACGGAGCCTTCACGCTCCTCGCGCTCTTTCTTTTTGGAGCACCCTCGTGTCTTCACTATCCTCCTCGCCGCTCCGCCCGGTCTCCGAACAAGAACAGCAAGCCTACCAACGCGATGGCGCGGTGGTGCTGCGCGGTCTGATCGCGCCTGAATGGATCGACCGCATGCGTGCGGCGGTGGAGCGCGCGCTGCAACGCCCGGGCGTTGGGGCGGTCGAGTACGCGGAGGGAAAGGGCCGCTTTCTTGGCGACTTCCTTCTGTGGATGCGCGATCACGATTTTGACGACTTCGCGCGTCGGTCGCCACTGCCGGAGATCGCGAGCGCCTTGCTCGGCGGTTCGCAGGTCCGCCTGTTCTATGATCAGTTGCTCGTCAAAGAGCCGAACACCCAGGAAGAAACGCCTTGGCACCAGGACTTGCCGTATTGGCCGGTCCACGGCAACGACATCCTCTCGCTTTGGGTTCCCTTTGATCGCGTGACCGCGGAAAGCGGCGCCATGCGCTATGTTAAAGGCTCGCACGCAGCGGGCGCTCTTTATCAGCCGACGCCGTTCGGGAGGAACTCGGGGTTCGCGAGCGTGTTGGCGGCGGCGGACCTGCCGCCGTTTCCGGACACCTCCGCGTTCTTGCGCGACGCCAACATTCTCGTGTGCGAGATGGCGCCGGGCGACGTCATCGCCCACCATCCGCTCGTGTTTCATTGGTCGCCCGGGAACCTCGATCCGGACCACCGACGGCGCGCGCTTGCTCTACGCTACCTTGGCGACGACGCGATCTTCGATGAGAGCGCCGCAAACTTCCTGGCCCACCCCAATCTTGCCAAGCAGTTGCGGGAGCCATTACAGTTCAAGACCGGAGACCGGCCTGGCGGCGCGAACTTCCCGATAGTCTGGCCGCGCGCGGAGACGAACTGAAATCATGATCACCTCGATCGCCGACCTGCGCGAAGCCGCTCGGCGGCGGCTGCCGCGCATGGTGTTCGACTACATCGACGGCGGCGCGGACGATGAGATCACACTGCGCCAAAACGCCGAACGATTTCGAACGCTGGCGCTCAAATGGAACGTCCTCGTCGATGTTCAGCGGATCGAAACCGAGACGACGGTTTTTGGACAGACCGTAGCGGCGCCGATCATCATCGCGCCCACCGCTTCGTCACGCCTGTTCAATCCGCGCGCTGGAGAGCCAGCCGTCGCGCGCGCCGCGCACAAGCATGGCGTAATCTACTCCGCGTCGACGCTCGCCTCGACATCGATCGAGAGTCTGGCGCGCGAAACGCCTGGCCCGAAATTGTTCCAGATCTACATGTGGAAGGATCGCGGGCTTGTGCGCGAGATCATGCAGCGCGCGCGTGCAGCCGGCTATACGGGCATAATCCTGACGGTTGATACGCCCGTTGCAGGCAATCGCGAGCGCGATCCCCGCAACCGCTTTTCAATTCCACCCAAGGTCAACCTCAGCACCGCGACGCAGGCCCTCGGCCGCCCGGGGTACATGCTGGATCTCGCGACCACCCCGCCCGTTCGTGCAGCCAACTTTTCGCATTTGCCCGGCGCCGTCGGCAGCATCGTTGACTTCATCGACCAGCAATTCGACCGCACCGTCACATGGCGCGACGCGGCTTGGATGCGCGAGCAATGGCAAGGCCAGTTCGCGATCAAGGGCGTGGGCGCGCCGGAAGACGCCGAACAATGCATCGCCGCAGGCGCCGACGTCATTTGGGTTTCCAATCACGGTGGACGACAACTCGACACCGCCGCCGCCACCATCGATCTGCTGTCTCCAATCGTCGAGCGCGTTGCGGGTCGAGCGGAGGTCGTGCTCGATGGCGGGATACGGCGCGGCGGCGATATCGCCAAGGCGTTGGCGCTCGGCGCCAAAGCCGTCGCAATCGGCAGACCGTACCTTTGGGGGTTGGCCGCTTTTGGCGAGCGCGGGGTCGATCGCGCCCTCGACATTCTAACGACCGAACTGCGCCGCACCATGGCTTTGCTCGGCAGGCCGCGCCTCTCCGACCTTATGCCCGACGTGTTCGCGCGCTGATTTGCGCGCGCCATGCCGACCGATACTCTGCGATGTCGTGGTCGAGCGGCGCGACGCGCTTTAAGACGCCGGCGCCGCCGCGCGCGGGACAAATCAGGCGTAGCGCGCCCAAGGAGACATCGCTTTCATCAGCGCTCACGTAGATGCTGTCGCGCGGCCGCAGCGCCGCCAGCGCGCGCGTGAACAGTTCGCAGTTCGCGAACCTGCCTTCAACCAACACCGTGCCGGTCGATTCGATGCGGCCCAGCCCAACGTCTGTCATCAGCGCCAAATACAAAGCAATCGCGGCGTCACGCTCAGTCCGATCAGGCGGTTCGTCCCGCCATGCTCCCGCCGCGTCGGGGAAAAAGCCTGCGCCCTCCACCATGCTGGGCAACGCCATGGCGCCCATCGCCATCACACGCGCGGAAGCCGCCACGAGAGCCTGCTGACGTCCAGCGTCATCCAGCCGCGCGCCTCCCAACAATTCCGCTTCGCGCCCCCCCATGAACAATGCTGTCGGCACGGGGTTTTCTTCGACATCGACGTTGAACAGGCACCCGCTGTTCTCCAACAGCTTCGGCGCCCCCGCTTCCGAGGCCGGCGCCCGCATCGACACAAACCACGTTCCGGTCGAAGTCAGAGTGGCGTCGGTGTTCGCGAACTCCGGGTGGGCGCGCGCGCTGCAAAGCGCTGCGTTTGAGTCGTGAACACCAGCGTGAACCATCACATCCTGCCCGAGGCCGGTACGCGCGCGCCATTTCTCCGTAAGCGGCCCGAGCCTCTCGTGCGCGCGTCGACGCGGCGCCAAGCGCTGCGCCCATCCGCGACGCCGCGCCATAGCGGACGGCGCCCGCTGTTCCGGCGCCCACAGATCGGTGTGCGCGCCCAAACTGGAGACCTCGCTTACGGCGACGCCCGTGAGCCGCCACGCCCAGTATTGCGCCCAAGGCAATATCTGAGCATCGCCATGCAGCGCCTCCGGATAAAAATGCTCAATGCAATGCAGCTGCTGACCGAGATTGAGCGCCATGCCCATGGCTGGAGAGCCAGTCTCCGAAAACGCGCTCCGCTGCGCGCGGTAGGTTGCACGCAACTCTGGCGGCGGATCGAATTCGTAGTCCATGACCGGCGCCGCGAGCCCGCCGTCTCGTATGATTGCTACGGCCGCG
Organism: Hyphomonadaceae bacterium UBA2389; assembly: GCA_002343395.1. Lineage (GTDB taxonomy): Bacteria > Pseudomonadota > Alphaproteobacteria > Caulobacterales > Aquidulcibacteraceae > Vitreimonas. The sequence continues at coordinate 27,996 of DDSN01000121.1, read as the reverse complement.
CCATGCGCGACGGGCACGATGGCGCCAATGTCGCCAATCGATCCAAACCCCTTGAGAGTCTCGGTGAGCCAATCCTCAATGCCGGCTACATCAAGAGTGGAGTAGTGCGGTCCCGCTACGCGCGCGTTGGCGCGGCTTTCGCGGCGAACTAGGTCGCCGCCACGCGACCACAACGAAAGCTTGGCGTGGGTTTTGCCAATGTCGAGCACAACGACGAGCCGCTCAGGCATTACCCGCTCCATATGTGACGACGGTGGACAATAAGCCGTCGCCTGCTAGTATCGATCACATTCGCGCATTCGACGTCAAGTTCAGTCAAGAAAGCAACTCATGACCACGTTGCCGCTCCCGCAAGAGGCCGTCGATAGTCACAACGCGCGCCACGCAGCAGCGCTCGACGAAGACTACCACGCCTTGTCGCGAACGCTCGGACGCCGCGGCATCGACATCGACGCGATCAAGACCAAGGTGTCTGGCTTCACCATCGCCACGCCAAGCTGGGCGACAGGTCGCGGCGGCACGCGATTCGCGAAATTCGCCATTGCCGGCGAACCAACCAACATCCACGAGAAGCTCGAGGACTGCGCCGTCGTGCAGCAACTCAGCCGGGCGACGCCACGCGTTTCCCTGCATTTTCCCTGGGACCGGGCTGACGATTACCGCGCGCTGCGGCAGGAGGCCGATGCGCTCGGCTTGGGGTTTGACGCGGTCAACTCAAACACTTTCCAAGACCAAGCCGATCAACCCCATTCCTATCGCAATGGCAGCCTCACCGCATCAGACGCGGCTGTGCGTGAGCAAGCCATCGCTCACAACATCGACTGCATCGAGATCGGCAAGACATTGGGGTCGAATGCGATCACTGTTTGGATCGGCGACGGTTCGAATTTTCCCGGCCAACAGGACTTCAACCGCGCCTTCGACCGTTATGTGGAGTCAGCAAAGTCTGTTTATGACGCCTTGCCGGCGACTTGGCGCATGCTGCTTGAGCACAAGTTGTTCGAGCCGGCCTTCTACTCAACCGTGATCGCTGATTGGGGCAGTTCGCTGATGGCGGCGCAGGAACTTGGCCCGAAATGCCAATGCCTGGTCGACCTCGGTCACCATGCGCCGAACGTCAACATCGAGCAGATCGTCGCCCGGCTGCACCGCGCGGGCAAGCTCGGCGGTTTCCATTTCAACGACAGCAAATATGGCGACGACGATCTGGACTCCGGCTCCATCAATCCGCACCAGCTTTTCTTAGTCTTCAACGAACTGGCCGAGGCGCAGGCGCGGAACCCCGCGACCTTTGATCCGGCTTACATGATCGACCAGTCGCACAACGTCACCGATCCAATCGAAAGCCTCCTCTCTTCCACCGAAGCAATCGTCGCGGCTTACGCCAAGGCGGCATTGGTCGACCGCGACGCGCTCCACGACGCGCAAGAACGCAATGACGCGATGATGGCGTTCCAAACGCTGCGCACCGCCTACAAGGTCGACGTGTCGCCAATCCTTGCCGCGGCCCGCGCGGAAAAAGGCGGCGCGATCGACCCCCTCGGCATGTACCGGCAAAGCCATTGGCGCGAGCGCAAGGCTCAGGAGCGAAAGCCCGTCGGGCTTGGCGCCGGCATCGTTTGAAATCAGCGGCGCGCCGCGTCTGCGGCGCGCCGATATTTCTCCGCTTCCCAGTCGATCAGCTCGCGAGCCTGCGCAGGCGTGAGCCCCAGGACCCGCGCCCCATTGGGCAGGCGCGCCGCCACCTCAGCAAGCGCCGCGCACTGCGCTCTTTGCCCTTCCGAGAGAGACACGCGTCGCATCGCGCCGCGCCCTGGCGCGTAAACGAGCGCAGGCTCTATGCCCGTTTCACGACACACACGATCCGCCGCCTCGTCGGCGCTTTCACCGTCTGCCATGAGGCATGGCGCGCCGCCCAGAAAAACAACCTGATCTGGCGTGAGAGGCGCCGCAGTCACCGCAAGGCACAGACCAGCGTCACACGCGATGGGCGCATGGCGCGCATCCCACTCAAATGCGCGGCGTTCAAGCTCGGGCAGCCCTTCGCGCGCATGCGAAAAGCGCCGCACTGGAAATGTCAGCGCGGACTCGACCGCCCGCAGCAGCGCGTACACCTGGGCTATCTCATCGGCGCCGACGACAATCCCATGATTTTGCAGGAGCAGCACCTCCGCCGTCCCGTCTCGCGCATTCATGCGCGCGATTTCGGCCGCGAGAGGCAGACCCGGCTTGATGTAAGGGACGTAGCGACTGCGCACGCCGAGCCCCGCCATCGCCGCGGTAAAACGCGCCTCTCCATCACCGAGCACCGCGCACACCGTACTGTTAATCGCATGGGCGTGGATCACTGCTCTGTGAGGTATGATCGCGTGAACCACCGCTTCGACAGACGGCCTCAAGCCGTTCGCGGCGGCGGGCGCTGAAATGACGCGGAGCGCGCCCTCATCGCCGTTCCGCGCCACTTCGACAAGCTCATCAAGCGGCACAGCGACAAAGGTGGGCTGCGTTTCCGCGTCGCGCATCCAGGCGCCAGAGGCTTTGATCCAAAGCTCACCCGCGATCTTAACGGATGTGTTGCCGCCCGCGCCTTGGGTCAACAAGGCGTCACGCCCGATCTCGGCGGTCACGCGCGCGAGGTCGCTTAGCACGCCTCACCTTCGTGCAGCGGCGCGGCGGCAACACAATATCTCGCACAGACAGACCAGCGCTGGTTTACCGCCGCGTTCACGCCGCCAGCGCCGCCTTCAGCGCAACCGCCGCGTGTTCAAGCGCCTCCCGACCCTTTGTCAATCCGGCGGAGAACTGCGTGAACCCGTGGATCACGCCCGGATACTCCCGCATCTCGGCGCTGACGCCGGCCCTCCGCAACGCCTCCGCCAATTCGATACTGTCATCGCGCAACGGGTCCATACCGGCCACCGTGAGATACGCGGGCGGCATTCCCTCCAGGTTCGCCAGGACGGGCGACGCGTACGGGTGCGATCGGTCCGCCGTCTCCCGGAGATAAAGATTCATGAAGAACGTGAGCGCCTCGCCGCCAAGGCCGTAGTCGCCTTTTCCGTACATTTCGTAGGATGGCGTGCCCGTCCGCATTGCGAACACGCCGTACAGAAGCAGCAGAAACGCCGGCACGGGTCCGCCAGCATCGCGCAGCGCGAGCGTCGCCCCCATGGCCAAATTCGCGCCCGCGGAAGCGCCGCCGGCGGCTATCCTCTGCTCTGAAACATCGAGCTCACGCGCATGCCTCCGCGCCCAACGTATGGCGTTCGCGCAATCCTGCACCGGCTCTGGAAACTTCGTCTCAGGCGCCAATCTGTAGTCGACCGACAACACTTTGACGCCAGATTTTCCGGCGACGATCCGACAAGCGCGCTCCTCGAAGTCCAGGTCGCCGATCACCCAGCCGCCGCCATGAAAGTGCACCAGCAGGCCGCCTTCGCGTTCCGCGCCGTCGGGGGTGTATAGGCGCGCACGAAGCGCTTGCGGAGCGACATCCAGGACGAGGTCTCGCACCTCACAACCTGACGGAAGATCTCGATTCCAGGCCGCGAAATCCGCCGATGCGCGTTCGCGCATAGCGGCGGGCGCGATCGCCGTCATGGGCGTTCGCTCCGCCATACGCTGGCGCATGGCGACAACGATCGGAAGCATCTCCGGATCGAGTTGCGCATCGATCGGATTGGGACCAGTCATCGCAAGGCGCCCTTACTGTTTAGCGAAGCCTATTTCCTGAATTGTCATTTGCAAGCACTTTCAGTCATACTCATTCAATAATGATCGTCCTGGGAGGGGACCTCGCGATGGCAAAGGAAGACCGACTTGAGCTCGGCGTCAAACTGGGGTGGGCGATCGGCGAACTCGCCATAGCGGCCTTTGTCGTCCTGCAAGTGGCGTTCATGCTCTTCTTCGCAACGGAAGCGCTTCATATTCCGCCCGCGATCGCCGGCATAGCGCTGTTGCTGCCTCGCTTGATCGACGCATTCGCTGACCCGCTTATGGGCGCGATCTCAGACCGCACGAAGTCCTCGCTCGGGCGCCGCCGACTTTATCTGCTCATCGGCGCGCCTCTTCTGGGTTTGACGTTTGGCGCCGTTTTTTTCGTTCCCGCCGAAGCGCCGCTCATGTTGAAGGTCGGACTGTTGATCGCATCGTTCATGGCGTCCAACGCCGCCGTGACCATCTACGAGGTTCCTTACTCCGCAATGGCGGCGGAAATGACCTCATCCTACAAGGAGCGCACCTCGCTTACCGGGTACAAGATGTTCGCGGCTCGCTTGGGCGGCGTCGTCTGCGCCTTCGGCGCTCCGGTGATCTTCGGATCTCAAGCGACGCTCGCCGATGGCTTCCGCCTTTTGGGCGCCAGCATCGGTGTTTTCATGATCGTGACGGGCCTATGGGCGTTCTTCGCAACCGCCCGCGCTCCTCGTATCGAGACGACGCCTGAACGTTTCAGCATTGCCGATGAGATTCGCGCGGTTGTCGAGAACCGCGCATTCACGACCCTTTGGATCGCTTTTCTGCTCCAGAACCTCGCCATTGGCGCGGCCGCCACGGCGCTCATTTATTTCGTGACGCAGGTCATGCGCGTGGCGCCGCAGAGCGCCGCGCTCTACATGTCGATCGGCGGCATTGTCGCTCTCGCCGCGACGCCTGTTTGGGTCGCTCTCGGCAGGACGATTGGCAAGCAACGCGGCTATTTCTCGGGTCTTGCTATCGCCGCCGCGATGACCATCCCCGCGTTGGTCATAGCGCCTAATCAAGCGCCTCTCTTGTTGGCTGCCTTGGTGATCGCCGGCCTGGGCGACGCAGCCACGCAATTGTTCCCAAATGCGATGGCGCCGGACACGGTCGAGGTCGATGAACTCAAGAGCGGGCTACGCCGCGAGGGCGCCATCTTCGGCGCCTGGGGCTTTTGCCGCAAGCTCGGCATGACGGGCGGCGCGTTTATCGTGAGCCTCGCGCTTGCGGCGGTGCATTTCGCTCCAGGTGCGGCGCCCAATCTGCAACCCGACAGCGCGATCACCGGCATTCGCTATATCTATGCGGCGATTCCGCTGGCTCTTTGGTTGGCCGCGCTCCTCGCCTTCACGCGGTATGACCTGACTGAAGCGCGGTTTGAAGCGCTTAAGGCGGAAATCCTGACGAAGAGGCAGCAAAAGCCCCGATAGCCGATGATCGCCACAGGAGCTGACTTTGCGCACGCAGAAGCTACCGCACTCCGAACTTGAGGTTTCATGCGTCGGATTTGGCCTTTCGGGACAGCCCTCCTGGACCCCGGGACCGATCACCAACGACGATATAGATCGCGTCAGCCGGCTGATGCAGTGCGCGCTCGAGGCCGGCGTCACGTTGTTTGACACCGCAAGTCCATATGGACTGGGGCGCTCCGAAACCGTGATGGGGCAGGTGTTTGAACGCGCGCCAAGCTTACGCGAACGCGCTATTGTCCAAACCAAGTGCGGTCAGATCATGACCGACGACGACGGCAACCTCGTCACTCCGCGCATTGACCTCAGCAAGCGGGAGATCATTTCCTCGGCGGAGCGTAGCCTCCGTCGCCTAAAGCGTGACCGCATCGACATTCTCCTGCTCCACCAACCGACGCCGTTGATGCGGCCAGAAGAAATTGTCGCGGCGTTCACCGCGCTGCACGAAAGCGGCAAGGTTCGTTATTTTGGCGTGAGCAGTTTCTCTCCAGAGCAGATCACCCTGATCCAGCGTTTGTTCGCGCGGCGTCTCGTCGTCAATCAGGTGCAGGTCAGCCTCTACCACCCACGCCGCATAATCGATGGCATGGGTGGGACGCTCTGCGTCCTTGAGCATCTCGATCTTGTTCATCAGCGTTTGTCCGGCGTCGCTACGCCAGCGGTCAAAGCACGGCATTGGGTTCCCGCCGGCGACAGCATTATAGACTATTGCCGAATTGAGGGCGTCCAAGTGCAGGCGTGGTCTCCGCTGCGTCACCGCTTGCCCGGCGCCTACCAGCCGCAAACCGACTTCACAACACTTGATGCAAGGTTGGCGAAGCTTGCGCGCGAGCTTGACGTCAGCGCCCACGCGATCGCGCTCGCGTGGCTGCTCAAGCACCCTGCCGCAATCGTGCCGATCATGTCGACTTCCAACCCCGAGCACATTTTCCAAAACGCCAAAGCCGCGGAAATCCAGCTTTCCGAAAGCGATTGGTACGCATTGTTGCGCGATGCAATTGAAGCGGTCGAAGCCCCCTCAGGCTGCTGACGCGCGATCCGCGCGCTTCTCACTCATCCGCGATCAGCACTTCGACGCCGGCCTTCTCAAGCATCGCTCGGCTCTTGGCGCCGATGCCGGCGTCAGTGACCACGATGTCGATTTCGCTCAACGGACAAAGCACAAGGCCCGTCTTGCGCTCAAATTTCGAACTATCCGCGAGGACGATGAGTTTTTCCGTGCGCGCGAGAAGCCGCCGCTCCGCCTGGATGAGGATCGAGTCCGCCTGCAACAGCCCGACCGGCGAAAGCGCCTGCGCGCCCATCAGCATCTTGGAGGCGAAGCACTCGGCGGTGCCATCCTCGTCATAGGGCGACAGAATGATGTTTTGCTCGCGGAAAACCTCGCCGCCCGGCACCAGCAATCGCGTACGCGGGAACGCCAGAAGCTGTTCGACGATCGGCAGCGAGTTGGTCAACACCTGCAGATCAAGGTCACCTAGAAACGGACACACCAGCGATGTGGTCGATCCTCCGTCGATGACGATCGTTTCGCCGGACTCAATGAGCTTCGCCGCCGCCTTCGCGATGGCGCGCTTCTGCGCCACGTTCATCTGCTTATTGCGCGCGAGCGGCGTGCCCGACAGGTGCGCGGTTTGCGCCTCCGGGCGCTCGACGCCGCCATGAACGCGCTTTAGCGCCCCGTCGTCGGCGAGTTTGCGCAAATCGCGCCGGATCGTCGCCTCCGATGCGCCGACCAAGCCTTGCAATTCCTGAACCGACGCAAACGGCGCCTCGGTGAGGCGTCCCAGGATCCGTCTTCTGCGTTCGCTCTGCCGCATCGTGTCCACCTGATCCATTCACCGCGCCGGGCGCATAGCCCTATTGTTCCTGCCTGGCGCCAATTGCGAGTCCCCTTCAAGAACATAGCCGCCGGGCGCGATCAACTCGCCGGATGTCGCCTCAGGCAGCGTCACCTCGACATCATAGCTTTCGCCGCTCTTTCTCAACGAAACCTCAACATCCCCGAGCCTCGTGGGCTGCACGCCCCGCGCGAACGTCAGCGACCCCAGATGGGGACGAACACTGACGCGATCAAACCCCGGCGAGGCGGGCGCAACGCCCAGTAGGTGTCGCACGAGCTGCCACGTCGGCGTCGCCGAGAAGCCATGCGCGAGGCTGGCATGAGGCTCGAACCCTTCCCACAAGGTCGTCGCCCCGCGCTCAACCATGCTGCCATAGCGCTCGCGCATCAGGTCCAGCGCCAAATCAAACCGCCCCGCCTTCGCCATGGCCGCATAGACGAAGTGGCTGAAGAAGGTATTGGCCAGGACGATGTCGGTAGCCTCGTCATAGTGTTCGCCCTCGACAATGATCGGCGGCGCTGGCGTAAGTTTGAGGCGCGCGCGATCCCCAATGGACTCCGCGACGCTTCGCGCGCGCGCTTCGTCCACGCCGCCCCAAAGGATCATGGCGGCGTTCGCATGCTGAGACGCCCGCGCCAACCTCTCTCCACTCGCGGGATCGACGCTGTCGACATAGAGTCCGCGCGCGGCGTCCCAATGCGTGGTGAGCGCTGCGCGAAGTCGTTCCGCGCGCGCGTGAAGACGCTCGCCCTCGGCGCTCCAGCCAAGCGCCTCAGCGAAGCGCGCCACGAGTTCAAAGGCGCCGGCAAGCTCGGCATTGAGCACGGTAGAATAGCCAGTCCGTCCAACGGCCGCCCAATCCTGGAAATGCCAGTACGGAAGGTCGGCGATGCGCCCGTCTTCGCCTTGCAGCGCTTCGAACCAAGCCAGCGCCTTCTGCATCGTCGGGAACAATTCGCGCGCGACTTCGGCGTCGCCGCTGTACTCGAAATGATCCCAAGCGTTGAATATCCACTGCAGCGTATAGTCGGGGATGAGCCATCCGAAGCGGCGATGATCACCCGGCGCGAACATCTCCAGGAGGCCGTCGGGTCGTTGGCTTTCCGCCGCGGACCGCAGGAAATGCCGGTTCAGCGCGTGAATGCCAGGGCCAAACGCCGCTTCACCCACCAGATGTTCAACGGTTGCGTCTCCAAGCCATTGCCGTTGCTCGCGCGATGGGCAGTCGATCCAGCCATCGTGCATGCAGAGCTCAAGCGTTTTTCGGCCGAGCTCCCAGAGCGTGTTAAGCAGCGGATCGGAGCACTCGAACGCGCCGCGCACCGATCCGGGATAGCGCGTGCTGACGACGCTCACGTTTTTGAGATGCAAACCGCCTGTCGCTTTGCGGACATGGACCTGCATCCAACGCACCGCGTCCCACTCGAACATCTCGAAGACCTGTGGTCCAGGTCTCGCGACAACACGACTGACGTGCGCGTCGAGGCCAAGAACCGGATGGCGCTGGATGCGTGCGTCCGCGGCGATGCCGCCTGCCTCGAACTCGCCGGGCAGACGCTCCGACACCACGATGTCAATCTCTTCGCCGCCGGCGGCTTCGAACTCGATGCGCGGACGCCCGGCGAGAATGTCGCCAAAGTCGAATAACAGCGCGCCGCTCGTGCCTTCCACCCAATAGCCGTCGCCGCGCCGCGCCGCTTGCGCGCGCGCCGCCGAGATGGGCGCCATCGGCTCTTCATAGGCCATGCGCTCAATCGGCAGGTCGGATGCTCCCACCTCCCTCGCCCACACGAGCCGCGTTGGCGGGTAGGTTTGTTCGAGCATCGGTGGCATCTGCGACGGCGCAAGAAGCGGGAAAGGGCGCGTTCGGGCGCCGCCAAAACGGCCTTCCGGGCCACCCCCGCCGGCGGTCAAGATCTGCGTACGCTCCCACGCGCTGTCGTCGAACGCGATGTCGGTCCATCCCTCGGGAAAGCGATTGACGTCGAACACCTCGACAAAACCAAGGCCTGAATTCACCTGCGGCGTTTCGCTTGTCCACGCGTCGCATGTCAGCGCGCGCCAGTCGGTATCGGTTTGGATGCGCAGGCCGCGCCCCACGCCATTCGCGCTCCCGTCAACCCAAAGCGCGCCGTCACCAAAGCTCGCCCGCCAGTGCCCATGGACGCTCTCGTAGAACGCGGTGTCGATGCCGTAGGTGTGGACCAAGACGGAGATGACGTTCGCGCCCTTCCGCAGTCTCACACCCGCGTATGTATCGAAGCGCTGCTTCAACGGCGAGCAGCGGACCGGACCGCGGCCACAGCGCTGGCCATTCACGAACAACTGATACTTGCCGTCGCAGGTGATATTGAGTTCGCACCGCTCGACGTCGAAGGGAATTTCCACGCGGCGTCGAAACAGAAACCATCGATTGAGACCATCGCTACGGGGCGGCGCCCCGCGGATGGCCGCGAAAAATCCATCGGGGTCGATCTTCTGCCGGACCGTCCAGATGAAAGGTGCGCGCTCCATGGCCAGATCGGGCCCTATCTCGTGAACGCGACCAGGTTGCCGCCGTCGACATTCAGAATGTTCCCCGTCGACTTCGACGAAGCGGCGCCGGCGAAAAAGGCGACCGCTTCAGCCACATCTTCAGGCAACACCGCCTGCTGCAACAAAGAGCGTTTGCGATAATAGTCTTCGAGCTGATCCTCGCCAATTCCGTACGCCGCGGCGCGCTCGGCGCGCCATGCGCCGCTCCATATTTGCGACCCGCGCAGCACCGCGTCCGGATTGACCGCGTTGACGCGAATGCCGTGGGGGGCGCCTTCAAGCGCGAGGCACCGCGCCAAGTGCAGCTCCGCCGCTTTGGCCGATGCATAGGCGGCCGCTCCCGGCGTCGCCGCCAAGGCGTTCTTCGACGCCACGAAAACGATCGAGCCGCCGCCTTGCGCCTTCATCAGCTTGAACGCCTCACGCGCGGCGAGAAAATACCCATCCCCAAGCACCGCGTAGGTTTCACGCCACTGTTCAAGCGTCGTCTCATCGATCGGCGAGGACGACGCCAACCCCGCGTTCGCCACCAGAATGTCAACGCCGCCGAACGCAAGCACGCACTCGCGGAATGCATCCAGCATGCTCTGTTCGTGGGTGACATCGGCGAGCGCGCCAGCCACTCTGTCCGCCCCAGCGCTCAAGGCCAGAGCGCCGGTCGCCTCCGCTAACGCCCCATCGGAGCGGTCGAGTAAGAACACACAAGCGCCGTCGTCGATGAGCCTGCGCGCGATTGCGCGGCCGATGCCGCCAGCGCCGCCGGTAATCACCGCGATCTTGCCCTGCAACGGCTTCGGCGCGGGCATGCGTTGAAGTTTCGCTTCTTCGAGCAGCCAATACTCGATGTCGAACGCTTCCTGGTCAGACAGGCCTTGATACCGCGACACCGCCTCGGCGCCGCGCATGACGTTAATAGCGTTTTGAAAGAACTCGCTCGCGATCCGCGCCGTCGTCTTGTCGCGAGCGAACGACACAAGCCCAACGCCTGGCAGCACGATCAGAACCGGGTCTGGATCGCGCATGCTTGGACTGTTGGCGCGCTTGCAGGATTGATAATAGCGCTCGTAGTCTTGACGATAATCCGCAAGCGCCTGCGCCATCTCCGCCGCGTCTGCTTGCGCCGACAGCACCAGTGGCCTGATCTTGGTGCGCAGAAAGTGGTCCGGGCAGGACGTTCCGATGTGCGCCAGGCGTGATAGATTCTCACCGCATACGAATTCGAGCACCTCCTGAGTGTCAACGTAGTGCGCCGCCTTCGAGGCGGAGAGCAGCGGCCTCAGTCTTGAAATGACGACGCTCGCTTGATGCGCGCGCGCGTCGCGCGGCAACGGGCTGACTTTCTGCCCCCCGAACGCTTTCCCCGCCTCCACACGAATATTGAGGAACTCCGCCGCCGTCCGGATCGTGTCGATCGTGGCGCCGTAACACTCAGCGGCGGTGTCGCCCCAGGTCACGAGCCCATGGTTTTGTAGGATCACACCTTTCCACTCGGGATGGGCAGCGACGGCCGCCTTCAATTGGCGCGCCAGTTCCCACCCCGGCCGCCGCCACGGGAGCCATCCGATACGGCCGCTAAACACATCCTTCGTCAAACGCTCCCCGTCGGCGGCGGCGGCAAGCGCCGTCACGGAGTCCGGATGGACATGGTCAATATGCGCGAATGGCAACAGCGCGTGCAAAGGCGTATCGATTGAAGCCGCCCGCGTGCTGAGATTGAAAGCGCAGTGGGGCAACAACGCCACCATCGCATCCTCACGCTCAGCGCCTTCATACAGTTGATCCGCCGCCATGAGCTTATCGAGGCTGAGAACAGCGAAACCGCCAGCTTCGATCGTGCCGAGATCTCCGCCCGATCCTTTAACCCACAAGACTCGCGTATCCGCTCCAGTCAGCGGGTCCTTCGCGCTAAGCTTCGCCGATGTGTTGCCGCCGCCATAATTCGTCACCGCGAGATCAGCGCCGAGCAACCGTGATCGATGGACGAGCACCTCGATTTCGGAAAGGGTTTCGACGAACATCGAATCCCATTTCATTTCGGGCGCGCGGAATCGGGCCGCTCTGTTGCCTAGTGCGCCACCGTCCATCAGGAGAAACTCCGAAGTCTGTGAGGACAGGATAACCTTCCGCTCAGTCATAGACAATCATGTTTGGAGCAATTACGATCTTTTTCGATCAAAGAGGTTTCATGCGGTTTTCGCCAGCGTTTCGCGCACTTTCGCTCTCTTTGGCGGTGGCCGGCTGCGCATCCGCCGCGCCGGTTTTCTCCAACCCCACGAGCGAGCCCCTCGGTCCCTATTCTCAGGTCGCTGAGGCAGGCGGGCTTGTGTTTGTTTCAGGCGTCATCGCGGTCGACCCAACGAGCGGACAATTCAGCGCGGCGAACATCCAGGATCAGAGCCGGCAGGCGCTCTCCAATCTTGACGCAATGCTCGTCTCCCAAGGCCTCTCGCGCGAGGATGTCGTCAAAACAACTGTGTTCCTGCGCGACCCCGCCGACATGCGCGGCATGAACGCCGTCTACGCGGAATTTTTCGGCGCCCATCGCCCTGCGCGTACGACAGTCCCCGGCGCGGACTGGGGAACGCCCAACATTCTCATCGAGATCGAAGCGATCGCCGTCCGGCGTTAACGCGCCACGTCTCGCTCAATCACACATAACGTTTAGGGCGCGCCGGTCACCCAGCGCGCCCTAGGGAGGAACTCCCCCAGCCCCTTAGGGAGCCACCATCAAACTACCACTCGGCGCGGAGTCCGATCGTGAAGTATCGCCCGTCGAGATCATACAAGCCCGGCACCGTTGGATAACCAACGCCCGCCAGAGTCGTCGGCAGCAGGGGCGGTTCCTGATCGAACAGGTTGTTGATGGTGCCGTAGACTTGCATGGTTCCGCCGCGCGTTTCGAAATCGTAGGCGGCATGGATGTTGGTATAGAACACCTCATCCAGCGTCGGATCGGCGAACACGCCGCCGCCGGACGGGCCGACTTTCAACATTGAGCCGATGTAGCGCTCCTGCAGCGTGAAGCTGAACGGACCTTGCGCATACGTCGCCGCGAGCTGACCGCGCCATTCGGGCATCCCCGGCGTTGAACGGTTCACGTATTGCGTGACCACGCTGCCCGACACGGAGTTCGCTTCGTCAATATAGCCCGCGAGCAAACGCAGCGAGAGATCGCCGCTTCCAACCGGCCGCGTGTAGGTAACATCGAAGTCGACGCCCGACCGGTTCTGGACGCTCGCATTGGTTTTGAGCAGGCTGACCGAAGTGATGTTGTCAGTGGAAGGATCACCCGATATCTGCGCGCAAGCGGTGGCGTCGCCATTGAAGCAATCCGTGAGCACCTGCGCCACCGTGCGGCCGGTCACGATGCCGTCGGTCAGTTCGATGTCATAATAGTCTATCGACGCGCTGAGACCCGGCAGGAAAGACGGCCGGAACACGGCCCCCACGGTCCATGTATCGCCGATCTCGGGCCGGAGATCGGGATTGCCGACGGTGATCGTCGGGATAGTCGGGATCTGATTGCCTGTGAAAGGATTGACAGTGAACGCCGCGAACCCCGTCGATGGGCTGGCGAACAGCTCGAACAGATTTGGCGCGCGAATGTCTCGCGAGCGCGACAAGCGGAAGCGGATGTCGGAAATCGGCTCATAGGTGAGGCCGAGCTTCCATGTGTTGACGCCGCCGCTGTTGCTGTAATCCGTATACCTGAGCGCCCCGTTGAATTCGAGGTCGGCGACGATCGGCGCGATCGTCTCGACATAGAATTCTTGCACGGTGTCGCTGACTTCTTCCTGCGCGCCGACATTGCCCTGGATCCAGCCGCCGTAGCGGCAGGACGTCACCGTCGGACACAGCGTGACGTTCATCGCCCTGCCGCGAATGGTGCCTGGCACGATCTGCGATGTCGCCACGTCATTCGAGGTTCCCGAAAGCTCGCGCGTGCGCCACTCGACGCCTGCCGCGACCGATACCGGACCAGCCGGGAGTTCGAACAACGTGCCCTGAGAATTGAATGCAAAAACCGTCTCGGCGCTTGTCGTTGTGTTTTCGTTGGTTCCCGTGATGTAGTCGAGCGCGGCCTGCGACGGCGCGCCAAAACCAAACAGGTTGATCGGTACGCACCCATCGTAAATGCTGCCAGGATTGGTCAGCGTGACGCGGCAGACCGTGGTTCCGCTTCCATTGTCCACAGCGTCGACAGCCGCGTGCAAACGCGCGACGTTGACAGCGTTGTGTTCGGCGCCCTCCTGCTCGGTTTGGCCATGACTGACATGGACGTCCCACGTCCAATCGCCAGCGAGTTGCCCCGCCAAACCCGCCGACACGTCATAGTAAGTCGTGTCGGTCGTGTTGTATGAGGCGCCGCCCTCGCGATTGGACCGCTGCATGAAGAAAGACGCGTAGCCGTTGCTGGTCATCGTGGCCTGCAAACCGGCCGGGATGAACGGATTGCCGCTGAAGATTTCGAGCAACGTGCCGCTATTAGCGCTGAACGCCGGCCATCCGTATTGGTTGCGCGCATTGTTGAGCGCGCCGGTCGCCTGAACATAGCCGCTCACGTTTGGCGCGAAATCGTAGTCCAGGCGCGCAAATACGCGGTTGGTTTCCGATTCACCCAACGGCTGCATGGCGCCGCTGGGCGAATAGCCGTCGCCACCAACGGCGTTTGGCGCGCCAGGCGGCAGCGCGGTTCCCAAATTCGCCGGCCCGTAGCCCCCTCCCGGCAAAAATTGCGTGCCAGCCAGCGGCGCCGATCCGAAATTGAACGGCAATCCATTGGAGCTGACGATCAGGCCGCCGGTGGTGCCGGTGTAAAAGCGGGTGTCGGCGACATTGTAATACGGTGACGCGAGCGTGCCCGAGCCTGCCAGCGCCCAAAGCTGCGCGCTTTGCGGGCGTTCGAGCAGATTTGCAACGCCATCGGCCTCGAAGTGCTCGAAGCTCAAAATCAAGTGTCCTCGCCCGTCGAGCAGAGACATGCCGCCCGCCACGCCCGCCTTGATCTGCTGATCGTCGCTGTATCTCGAAATGCCGTACTGCAGATTAGCGCGAAGGCCGCCGAATTCATCGTCGGTGATGTAGTTGACGACGCCCGCGACGGCGTCGGAGCCATACGCGGCCGATGCGCCGCCGGTCACGACATCAACGCGATCCAATAGAAGCTCTGGCAAGACATTCGCGTCGACCAAGCCGCTGGAGGTGGATGCGGCAATCCGATTGCCGTTCAAAAGCACGAGGGTCCGGTTCGGGCCTAACTGGCGCAATTCAAGGAAGGCGCCTGCTGCGGCGGTGCCTGCCGCGCAACAATAGTGGCGCCCCGCTTGGATCGACTGACCGCTCAGCGCTGGCAATTCTCTAAGCCCGTCAGCAATCGTCGATGGCGTAATCGCCAGCAATTGCTGCGCGTCAACGGCCGTGACCGGGGTAGGCGCCTGGTAGCCTGGATTCCTGATCCGCGAACCGGTGACGACGATCTCATCACCAGCCTCGCTCTCTGCTTCATTGGCGGTTTGCGCTGCTGCGGCGCCAGTAAACGCCGCCAGTTGCGCCACGCCCGCCATCAGCAGCACGCGGACATTCTGCGCCTGGGCTGATTTTTTCATTGCTTGGCCCTCCCTCGACCGATTCTCGTTTTTCGACCCGCAATTCCCCGCAAGGTCGCTCATTCTTTCTTAGCAAAACCCCTCACCGATTGTCAATTTCGCTCATGTTCGCTCATGTTGGCGTGAAGTGCAGTGCCAGCGACACGTATCCGCGCGGCCACTATCCGCCATTGGGATGCCTGCTGGGCGTTCCGCCGCCCAACGTCAGCCGCGATGCGCGGGCAGAACGCCGAAACGGCGTCGATACTCTTTGAAGGTCATGGCCGTGTGAGCGCGAAAAAGGCGGCGCAACGACACCTCGTCCGCGTACCCCACGCGCGCGGGGATGTGGCTGAGCGGCAAAGTCGTGGTTTCAAGCAGTGTCTTTACAGCCTCAGTCACAAGACGGTGACGGTACTCCAAAGGCGTCTCGCCGGTGACCGCTTTGAACCGCCGCAGCAACGTGCGCGCCGAAGCGCCGCACTCATGCGCCAGGGCCTCGAGATCGAACCCCTGGGCGAGCGTTCGCTGCAGCGCGAACTGCGCCCGTTCAACCAACGGATCGCTTTGACGGGCGCCCGCGCGCGCGCCCTCATAACGGCGCTGATCAGTGCGGTCGCCGTCTAGCGCCAGCAATTTCCGAAGCCGAAGCGCGGCGTCCACGCCGTTCGCCTCCTCCACCAACACGAGCGCCAAATCATAGGCGGCGCTCATGGCGCCGGTGGTAATAAACGGACCATCCTTCAGAACCATGTGTTCGCGCTCCACCCGCAGGTCGCCGCGCCAGCGCTGCAGTGCGTCCGCCATCGGCCAAGCGGTAGTCACGCGTCTCCCATCACACACGTTCGCCGCTGCGACCAAAAAGGCGCCCACGCAGATCGCGCCAATCCGCGCCCCGCCTCGTCGCGCGCGACCGATATGGATGCGCTCGTCGGCGAGCCGCTCGGTCCGTGCGATAATGTCGGCGCTTCCCGCCGCCATCATGCCGGGCACAATCAAGAGGTGGGGCTTTGAACTCGCGCGATCGGGCGTGAGCGCGATGCCGCCAGAGCGCACCAAACGCCCCCCGATCGAAACAAGGCGCACGTCAAAGCGCGATCGCGGACCCAACTGATTGGCCAGCGCCAGCGCATCGTGCACCGCGAAGGCTTCGCTGCCGAGACAATCGGCATAGAGGAGTATCTCGACACGCTGCGCACCCATGGCTGGCGATAATGCCCTATAATATGTCGTTCTCGCCATCGTTTTCGCCTAGCGCGCCGTGCCAAGATTTTGGCATGAACGCTGACACCCCCATCGATCCCCGCTCCGCCGCTATTTTCGCCACGCTCGCTGCCGCGCTCTGGGTCAAAGGGCTCATCGTCTCCTACGTCCAGGTGCGCGCGCGGGTCCGCGGTCGCGCCTTTGAACGCCCCGAGGACGCCGCGATGATGCGCCGTATGCCTGCGCCCGAGCCCGCTTTGGCGCTGCGTGCGGGCGATGCTTGGCGCAACGAAACCGAGAACGGCCCATTCTTCTTGGCCTTGGCGGCGGCCGCGGTTCTCGTCGGCGCGCCTCACCTTGTGTTGGGCGCGACAAGCATAGCGTTCGTGTTCGCGCGCGCTATCCACGCATGGGCTCAGATCGCCGCATTGCAGCCATTGCGCACGCTCGCCTGGATCGCAGGCGTGCTCGCGAGCTTAACTCTCGCGGGCGCGACGTTGGCGGCCGCGCGGAGTTCCTTCACATGAGCACCGTCGGAACAACGCGCTGGGGCGCCCAACGCGGCGGGAGACTGACCGCGATCGAACGGGCGGGGATGATCCTCGCGCTCGCCAGCCGGCGCCTTGCAGCGCGTTTCGCGCGTCGCGGCGATGTGGTCGTATCCTTTGCTGAAACAAGCATCGCGCTGCCCGACACCGCACTCACGCGCGACGCGCTTGCCCACTGCGAATCTGAGTGCGCTCCGGCGATCTTCAACCACTCTGTGCGTTGCTACGCTTGGGGTGTGCTGCTGGCTGAGGCCAAGACCCTTCGCTTCGATCGAGAGGCGCTCGCTGTGGCGGCGCTTCTGCATGACGTTGAACTCGGACGAACCGAGCGCCGTGATGGCTTTTCCTGCACTTGCTTCGCATGCGCTGGCGCCGAGGGCGCGCGGAAATTTCTGCGACGCCAAGCTGTCTCTGCGGACCAATGCGATCTGATCTGCGACGCCATCGCGCTTCATCTTAATCCGGCCGTGCCCCTAAGCGCAGGCGCGGAAGCGCATCTTCTGAATGCGGGCGCCGCGCTCGATGTGGTGGGCGCGGGTCTGACGGCGCTCCACCCCGACGATCGCGCCCGCGTTCTCGCCGCCTACCCGCGCAACGGGTTCAAGCGCACAATGCGGGCGGCAATGGAACGCGAGCGCGCCGCCGCTCCGGATACCCGGGCTGCATTGCTGATGAAACTCGGCTTCGCCGCCATGATCGAAAGCGCGCCATTCGACTCATAGAGCGAGAAAGCGCCCGACTAAGGCGTTCCAATATGCTGCGGGCGAGCCGAAACGACGCTCGACACATGCTCACGAAACGCCGGTCGTTCGCAGAGCCTCCGCCACCAGCTTTCAATGCCGGCGAACCTCGTAAGCCCCAATTCGATCGGGCAGCGCATCAAGCGGTGACCCCAGACGCCCATCGCGAGATCGGCGACGCTGAGCACGCTTCCTGTCAGGTATGGCGCTGACAGGAGCCGCGCCTCGAGGACGCCAAGGATCCCTGCTTCGCGGTCACACGCGAGACGTGCGCCTTCAAGGGAAGCCTCCGCTGAGCGATAGGCTGCGCGAATCCTTCCCACCGCCGAAGCGAATGCGTCCGCCCAATCCATCCACGCCTCCGCGTGGGCGCGCAGAACCAGATCGCGCGGATAAAGCTCCTCGCTTCCGTGCGCCGACGCGAGATAGCGAATGATGGCTTTCGACTCCCAAAGCGCCGCTCCTGAGGGCGCGATAAGGGTGGGAATGCGCCCGGGCGGATTCATCGCTCGGTAGCTTCCGTCATCAAGGCCGCCAAACGGCCCGCCCACATCGATGCGATCGTATGCGAGACCGAGTTCACCAAGCGTCCACATCACGCGATCGTCAGGTCTCGGCAAAACGGTCAAACCTCCGAGTCAAACGGAGATCAACGCGTTTCTGCGCGCTATTCCGATCAACAAATGCGCATCGCTCCTTATCGCGCCGCGCCGCGGACCTTGTCATCGCGGCGATGCATCATCAGCGATGATACATCGCCGCATCCAATGCGATTAATGTCGATATTATTGGGTTTTTCAGGGGCCATATGCGGCCCGTCACTCCCACTCGATTGTTTCGCGGAGGGATATCACGCGGTATTTGCTCGCATTTTTTAGCGAGGCCAACCAAACCACCGACATTTCCTCCGTCGCACATTTCCGCTTGCCGGCGAAAGCTGTCGAATGTCCGGGTTGGAGATGCAAACAACCGTCGCCCGCTCTATCGCATAAATTGAGAACTAGACGCCGCGACCCATTGGGAGAAACTCAACCCTCTGTCCTCGCTCTACCGAAGACGATTGCGCGCGCCGCAGCAAGAGGGCATTCGCCCCGGCAAAGACGGAAAGCAGTGAGGAGTCCTGGTCCGCCGAAGCGTCGATCCACATTTCTCCGCCATTCTCGACGGCCCGCGCCCGCAGGTAAGCCTCCCGGGGCCCGTTGGCCGGCAGCGGCGCCAGTAGTCGTGCATTGGCCAGTGCGACGTCGCCACTTCGCCCCAGCATGCGTTCGAGCAGCGGCTTAAGGAACAACACCGCCGCCACGATCGCCGACGCGGGATTGCCGGGCAACCCCAGCACCGGCGCGAGAGGCGTTGTCGCGAACCACGTCGGCTTACCCGGCCGCATGTCGACCTTGGGAACAACGATCCCGGCGCCGAGACTTTCAAACGCGGACCGCGCGTGATCATGTGGCCCAACCGACGCCGATCCGATAAAGACCACGAGATCGGATGAGCGTAGCGCTTCCTCAGCAGCGCATGCGATTGCGGCGGGAACGTCAGGCAAAGCGCCGACGCGCGTCGTGAGCGCGCCCCACTGCGTCGCTAGCCCCGCAATCGCATACGAGCAGGACTCAAATATCTGATCGTCCCTGAGCACCGCGCCCGGCGGCGCGATCTCGTCGCCTGCGCAAAGAATCGTCACGCGAGGGCGCCTCGCAACCTCCACAGTCGCGGCGCCTGCCGCAGCGGCCAGCGCCAGCGCAATCGGATCGAGCTCACGGCCTGCTTCAAGCACAATCTCGTCTGCGGCAAAATCAACCCCTGCGTCTCTGAGATGCCTACCGGGAGCCACAGCACCCGAATGCAGTTGCTCTCCCTCGACGCGGGCGTCTTCCTGAATAAGCACGGCATCAGCGCCAATGGGCACTGACGCACCGGTCGATATCCGCACCGCCTCGCCTACGCTCAGTGGTCGCGCGAATGCATGTCCCGCCGCTGACTCGCCCACGATACGGAGCACGCCCGGCGTATCGGCTGCGCGTAAAGCGTAGCCGTCCATGGCCGACGCCGCGAAAGGCGGCTGTGCACGCAACGCACGCACTGGAGCAGCCAATGTGCGCCCCAGCGCATGTTCCAGAGCGACGGCTTCGCCCGGCAGGGCCCGCACTGCCGCCAACATTGCCGCACGGGCCTCGGCGACGCTGGTCATGTGGACGCCCTGTACGCACCCGAAGCGCCGCCTGATTTCTCGAGCACGCGCACGCCTTCGATGCGCATCGCGCGGTCGCGCGCCTTGAGCATGTCGTAGATGGTGAGCGCAGCCACACTCGCGGCCGCCAGCGCTTCCATCTCGACGCCGGTTTGCCCCGCCGTGCGTGCGCGCGCCGTGATGCGGAAGCCCGGAAGGCTATCTTCTGGCGTTACATCGACAATGAGACTAGACAGCGCGATCGCGTGGCACAAAGGGATCAGCTCGCTCGTGCGTTTGCCCGCCATGACGCCCGCGATTTCCGCGACCGACCGAACATCGCCCTTCTTCACGTCGCCAGCGAGCGCGGCGCGCAACGTATCGGCCTGCATGATGATGCAAGCTTCCGCGAGCGCCTCGCGCACCGTCATCGGCTTGCCGCCGACATCCACCATGCGCGCGCGGCCCTCGGCGTCAAGGTGAGTCAGATCCTTAGGTGCAGTCATGGGTCAGATGCTCGTTAAAGCGCGGCATGAGTTCGACCATGTTGCAGGGCATGTGACGGCTGTCGAGTTGCCAGCGGATGATCTTGTCCCAGCCGTCCTTGCAGGCGCCGTTCGAGCCTGGCATGCAGAACACGATCACGCCCTTGATCAGCCCAGCCAACGCACGAGATTGCAGCGTCGAAAGCCCCACCATCTCATAACTCACGAGATGGAAGATCGTGGAAAACCCTTCCATACGCTTGTCGAGAAGCGGCTCGATGGCTTCTGGCGTCACATCGCGTCCTGTGAGACCGGTGCCGCCCGTGGTGAGGATCGCGTCAGCGACATTGCTGTCCACAAGCCTTCGCACTACGGCGCGGATTTGTTCGACATCATCCTTGACGACGAAGCGATCAGCCAAAAGATGACCGTCCGCCTGAAGGCGCTTGGCGAGCAACGCGCCAGACGTGTCGGTTTCGAGCGTGCGTGTATCTGATACGGTGACAACGGCGATCCGCACAGGTTTGAACGGCAAGTCCTCACGCAGCTCACCGCCGGGCGAGAGAGTGACAGCGTCTGGGCTCATGTCAGCAATCCTCAATTCTCCGCCCAACGAGCGGCGGCTTGGCGGTCCGCCGCGCTGGGCTCGACCCATCGCGCACGGTCCGCACCAATTTCCTTTTTCCAGATCGGCGCTTCGGTTTTGAGATAGTCCATGACCTCGCTGACCGCCGTCAAAGCTTCGAGCCGGTGCGCGCTTGACGCGGCCACCAGAACGATGGCCTCGCCCGCTGGAATCGCGCCGACCCGGTGAATCACCAGAAGATCGATCAAGCCATGGCGCCGCAGGGAATCCCCGGCGAGGCGCGCGATCGCCGCCTCGGTGAAGCCGGGATAGTGCTCAAGCTCAAGCCGCTCGACCGCTCCGCCCTCAGCGCGGCAATAGCCGACGAAGCTGGCCACCGCGCCTGCCTCGCCGCCGCGCGCGAACGACGCCAGCTCCTGGTCGGGCGCGAAGGCCTGCGTTGAAACAACAACGCGCATCAGGTCACCAACGCCGCAGCGGCGAGGCCAAGGACGATCCCCATGGCCCGCAAGGTGCCCTTCTTGTCGAACGCCTTCAGGCTCAATGCCGTGCCAAGCCCGGCGCCGACAACAGCCGCCGCCGCCAACCAGGGGAGATAACTCGGCAGCGTCAAGAGTGAGGGTGCGCGCCCGGCGAGGCCGGCCAGCGAGTTGACGACAATGAAGCACGCCGCGACCCCGGTTGCTTTCTGCGCATCCGCCCACCCGGCGAACACAAGCAAGGGCGACAGATAGACGCCGCCGCCAATGCCAGTGAGGCCCGCGAGCGCGCCAAGCGCAGCGCCCGCTGGCAGCGCAACCACCTTGCTTGGCGCCCGCACGACCTTCACCGCGTCAATCTGCGGCCATATGAGATAGCGGAGCGCCGCAACGCCAAGCGCGATACCCAGAAGGGGTCTATAGACTGCCTCCGGCAAATCGATTCCTCCAGTGAAGTAGGCAGCCGGTATCGCAGTTACGGCAACGGGCCAGAAGACACTGAAATCAAACCGCCCCGCGCGAACAAAGCGATAGGCGCCAAGACTCGCCACGACGATGTTCAGCACAAGCGCGGCGGGACGTATCTCTTCCGGCGCCAACCCCGCCAGCGCCATCAGCGCGATGTAGGCGGAGGCGCCGCCATGGCCCACGGAAGAATAGAGCGCCGCAGCCGCAAACACGGCGCCGGTGAGCAACACAAGGGCGGCGCTATCAAGCTCCACCTCACCCACCCGAGAACGGCGGCATGAACGCCACTTCGTCGCCCGGCGAGACGCTGCACGTCGCCGCCACCGGCACAAGCACGGCGTTTAGCGCGACGCGCACCGACCGCGCCGCCAGCGCCTCCTCCAAATCGTGGTCGCCAAGGGACGCCAAGCGGCGAAACGTCGGGAGATCAAGATCGTTCTCGCACGCGATCTCGCGCTCGCTGCATCCCGCCATATCCCGCAGCCGGCCAAAGAAGAGCACACGCGGCATTTCAGTGCCCCCCGCAGCCGCAACCTGCTGCCGGCTCGCCACCTTCAAACATCGGAAACAGCTTGTTGTTCTCCAGATGAATGTGCTCGCGCAGATCGCCGTCAAGCTTCGCGCAGCCCGCATATAGTGCGCGCCAGGTTGTGCAAGCGCCCTCGGGCGGGGAATATTCGCCGGTCAGAGCAGCCAATTGCTCCAGCCGATCGCCGTGTTCGTTGTGCTCCATGCGCATGCGCATGATCGGCATTCCCGCCATGGCGCCCCGCCCCGCCCGCAGCATCGGGAACAGCACCATCTCTTCCTTCATCATGTGGTCTTCGAGTTCCGCAGCAGTTTCCTCCAGAAAGCTGGCAAGCCCCTTGGGACAGTAATCATGGTCGCGGTGCACAGCTTCCACCCGCCGCGCCAGACGGATCAGTTCAGGCAACTCGCGCCGATGGGTTTCGTGGAAGCGGGTGAGTATGTGTGCGATCAGGCCGTCCGCATCATCGGGGAGTGCCTGCGCCAGCTGCGGCGCCAGCGCCTCCAGCTCCGCCAACAGGGCGGAGGGGTCCAGGCCACGCCGCGCCGCCGCGTCGGCCAGCGAACGTCCGCCATTACAGCAAAAGTCAATGCGGTTGCGGCGGAAAACGGCGGTGGCGCCGGGGCGTTCCAGAGCAATGTCCTTAACGGCCTGGTCAAGCATGGGCGTCTGTCCTCCAATCTCTGCGCCGTCAGCTTAGTGCGACACGCCCAAAGCGCGTTTGACGGATTTCAAGTGAGGCGTTGAGCCCGCCCAAGCGCAGCGGGAGCATCAATCATTTGCGACTCGCGCGAAGCGGTTCTCCTTGTCGTGTCGAAGCTGGCCGTCGCTTGGGCGCGCCGCACAAGGGGACTGCACCCATGGCCTTCGACGCCGCTATCGCCTCGGAAATCTGGTCCGCGAAATACCGCTTTGCGCCGCCTCAAGGCGAGCCCGAACCCGACGTTGAAGCCACCTGGGCCCGTGTCGCCACCGCGCTTGCGGAGGCGGAACGCCCTGAGGAGCGCGCTAAGCTACGCGTGCGATTCTTAGATGCATTGACGGACTTCAAATTCCTGCCTGCGGGACGAATCCTCTCGGGCGCGGGCACGGGCCGTCAGGTCACCCTCTTCAATTGCTTCGTCATGGGGACCGTCCCCGACACGCTTGAGGGCATCTTCTCGCATCTGCGCGAGTCGGCGATGACCATGCAGCAAGGCGGCGGCGTGGGCATGGACTTTTCCACCATCCGCCCCAAGGGCGCGCCGGTGCGCGGGGTTGGCGCGGATGCGTCGGGCCCGCTCTCGTTCATGGACGCCTGGGACGCGATGTGCCGAACGGTGATGAGCGCGGGTTCGCGGCGCGGCGCGATGATGGGCTGCCTGCGGATCGATCACCCCGACATTGAGGACTTCATCGATGCCAAGCGCGACGCATCGCGGCTCCGCAACTTCAACCTTTCGGTCTTGGTGACCGACGCTTTCATGGCGGCGCTCGCTTCCGGCGCGGACTGGCCGTTGCGCTTCGGCGACGTCGTCTACCGCACCGTGCCAGCGCGCGATCTCTGGGCGCGGCTGATGCGCGCCACTTATGATGGGGCCGAGCCGGGCGTGATTTTTATCGACCGCGTGAATGCGCTCAACAACCTCGCCGACATGGAGACCATTTCCGCCACCAATCCCTGCGGCGAGCAGCCCTTGCCGCCTTACGGGGCGTGCCTTCTCGGCGCCATCAATCTTGCACGGCTGGTGGAGCAGCCCTTCTCCGCTGGCGCGGGCATTGACGAAGCGGCGCTGGAGGCGTTGACCGCGACCGCCGTCCGCATGCTCGATAATGTCATCGACATTTCCAACTACCCTCTGCCGCAACAAGAAGCGGAGGCCAAATTCAAGCGGCGCATCGGGCTTGGCGTCACCGGTTTGGCGGACGCGCTCATCTTCTGCGGCGCCCGCTATGGATCAGACGAGGCCGTGGCCCTCACCGAACGCTGGCTCGGCGCGATCAAACGCGCAGCATACCGCGCCTCCGCCGAACTCGCGGCCGAACGAGGTGCGTTTCCGCTCTGGGACCGGTCCATGCTTACTCGGCCTTCACTCGCCAGCCTGGACGAAGAAACGCGCACGCTGATCACCGAACACGGGCTTCGCAATGCCTGCCTCACCACCATCGCCCCGACCGGAACGACATCATTGGTCGCCGGCAATGTTTCCTCGGGCGTCGAGCCGGTGTTTGCTTTCAGCTATTCGCGAAAGGTCCGCCAGGCAGACGGTTCAACCCGTGAGGAAGCCGTCGAAGACTATGCGCTGTCCCAATGGCGGCGCCTACATGGCGATACGCCTCCGCCCGAACACGCCTTCGTCAGCGCGCAGACGCTCACGCCGGACGACCATTTGCGCATGCAAGCCACCGCTCAAGCGCACATCGACAGCGCCATTTCCAAGACCGTCAACTGCCCGGAGGATATCTCTTTCGAGGCGTTCGCCGATATCTACGCCACAGCCTACACGCTCGGGTGCAAAGGCTGCACAACCTACCGCCCGAACCCAATCACAGGATCAATTCTCACGATCGCGCCGCCGCCGGCGCCAGAGTTCGCGCCGCCCCCCGAGCCGTCCTTCACGCTGCCCAAGCGCCCGCCAAAGCTCGGCGGCGCCACCTACAAGGTAAAATGGCCAGACAGCGAACACGCCCTTTACGTCACGATCAACGATGTCGAGGAAGCCGGCGGCGCGCGGCCGTTCGAGATCTTCCTCAACTCCAAGAACATGGAACACTACGCTTGGAGTCTGGCGCTCACGCGCATGATGTCGGCTGTGTTCCGGCGCGGCGGCGATGTGCGCTTTGTCGCTGAAGAGCTCAAGGCCGTGTTCGATCCGCGCGGCGGCGCCTGGATCGGCGGGCGATACGTCCCAAGCGTGCTCGCCGCGATCGGCGACATCGTGCAGCAGCATCTCGACGCGACCGCCGTCGCCACGGAATTCATCGCCGATGCGCAGTCGACACAGACGCGTAGAGCATTGTGCCCCAAGTGTGGCGCGCCGGGGCTGGTGCGCAAAGAGGGTTGCGACACGTGCTTCGAGTGCGGCTATTCCAAATGCGGCTGAGTCAGCCAGCCTTTTGCAATGGCCAAGTCCTCTAACGTATTGACGTTGAAAAACGGGTCGCGCTCCGGCGCGCCCCAGTCCTCGACAGCAAGGCCAACTAATTCGGTGAACCCGTGAAGCGATGTCCGTCCGGTGGCGATATAGGCGGCGGTGTGCATCAAGGCATCAATCCGCCAAAGACCGCAGGACGGATGCAGCCGCCCGGCGCTCATCGGGAGCGCCACCATAGCTCCGGTCTGTCGAAGACGATCGAGCAAGCGCACGGCGAGGTCGCCTGGCAGGAACGGCGCATCGCAGGGCACAGTCAACAAGAACAGCGCCCCCGATCGCTCCGCCCAAGCCAGTCCGGCGACAAGGCCAGCGAGCGGCCCCTCCGCGCGCTCCGAGTCGATGACAAACTCCATACCGGGGGGCGCTTGTGCAGGGTCGCGCACGCCGATCGCGACAGGCCCGCCATGTCGGGTTGCTGACGCGATGGCGTAGTCAAGCAGACACCGCGAGCCAAGCAGCCGCGCCTGCTTGCCGCCGCCCATGCGTCGCCCCTCCCCGCCAGCGAGTACGAGCGCGGCGATTTCCGGCAGCATCCGGGGGAATCCAAATTCCGCCTCGCCTCCTCCGCACGGCGAAGACGCGACTTCGATGCGGTCATCCATCCGCGGACTCTGACGCGCGCGGTGGGGCGGGCTTGGGGAGCGCCGCGGTTCTGACCCTCAATCGCGCCGCATCCTTTCGCCCAGAGACTGACGCCTGCAGATCGCGGATGAGCCCGTCCTTGATTGAATAGATCCAACCATGGATGGCCAGCTTCTGTCCGCGCGCCCATGCATCCAGGACAAACGGATTAGCCGCGACCGCCCGCACCTGCACAAGTACGTTCGCTTCGCACACCGCGTTGAGCCGCGCTTCGAAGTCCAGAATGCGATCGAAGTGCTCCACATCATCTTCATAGAGACACCGGATCGGCGCCAGCCAATGGTCGATGAGGCCATGGCGCTTGCCCGAGAGCGCAGCGCGCACCCCGCCGCATCCGTAATGGCCACAGACTATGACGTGCTTGACCTTCAGCACCTCGACCGCGAACTGCAGCACGGATAGGAAGTTCGCGTCCTGTGGCGGCGCCAGATTGGCGACGTTGCGGACCANNTGGCGACGTTGCGATGTACGAACAATTCGCCGGGATCGAGACTGACGACCTCGTTGGCCGGGACACGCGCGTCCGAACACCCGATCCAGAGATAACCCGGCGCCTGCTGCGCCGAAAGACGGCGGAAATACTCGGGGTCTATGCGCGCCTTTGTGGCCGCCCAGTGTACGTTCCGTTTAAGCAGGTCATCGATCACATGAACGCCTCAGGCCATCATGACGCCGCGTCGCGCGGCCAGACGCATGCTCAGTGCTTCGAGGTCATCCGCAGTCAAGCGTCGACGCGCCAGCGGCATAACCACTGCGTTCTCAAGCGCCATATGACTCTTTTCCTGTTTCGCCAGCTTCAAGAGCGCTTCCCCGCCTCCGGGTAAAGCCGACGGCGGCGCGCGCTTTTCCATGGCGAGCGAAAAGATCGACCGCACGACATGCGCCAGTTGTTGATCCAGAGCGTGATCCGCCGACAGCCGACCCAGCACATCCTCGATGTCGTCGTCAGGCTCGCATCTACGCCGCAACAGTGGAAACAAGTCCTCCTCTTCGTCGATCACATGCAAGGCGAGATCGTACCGGATGAAATCATCGGTCGCGGCGATCAGGCTTGCATCGAAGGTCGGCGCCACCGCGAGGTATTCGAGGATTTTGCACATCTGACGGTGCCGATAGTGTTCGGCAAAGAGAAACTCCAACGGCTCCTTGAGCAAGGCGGGCGGCGATCGTTCGATGCCGCCGGGATGGGGAAGCGCTGCCCCAGTACCGTCTACTTCTACTATCATGGCCCGGTCTCCTTGATGACCTCCAGCCCTTCGATTGACGCAGCCCGCATCAAGCGCGCCGTAAAAGCTGCGGACGCGGCCATCCACGCACGCGCCATGAGGCGATCGCGAATGATCGGTTCAGCGATCGCGAACTCCATTGGAAAGGACGCGCGCCGCGCTTCAAAAACGCGGCGGCATTCCTCGCCAGTCGGCGGCATAGGCGGCGCTTCCGCCTCAAGCACTCCCCGGATCAACGCTTCTTCGTCGCTCTCCCAACGGCCCAGTGTGTCTGTCTCAGGCGTGGGGCTCAGCCCGAGTTCGCGCGCGCGCTCCAAGAGCAAGTGACGGATGATCAGCGCGCGCGCGGCGGATGCGCGCGCTTCCTCAATCGATTCACCCTCATGATGTTGCACCTCGCGCGCGATGTCCGCCTCGTCGAATTCGATGCCGTTCACCCGGACCGGCGGCGCGTCAAACGCAAGGCGCGCGGGCGCGGCGGGCGGCGTTGAGCAAGAACCGCCGCAGCCCGATGCCTCCTCCAGAATAGGAAGACGCTCGCCCTTGCGCGCGGCCAGTGTGTCTATGATTGTCGTCATGGGCGCTCCACCGGGGTGTGACGCGGCACGCTCACAC
>DDSN01000067.1 GCA_002343395.1 Hyphomonadaceae bacterium UBA2389 | reverse complement strand
GGGATGGGTGTTCGAATGAGCGCCGCACATGGATTCTGCGGCTGTTTGTCGGGCGTAACGCTAGAGCGAACTGTCATCAAAACTTGTATTGCCCTCTCGCCCTGCCTCCCACTACCGTTTGAGTGGTTGTTGGGAGTGCACTATGAGTCTTTCACATTTGGCCCATCTTGCGCATGGGCTTCAGCATTGCGCCAAGGAGTTTGGCCACGCAGTCGAAGAGGGCGGCACCAAGGGCGGCGCCAAAGCTGCGGGCGTAACCGCGATCGTGGCGACAGGCGCGGTGCTCGCAGCGCCGGCCGTGCTCCCCTTGGCGGTGGGCGCGACGGTCGTCGGCGGCCTCATCGGCGCCTTCGGTAAGAAGCTCAAAGACCTCTGAGAGCGATCACGCCCGCTTGCTCTGCTGCGCGCCGCACTTTCCGAAGTGCGGCGCGTTTTGTTTCGCGCGACGCTTGCGACGATTTGGTGGGTGTAACAGGATTCGAACCTGTGACCCGCNNGCTGCTCTACCAACTGAGCTATACACCCGGAATCGCGAGGTCATGCAGATAGGCGGATTGGGCGGGCGCGTCCAGTGCGCATGCGGTTTCGAAGCACGCGGGGAGGGCCGGAAATGAACGGGTTCGCTTGGGCGCTGGCGGGGTTTGTGCTGCTGCATGTCGGGGTGTCGGCGAGCGGGCTGCGCGGCGTGTTCGTGCGCGCCATCGGCGAGTGGCCTTACCGGGGGTTGTTCTCGCTGGCCTCGCTCGGCCTGCTGGTCTGGCTGGTGACGGGCTATGGCGCCATGCGCGCCGATCCCTTCGATCCGCTGAACGAGGCGCTCTGGGCGCCCGCCGATTGGGTGCGCGGCGTCGGAGCGGCGATCAACCTGTTCGGCGTCACCCTGGCGGCGGCCGGGGTGCTGACGCCAGGGCCCACGTACGCGGGCTTTGAAAGCAAAAGCCTGGAACAGCCCGAGCCCGCGCGCGGCGTGCTGCGCATCACGCGTCACCCGTTTCTCTGGGGCGTGGCGCTGTGGGCGCTCGGGCACCTGCTGGCGAACGGCGAGCGCGCCTCGCTGATGCTGTTCGGCGCGCTGGGCTTCATGGCGGTGTTTGGCGCACGCTCGATCGACCGCAAGGGGCGCGCGCGCAATCCCGAGGCGTGGGCCCGGTTCGAGGACGCGACCTCGAACTTCCCGTTCGCGGCCATCGCGCAGGGGCGCAATCGGCTGGCGCCGGGCGAGATCGGTTGGCGCATGCTGGCGGGACTTCTGGTCGCGCTCGCGGTCGCGGTCTGGCACGAGACGCTGTTTGGCGCGGCCGTCATCCCATGATTGTTTTCGACCGGGCCGCGTTCGACGCCGCGACAGCGGGCGATCGTGAGCTTCAGCGCGAGGTGTTGGCGCTGTTTCGGGGGCAGGTGGCGGGTTGGCGCGTGGCGTTCGCGGGCGAGGATTGGCGCACCGCCGTCCACACGCTCAAAGGCTCGGCGCGCGGCATCGGCCTGCCGGCGTTGGCGCAGGCGTGCGCGGCGGCGGAGGAGGCAGGCGCGGAGGGGCTCGCGGGCGTCGAGCAGGAACTCGCGCGCGCGCTCGCGGCGCTGGATCAATGAGCGCGCGGCCGATGGCTCATTTCACGCAGCGCTTTCCCGTCGACGCCGCCGACATCGATGAACTCGGCCACGTCAACAACACCGTATATCTGCGCTACGCCCAGGAAATCGCCACGGCGCACTGGCGCGCCCGCGCGAGCGCGGAGATGGTCGCCGCCTATGTGTGGGTGGTGACGCGCCACGAAGTGGATTATCGCGCGGCGTTGGTGCTGGGCGACATGGTCGAGGCGCGTACGCACGTGGCCGACGCCGCGCAGGGCGCGGTTTGGGTGCGCTATGTCGACATCTACAAGCAGGGCGCCGACAAGCCAGCCGTGCAGATCAAATCAAGCTGGTGCCTGCTCGACGCGGCGACGCGCAAAATTCGGCGCGTGCCGGGGGATATCCTGGCGCGGTTCGCGGCTCAGAACGAGGGATAGTTGGGATCGGGCGCGGCGCCGGTCGCGGCCCGGATCGCGTCGCGCACTTCGCCCAGGCGCTGGTAGGCAAGAAACGCCAGCATGAAGAGCTCGCACATGAAGCGCCAGTAGACGAGCACGACGGCGGCGACCGCGGGAACCGCCACCAGCTGCACCAGGCCGGCGCCGATATTGCCGCCGGCGAAGGAAAGCACCGCGGTGAGCAGGGCCGCCGCGCCGCTCAGCACGATCAGCGCGGCGCCGACATAATAGACGATCTTGACCAGCATCGGCCCCATGAGGCGGTCGAAGCCGAGAAAGCGCTGAATAATCGAACCCATCGGGCGTCTCCGCGAATCGCGGCCAATCCGATCACATGGCGTGCTCGGCGTCCACGCCGAGCACCGCGCCCGTCAGCGGACATTCGTCGGACAAGAGCGCGTTCACGAGCCGCGCGATCGGCGTCGCGTCGCAACGCAGAACGCTGCCGTGGTCGGCGGCGAGACGCTCGAAGGCCGGGCGCAGGCCGCCGGTTTCGTCGCTGAGGTCGGCGAGCTGGGGCGCACGCGCCCAGGCGGGCGCGTCCAAGGCGCCGACGATCATGCCGTTGATGCGGATGTTGGCGCCGGCGTTGTCAGCGGCGGCGGCGACGAAGTGAACGAATTCAGCGTCGGCGACATCGCTGAGCCGCGCGTTGAGCGCGCCGCCCGGCGCGGCGACCACGATGGCGCCGCCCTGAACATTCTTGCGCATCAGGCTGGCGATCGCACGCACCGACAGCGCGAGCCCGGCGAAGTCGAGCCCGTCGTCGCGCCGTCCGAAGTCGACCAATTCGGGGGCGGGGGCCTCCGCCGCGTACACCAGCGCCCAATCGAGGCGCCCGTACTGGGCCGAGATGAAGCCGCTGGCCTGCTCCCAGCGGTCAATGTCGGCCGCGTCAAACGCCAAGGTGGATACGCGCTCGGGCGCCAGGTTTTGCAGGTCGAGGTCATCGGCGATCGCCGCCAGAGCGGCCTCGTCGTTGTCGGCGAGCAGAAGCCCGCCGGTGGAGCGGCGCGCCATGTCCTTGGCGCGCGCCGCGCCCCAGCGCGAGGCGGCGTTGACGACGAGCGTCACGGGGGTGAGGCGGTTGAGCTCCATTGCCGCATCTGGGCATGCGTCGCCTGGCGTTTCAAGCATCGCCACTGGCATAGGCGCGCGCTATAAGACGCACCGCCCATGACCCGCTTTTCACTCCAATTCGGCCAAACCCAACCGGGGCTCACCTATATCGAACGCACCAGCGCCTACGGCGTCTGCGCGCGTGGGGAATCGCTTATCGCCATCGTGCAGATCGGCAAGAAGGCGCCGTTCGAGTACGATTTGCCCGGCGGCGGCGTCGAAGCCGACGAAGACGAAGCGGCGGCGCTGATGCGCGAGTTTCTCGAAGAAGCCGGGCTCACCGTTTGGCCGACGCGCGTCATCGGAAGGGCGGGGCAGTTCTGGATCAACAAGGGCGAGCCGCGCAATTCGCTTTCAACCTTCTATGAAGTCGAACTCTCCGCCGATGACAGCGCGCCCACAGAGCCCGACCACGCGCTCGTTTGGATGAATCCCAACGATGCGATGCTGAAAGTGCGTCACGAGGCGCATGGCTGGGCGATCATGCACTGGATACGCACGCGCCGCGGCGGCGGCTGATCAAAGCATTTCCCGACGAAGTGGACGCCGGTTCGCGACCAAACGAAACCTAGAGCCTCGATCCGATTCAATCGGATCGGCTCTAGGCGCCGTCTTCTGCGTTGGGCGTGGTTTCAGCGCTTGAGCGCAGCGGATTCAGATCGCGAATGCGCTCAAGCAACGTCGGCTCGCGCAATTCCGGCGGCGTGTACTCTGTCAGCGCGACGAGGTCCGGCGCCGTGATGTCGAGCGGCGTGAAGCGCGGATTGGCGATACGCAACACGGGTTCGAGGTCTTCGATGGATGCCGGCTCGATCACACTCATCGGACCGCCAATGGCGATGGGCTCCTCAAGCGTCGCGGCCATCGCCGTTGCAACCGACTCTGTTGCGATCGGCAACGCGCCGTGATTGTCCGTGAGGCGCAGCATGGCGGCGGCGCTCACGGCGGCAAGTCCCGCTGCGCCAAGCGCCATCGCGGCTTGCCTTGGCGGCGGCTTCGCCGGCTCGAGATAGCGGCTGACATTGCGGAGGCGCTCGTTGAGCGCCGTCCACGCGCGCGAGCCACGCTCGCCGCGCCACCCCGTGAAGTCGACGACCGGCGCCTTGCGGTCGATCCGCGGCCAGCCCGGCGCCCGCGCGATTTCGACCAGACGATGCGGATCAATCCCGCGCGCCCACTCCAGCATGTAGTGCTGGCCCGGCGCGTCCGGCGACCAGATCAGCAGGATGGCGTCGCGCGATGCCTGGGCGCTTTCCAACTCCATCAGGGATTGTCGTCCGTAGACGAGCCGCACCTGATGCTCCTCGGCCTCGAGGAGGCGCATCAACGTCTCCGCCGTCTTCAGCGAGTCGTGGATCGCGTCGTGCGTGCAAATGATTCGGATGTTCGTCACGGTGGGGGGCCCGTAAAAAAAGCGTCACTAGCTCTAGCATGTCGCCGAACGGGCGCTAGCGCCGGAATGGCGCGGCGCCTGTGCATAACGCGCGGTTGGCGGCAAGCGTGGCGCCAGGGAAACGCTTGAACGCTCCAGCGGGCACAAGCGCTTGCCGGCCCGCTGCGGCTTCAAACCATAGGTTGAGCGCGCTGACCCTGGTCACCGATAAAATTACATTTGCGCAATCTCGCTTTGTGAACCCGGCAACCAGCGCTATCCTGCCCGCGCTCGGGGAGGGCGCGCGGGGCTTGCCGCGCAGGGAGGACACGTATGGATATCACGACACTGATGCCGTTCATCGCGCAAGCGATCGGCGGCGCTCTCGGCGGCAATATCACCGGCGCGCTGACCCGCGGCGGCGGCGGGCTGATTGGGCGCACAATCATCGGCGCCATTGCGGGCGTGGGCACGGCCTACGCGGCGCAGGCGTTTCCCGCGCTCGGCTCCGTCACAGGCGTCTGGTCGGAGCTGATGCCAAGCGATCCAGCGATGTCGGCCAATATCGCGAACGCGATCACGGGCGGCGCTGGCGGCGGCATTGTCGGTCTGGTCGCCGGCTTGCTCATTCGCCCGCGCGACTAAAGATCGCGATAAACCAGCGACAAGAATTGCGCGTCCGACCAGCGCGCGCTGCGTTCGACGCCGCGCGCCTGGCGGACGATCACCAACCCTTCGGTCGGCGAGACATAAAGTCTTTGGCCGCCTGCCCCAACCGCCACGGCAAGGCCGGGCGGGGCGGGAGAGGGCGCGCGCCACAAATCGCTGTCGATGTCGAGATCGCCGCGCCCTGGTGCGGCAAGCCACAGGCCAAAACCGGCGCGCGGCTCGGCGAACGAACCGCGCAGCGCTTCCCGAATGACATTGGCGCTGGCGAGTTGCTGCGCGCGCCAGACGCCTTCGCGGCGTAGAAGCTCGCCCGCGAGCGCCCACGCGCGCGCCGACAGCGCAACGCCATCGTCAAAGCGCGCCGCGCCGTCGCCGCCGCGCGCCCACCCGATGGGGATGCAGCCGATGCGCTGAAGCGTCTCGCCGGTGAGATAGTAGGCGGGATCGGGTTCGCGTCCCGCCGTCACCAGCTTGCGGCGCGCGATCTCGGCGAAGACGACATAAGGCGCGGCGTCATCGAGAAAACGCGTGCCGGGCTCATGGCGCGGTTCGAGGGCGATCGCGTTGGCGAGCGTGCGTTCGTCGTTGCGGCCAAAGGCGATGCCGCTCGCGCCGCTCAACAGAACACGCAGTGAGATGATGCTTTTGACGGGATGCGCGCCCCAGTCGCCGATGGTGAGCGCAACCGGCTCGTCGAGGTTGAGCAGGCCGTCCTCGGCGAGCGTCGCCGCCAGCAATATGGCGAATGCGCGTGTCGCTTCGCCGATCGGCCAGCGGGCGTCGGGGTTGCCGCGCGGATACGCCTCGGCCAGCACGACGCCGTGGCGCGCGATAAGGAAAGACGCCCCGTCGCGTTCGGCGCTGAACGCTTCGGCGGCGGCGAAGCGCCGGCTCGTTTGCGCGCGCGCGGCTTGACCCGAGGCGGTAAGCGCGCTGCACGCGGCGGCGGCCGACAAAAAAGCCCGTCGTTTCATGATCGATCCCCGAACCCTGAGTTTCCCGCTTTTGCGAGCGGCGGGCAAGGCGGGGGCTGCATCCGCGACGCGGCGCCAGCGCTATAGTCTAGGCGGCGCTGCGGCGACCCGGCGGTTGGGCGGCCGAGTTCTGACACGCGGCGATGGCGTCTTCGGTCCACACCCGGCCGTCGGGCATGAGTGGGCGTTGGCGGTGAAGCGCGGCGAGGCCGGCGCGGTACGCCGCCTCATAGTCCTCGATCGCTCCGATCTCGATGGCGTCGTGGTCGAAGGCGGCGCCGACGGCCAGGTAGGCCTCCAGATTCGCGAGCATCGGCGTCGGCGTTTGGCCGCGTGCGTGGGTCTGCGCCATCCCGGCATAGAGCGCCTCGAGCGCGCGTGCGAGCAGGGCGATGTCGAACAGCGTGCACGTATCGCGATTGGCGATGAGACGGGCGCGATACCCGGCAAGGTCAGCCTTGTCCGATGTCGCCAGCGCAATCGCGCGCGCGACAAACGCCTGCGCGTTGTCGCACACGAGCTCAGGCAAGCCTGCGGCGCGCACGAGACTGCCGCAAACCCGCGCCGCGAAGCACCGGCCCGAATATGTCAGCACCGGAACGCCCATCCAGAGCGCGTCGGAGGCGGTGGTGTGCGCGCCATAGGGAACGGTGTCGAGAAAGAGATCCGCTAGGGGGTAACGCGCGAGGTGATGCGGATTGGCGATCTTTTTGGCGAACAGCAAACGGCCGCCCGATACGCCCGCCGCCTCGGCCGAGGCGCGCAAACGCGCGTTTGTCTCGTCGTTATAGTCCAGCAGCCAAAGCACGCTGTCCGGCGTCGCGCGCAGGATCTCCATCCAGCGTGCGAACGCATAGCGCGTGATCTTATGGGCGGCGTTGAAGCAACAGAAGACGAAGGCTTCTTCCGGCAAGCCGGCATCGGCGCGTGACGGCGCGCGTTCGGCGACGACGCGCTTGCGGTCGTTCGGCTGGTAGCAGGGCAGGCGCAAGACTCGCTCGGAGAAGTAGCGCTCCTGCGCGTCCGGGATCACCCAGTCGTCGGCGACGATGTAATGGTGGTAGGGCGAGCCCATGGTTCCCGGATAGCCAAGCCAGTTGACGATCACCGGCGCTGGTCTGCGCGCGAAAACGCCGAGCCGCGCCTCGCGCGTATGGCCGTTGACATCAACGAGAATGTCGATGCCGTCCGCGGCTATGCGGGCGGCGGCCTCATCGTCGTTCAACGCGCGAATATCCGTCCAATGTTCGGCTGATGCGCGGATGCGCTGCGCGACGCCGTCATCCGCGGGGATGCCGCAATAATAGATGAAGACTTCGATCGCGTTCGCGTCATGCGCCTCGAACAATTGCGCCATCAGATATCCCACGGCGTGCGCGCGCAAATCCGAGGAGACATAGCCTATGCGCAGCCTGCGGCTGGGCTCAATGCGGGCGTCGCGGCGATCGAAGGCGCTTGGAATGGCGTCGGGCGGCGTCAACGCGTCGACATAGCGATAGGCTGTCGCGAGTTGCAGCAGCGGGTCGTCCGCGTAGGCGCAGGTCGACAGGGGATGGAAGCGCGAGACGAAGGCTTTCCGCGTGAGCTTCGGCGTGGGTTCGACGATCGGCCATTTGCACTGCGCCAACCGGACGGCGGCGTATTGCTCCAAAACGTCGCGTTGCTCGGGATTGAGGTCGAGACACTGGGCCAGGATGCTCTCGGCGTCGGCGTTCCGCTGATTGTCGGTCATCAACCGGCTGATCTGTTTCAACAGCGTGGCCTTGTATTCGATCGCGTCGCCGGTGACCGCCGCCATCCGCTCCAGCCCGGCTTTCCATTGCTCGACCGCCTCGCCCGCCGCGCCGCGCCGTTCAAGCGCGGAGCCGAGATTGATGTGGGCGGGCGCGAAATCAGGGTTCTTCTGCAACGCGGCTCGCAGCGCCGCTTCCGCGCCGGCGGCGTCGCCGAGCTGAGCGAGCAGGGTGGAGCAGTTGAAGTGCGCGATAAACGCGAACGGATGCTCGCCGTTCATGGCGAGCCAGACTTGATAGAGCTGCCGCGCCTGATCGGCTTGGCCGGCCTGCGTCAACCGCTGCGCCGCGTTGATCAGGTCGCCGAACGGCAGGTCCCCTGTTGTGACTTTTTGCAGGGCGGTGACGAAATTGCTATCGGACATGGAGACCTCGCGCGCGGGCGCGAAGCTCTGTCGATTTGCGTTAGGGAGTAGTTAACGCTCCCTTTACACCGCGGCCAGGTAAGCCTCGATCTGCGCCCCGTCGAGGCTCGCGACCTGCGTCGACGTGAAGGCGTAGAGCTGCGTCGACGTGAAGGCCGAGATGCTGGTGGTCGACAGATAGTCGAGCTGAGTGACCGTGAGCGAGGGCACTTGCGCGACTGTCAGCGCGCCAATCTGCGCCGCCTGCAACTCGGAGATCACGGTGGTCGACCAGGCTTGCACCTGGGCCGTCGAGAAGGCGCCGATCTGGGTGTCGTTGAACTCGGCGATATCGGTGGATTCCAACGCCGCGATCTGGGTGGCGGTGAGCGCCTGCACTTGCGTCGCGCTCAGGGCGGCGACCTGCGCGGCGTCGAAAGCGGCGAAGGCCGCGTTCGAGAGTTTGGCCACTTGCGTCGCGGCGAAGGCGCCGATCTGCGCGGAGTCGAGCGCGGCGATGTTGGTCGCGGTCAACGCCGCCAGCTGCGTGGTGTTGAGCGCGCCGATCTGGGTCGTCGTGAACTCGGCGACATCCGTCGCCGACAGCGCGTCGATCTGTGTGGCGGTCAAGGCGCGCGTTTGCGTGGTGTTGAGCGCCCCGATCTGAGTGGCGTCGAGGGCCGACAAGTTGGTGGTCGAGAGCGCCGCCAGCTGGGCGGTGGTCAGCGCGGCGATCTGGGTCGTGGTGAGCGCCGCCATCTGCGTTTCGGTCAGCGCGCCGAGGCTCGTGACCGTGAGCGCCGCGATCTGAGTGGCGGTCAACGCCGCCACTTGGGTGTCCGCGAGCGCGGCGATGTTGGTGACCGTCAACGCGCGCACCTGCGTGGTGCTCATGCCGGTGATGTGATCGGCCGAGAATTCGCCCACGTCCGTTGTGCTCAGCGCGCCGATCTGGGTGGCGGTAAGGCCGGCCACCTGGGTGGTGGAGAGGGCGGCGACCTGAGTGTCGGTGAGCGCGGACGTGTTGGTCGTTGAAAGCGCCTGCAGTTGCGTCACCGTCAGGGCGGCGGCCTGCGTCTCCGACAGCGCGCCGATTGTCGTGCTGGTGAATCCGCGGACCTGGGTGGCGGTGAGGGCGGCGATCTGGCCCGCGCTCAGTTCCGCGACATCGGTCGCGGTCAGCGCGCCGACCTGCGTCGATGTCAGCGAGCGCACCTGCGTTGTCGTGAGCGCGCCGACTTGCGTCGCGTCCAGCGCCGAGAGATTGGTCTCGTTCAACGCCTGCAATTGCGTGGTGTTGAGCGCGGCGACTTGCGTGGTTGTGAGCGCGCCAATCTGGGTCGCGCTGAGCGCCCCGACCTTGGTGGCGTTGAGCGCGCCGATTTGCGTGGCGGTCAACGCCGCGATCTGAGTGTCGGAGAACGCGGAGAGGTTTGTGGAGGACAAGGTCGTCAACTGAGTCGTCGTCAGCGCCGCGATCTGACCGGCGCTGAATTCGCCGACATCCGTCGCGTCGAGCGCGCTGATCTGGGCGGTGTTGAGCGCGGCCACCTGCGTATTCGTGAGCGCGGCCACTTGTGTTTCAACCAGCGCCTTGAAGTTCGTCGCGGACAGCGCTTGCACTTGCGTCGCGGTCAGCGCCGCTACCTGCGTCTCCGCCAGGTCGCCGACGTTCGTCGCGTTCAGGCCCTGCACCTGCGTCGTGGTCAAGGCCGCGATCTGCGTGGTGGAGAATTCCGCGTAGTCGGCGGTGACGAGCGCGCGCAACTGCGTCGTGGAGAGGGCGCCGATCTGGGTCGCGGTCAACGCGCCGACTTGCGTTGCGTCCAGCGCCGACAGGTTCGTCGTGGTGAGCGCTTGGAGCTGCGCCGACGACAGCGCGGCCACGAGCGTGGTGGAGAGCGCGCCGACCTGCGTGCTGGTCAAGGCGGCGATGTTGGTCACGGAAACCGCGGCGATCTGCGCGGCGGTCAATGCGCCGACCTGAGTTTCGGCGAGCGCGGCGAAGTTCGTCGAGGAGAAGGCCGCGATCTGCGTGTTTGTGAGCGCGCCCACTTGGGTGTCGGTCAACTCGGCGACATCGGTGGTTTCGAGCGCGGCGACTTGCGTCGTCGTCAGCGCGCGCGCCTGCGTCGTGCTGAGCGCGGCGACTTGCGTGGCGGCGAGCGATTTCACGGTGGTTGTGTTCAAGCCGGCGATTTGGGTCGTGGTCAGCGCCGCCGCCTGCGTTTCGGTGAGCGCGCCGACATTGGTGGCGTTGAGACCGTTAAGCTGCGTGGCGGAGAGGGCCGCGACCTGCGTTGTCGTGAGCGCCGCGATTTGGCTGTCGGCCAGGGCGGAGAGGTTGGTGGTCGAGAGCGCTTGCACTTGGGCGGCGGTGAGAGCCGCGACCTGCGTCTCGCTCAGTTCGCCGACGTTGGTGGCGTTGAGCGCGCCGATTTGGGTCGTGGTCAGGGCCGCGAGCTGGGTGACGGAAAGTTCCGCGATATCCGTGGCCGTCAGGGCGGCGACTTGCGTTGTGGAGAAGGCGCGGACCTGCGTCGTGTTGAACGCCGCGATTTGGGTGGCGTCGAGCGCGGAGGCCGCGGTCGTGCTCAGGCCGGCGATCTGCGTGGCGTTGAAGGCGGCGGTTTGCGTGGCGGACAGTTCGCCGATGTCCGTGCTGCTCAGGCCGCCGACTTGCGTCGCGGTGAGGGCGCCGATTTGGGTCGTCGTCAGCGCGCCCGCCTGCGCGGCGTCCAGAGCGGAGAGGTTCGTGGTCGAGAAGCCCTGAATCTGCGTGGTGTTGAACGCCGCGACTTGGGTCGCGCCGAGCGACGCCAGGTTCGTGGCGGTCAGCGCCTGCACCTGCGTGCGGGTGAGGGCGCCGATTTGGGTTTCGTTGAATTCGGCGACGTCGGTCGCCGAGAGCGCCGTGACTTGCGTGGCGGTCAGGCCGCGGACCTGGGTCGCCGTCAGCGCCGCTGCCTGCGTCGCGTCGAAGGCCGAGAGCGTTTCGGTGGTGAACCGCGCGAGCTGCGTGGAGGCGAACGCCGCGACTTGAGTGGCCGCGAGCGAAGCGACGTTGGTTGCGGTCAAGGCGCCGACCTGGGTCGTGGTCAGGGCCGCGAGCTGCGTCGCGGTGAACTCGGCGACATCAGCCGCGGTGAGCGCGTCGATCTGCGTCGCGGTGATGGCGCGCGCCTGGCCTGTCGTCAGCGCGGAGACTTGCGTTGCATCGAGCGCGGAGAGGTTGGTCGTGGTCAGCGCTTGAACTTGGCTGTTCGTCAGCGCGGCCACTTGCGTGGTCGTCAAGGCGCCGACTTGCGTCTCGGTCAGGCCCGTTACGTTGGTCGTGGTGAGCGAGGCGACTTGTGTGGCCGTCAACGCCGCGATCTGGGTATCGACCAGCGCCGCCAAGGTCGTGGCGGTGAGGGCGCGCACTTGCGATTGCGTCAGGGCGGCGATCTGCGTCGTGGTCAGCTCGCCGACATCGCCGACGCTGAGCGCGGCGATTTGGGTGTTGGTGAGGTTGGCCACTTGCGTCGCGGTCAGAGCCGCCGCCTGCGTCGCGTCAAGCGCCGAGAGATTCGTGGCCGAAAGGTTGCGCACTTGCGTGGTCGAGAGCGCGGCGACTTGCGTCGTGGTCAACGCGCCGGTTTGCGTTTCCGTGAGGGCGGCGACCTGCGCGGTCGACACCGAGGCGAGCTGGGTGGCGGTGAGGGCGGCGATCTGAGTGTCCGCGAGAGCGGCGAAATTGGTGACTGTCAGCGCGCTGATTTGCGTCGCGGTCAGGGCGGCGATCTGCGTTTCCGTGAGTTCGCCGACATCCGTGGTTTGCAGCGCGCCAACTTGCGTCGTGGTCAGCGCCGCGATCTTCGTGGCGGCCAGCGCGGCGATTTGAGTGTCAACCAGCGCGCGGAGATTGGTCGTCGAGAGGTGGGTGAGTTGCGTGGCCGTGAACGCCGCCACCTGTGTCGTGGTCAACGCGCCGATATTGGTGGCGTTGAGGCCCTGCACCTGGCTGGTGACGAGGGCGGCGATCTGGGTCGCGGCAAGCGCCGCGATCTGCGTATCAGCGAGGGCGGCGAGCTTTGTCGCGGCGATCGCCTGGACCTGCGTTGTCGAGAAGGCGGCGATCTGAGTCTCGGTCAGGTCGCCGACATTGGTTTGCGTGAGGTTGCCGACCTGGGTGGCGGTCAAAGCCGCGATCTGCGTCGTCGTGATGTCGGCGATGTCGGTGGCGTCGAGCGCCGCGAATTGGGCCGCTGTGAGCGCGCGGGTCTGCGTCGTGTTGAGCGTCGCGAACTGGGCGCTGTCGAACGCGGCGACCGCCGTAGCCGAGAGGCCCGCCGTCTGCGTGGCGTTCAACGCCGCGATTTGCGTGGTCGTCAGCGCCGCGACGTTGGTCGCGGTCAAGCCGCCCACTTGGGTCACCGTGAGACCCGCGATCTGGGTCGTGGTCAGAGCCCCGATCTGGGTGTCGGTGAGGGCCGAAAGCGTCGTCGCGGTGAGCGCTTGAACTTGGGTGGCGGCGAACGCTGCGACTTGTGTGGCGTCAAGGGAGGAGAGGTTCGTGGCGGTGAGCGACTGCACTTGCGACGTCGTCAGCGCCTGCAGCTGCGCGGTGGAGAATTCCGCCACATCGGTGGCGTCAAGCGCGGTGAGCTGCGTTGAGGTCAGCGCGCGCACCTGGGTGGTGTTGAGCGCGCCGACTTGGGTGGCGTCCAGGGCTGAAAGCAGCGTGTCCGGGAGCGCCGCGAGCTGCGTGCGGGTGAGGGCGCCGACCTGCGTGGTGGTGAACGCGCCGATCTGCGTCGCGTCCAGGGCGGAAAGGCCCGAGCTTGAGAGAGCCGCGACCTGTGTGGCGGTGAGCGCGGCCAGTTGCGTTTCAGCCAGCGCCGCGACGGTCGTGCCGTTCAATCCTTTGATCTGCGTGGCGGTCAGCGCGGCGACTTGAGTCGTGGTCAACGCGCCAAGCTGGGTTGCGTCGAACACGGCGAGCTGGCTCGTGTTGAGGGCCTGGAGCTGCGTCGTGGTCAGCGCCGCGATCTGAGTTTCGGTGAAGTCGCCAACCGTTGTGGCGGTGAAGGCGCGCAATTGCGTGGTGGTGAAGGCAGCGGCCTGCGTTGCGGAGAATTCGGCGACGTCAGTGGCCGAGAGGGCGCCGATCTGAGTGGCGCGCAGCGCGCCGACCTGGGCGGCGTCAAGCGCAGCGACCTGCGTGTCGACCAGCGCGCCCAGCGCCGTTGACGTCAGCGCCTGAAGTTGCGTGGCTGTGAACGCGCTCACCTGCGTTTCGGTCAACGCGCCGATCGTGCCGGCGGTGAACGCGCGCACCTGGCTTGTGTTGAGCGCTGCGACCTGGGTCGCGGTCAAGGCGCCGATCTGGCTGTCGGCGAGCGCGACCAGGGCCGTGGATGAAATCGCCTGCAGTTGCGTGCCGGTGAAGGCGGCTATCTGGGTGTCGACAAGCGCGCCCAACGTTGTTTGCGTAAGCGAGCGCACCTGGGTCGTGGTCAGGGCCGCGAGCTGGGTGTTGGTGAATTCGGCGATGTCCGCGGCGGCGAGGCCAGCGACTTGCGACGCCAACAACGAAGAGATCTGCGTTGTCGTCAGGGCGGCGGCCTGGGTGTCGGTGAACGCCGACAGGTTCGTGGTGGTGAAGGCTTGCAGTTGCGTCGTCGTCAGCGCCGCGATCTGCGTCTCGGCGAAAGCGGCCACCTGCGTGGCGTCGAAGGCGCGCAGCTGCGTGGTGGTCATGCCCGCGATTTGCGTGGTGGTGAATTCGGCGA
The DNA here is from genome assembly GCA_002343395.1 of Hyphomonadaceae bacterium UBA2389. Classification (GTDB taxonomy): domain Bacteria; phylum Pseudomonadota; class Alphaproteobacteria; order Caulobacterales; family Aquidulcibacteraceae; genus Vitreimonas. The sequence goes on along the minus strand of DDSN01000067.1, from coordinate 35,863 downwards.
TGTCGGCGGCGTCAAGTGCGGCGAGTTGCGTGACGGTCAGGCCGCGCACCTGCGTGGCGTTAAGCGCGCCGATTTGCGTGGCGTCGAACGCGCCCGCGGCGGCGGTGTCAAGCCGGGCGAGTTGCGTGGCGCTCAAGGCTGCGACTTGGGTGGTGGAAAGTTCTCCGATGTCGGTGGCGTTGAGGCCGCCGATCTGGGTCGTCGTCAGGCTCGCGATTTGTGTGGCGGTGAGCGCGGCGGCCTGCGTGGCGTCCAACGCCGAGACATTGGTTGCGCTCAGCGCCTGGACTTGCGTCGTCGCGAAGCCCGAGATCGCGGTTACGCCGAAATTCGCCACCTGCGTCGCGGCGAAGACGCCAATCTGGGAGCCGTTCAGCGCGAGCAGCTGGGCGGAAGAAAAGGTGATGTCGCTGGAAAAGTTCGGAATTTGGGTGGTGGTCAGCGCCCGCATCTGCGTGGTGCTGAGCGCCGAAACCTGGGTGGCGTTGAGCGCGCCGATGCCTGTCGTGTTGATCGCGGCGACTTGCGACGCGCTCAACTGGCCTATGGTCGTCGTCGACAGGCCTTGGATGGCCGTGACAGACAGCGCGCTGATTTGCGCGGGCGACAAGCTCGTAATCGACATCGGACCATCCTGGTCTAGAGAGCCGACGTTCGATCGGCCCACCCGCACTCCGAGCGCTTCTGCGCACGGATACGAGCATGGCGGATTTACGATGAATGTGTTGACGAGACGTTTCGCGTCGAGATTGAACTCGATTTTTTTAGTTACCGAAATCTTACCGAGCGCTCAGCTTGTCCAAGAGCTTGGCGATCGCGGGGATGAGCGGCAGCGGCTTCGGCGGCGGCGCGACATGAGGGGGGATGAAGGCGGCGGCGTGCATGATTTGGCTTTGCTCCACCTTGGCTTAACGCAGTCAGCTATGCATTCCGTTGCCGAGGCGCGCGGGCGTTAAGCCGCAGCCACGACGTGGGCTCGTTGTCGTATCCGCTCCCCAGGCGGCGCTCGATATGAATGTCGGTCCAATCCGCGACCAGGGCGCGAAGGGTGCTTTCGTCCATGGCGCAGAAGAAGCGGCCCAGCTTGTCTCTGCGCTCGGCGGCGCCTTCCTTCAGCGAAGCATGCAGCACGCCGCCGGGTTTCATGGCGCGTCGCACTGCGGCGAAGATCGCGGGTAGCGCGGACAGGCTTGCGTGATGCAGCGAGGCGTTCGCCCAGACGCCGTCAAACGCCGCGATGTAGTCTACGTCCTTAAAATCGAGGATGCGCACGTCGATGGCGTGGCGGCGCTTGGCTTCCGCCGCCAGACCCGCGGACGCGTCCACGGAGGCGACGACGAATCCCGCTTCGCGCAGCGCCGCGGAATCGAAACCGGCGCCGCATCCGAGATCGAGAACCGCCGCGCCGGCCGGCAGCGCCGCGATGAAGTCGGCGAGGAACGGCGATACGCGCGAATTGTCCGCGTAGGCGTGCGCCTCCGCGTCGTAGAACGCGCGGGTCCGATCGTCGCTCACGTTGGCTTGGGTTTGGAGGCGACCCATGCAAATGCGAAGAGAGCCATGAGTGCGCCGTCGATCATGCCTCCGAGGAAGAGAGGGCCGATGCGCATCGCGCCGGTCGCGTACAGGGCGAGGCAGGTCGCGAAAAACGCAAGCTTCTCCAGCACCGCGATCATCATGAGTGGGCGCTGGCGTTCGGGATCGCGCGCGATGACCAGGAACGCGAACTGCCAAACCAGCGCCAAGCCGAGGAAGCCGTAGTAGAACTCCGGCGCGCCTTGCGGCGGCCGGAACAGCGCGGGCGTCAGCAGCAAAACGCCGTAAACGCCGGCGATCAGAAAAATCCAACGCGCCAATTTCATCACTCCATGCGCTCTCGCAGCGCAGTTAGATAGTCTCGACCGCGATAGAACGCGCCGAGGACCAGGACCTGTTGGGCGCCGTCGTTTACGCGAAACGCGATGGTTATGGTGCGCCGCCAGATCAAGGTGCGCAATCCAGGCAAATCATGTCGCGCCGTGTTCCCCGGTGTGGGAGCGCGCCAAGACGTTCACAATAGGTGATCACACGCTCCATGAAGTCGTTGGCGAAAGTCGCGTCGCTCACCTCGGCGATGTAGTTGCGAATTTCGAGCAGATCGCCCGCGGCGTCGCGGTCGAAGGACACCGCGTAGCGCGCCATGGCTCAGCGCCGGAGGAGTTGCGTGCGCACTTCGTCCGCCGTCATTGCCCGGGTTGGATCGGCGGCATGGGCCTTGGCGCGGGCCGCGATCACATCATGCAGCCATGCATCGAGCGCGGGATCGCGACTCGCGACCAGGGCCTCGAGCGCATCCGCAACCGCATCCTCGGCGCGGTCATAGTGCTCGTCCATCATGAGTTTGCGTAATTTCTCTGCGGCGTCGCCGGTAAGCGTGATAGTGAGATCAGGCATTGTTTGCCATTCTAGACTCAATCCCCATGCGGCGCCACAGTCCTTTCATCGGCTCAACTCCCGCATCGCGCCGTCCAGCCCCTCGATCGTCAGTGGAAACATGCGCTTGTCGCCGATGATTTCACGCACGAGCTGGATCGACGGCGTGTGGTCCCAGTGCTGGCGCGGCGTTGGATTGAGCCATACGCAGCGCTCGTAAATCTGAGCCACCCGCTGCAGCCAGAGCGCGCCGGGTTCCTCGTTCCAGTGCTCCACCGAACCGCCAGGATAGGTGATTTCGTACGGGCTCATGGTGGCGTCTCCGACGAACACCACGCGGTAGTCGTGCGGAAAACGATGCAGCACGTCCCAGGTGGCGGTTTTCTCGTCGTGGCGGCGGCGGTTGTCCTTCCACACGCTCTCATAGAGGCAATTGTGGAAGTAGAAGAATTCCATGTGCTTGAACTCGGCGCGCGCCGCGGAGAACAGCTCCTGGCAAAGCTGCACGTGGCTGTCCATCGAACCGCCGATGTCGAAGAAGAGCAAAACCTTTACCGCGTTGCGTCGCTCGGGACGGAGCACGATGTCGAGATAGCCCTCGCGCGCGGATTTCGCGATCGTGCCGTCGAGGTCGAGTTCGTCGGGCGCGCCGGTGCGCGCGAACTTACGCAGGCGGCGGAGCGCCACCTTGATGTTGCGGACGCCAAGTTCGACCTGGTCGTCGAGGTTCTTGTACTCTCGCTTGTCCCAAACCTTCACCGCGCGGCCTTGGCCTTTGCCTTGACCGCCGATGCGCACGCCCTCCGGATTGTAGCCGCCGTTGCCGTAAGGGCTTGTGCCGCCCGTGCCGATCCACTTGTTGCCGCCTTCGTGGCGCTCCTTTTGCTCCTTGAGCCGCTCGGCAAGCGTCTCCATCAGCTTCTCCCAACCGCCAAGCGCTTCGATCTGCGCTTTTTCCTCGTCGGTCAGGAATTTTTCCGAGAGCGCCTTGAGCCATTCGGCGGGAATCTCGGCGTTGACGGCGTCGACCGTGTTCTCAAGCCCTTTGAACACATGGCCGAAGACGCGGTCGAACTTGTCGAGGTAGCGCTCGTCTTTGATCAGTGTCGCGCGCGCGAGGTAGTAAAAGTCCTCGACATTGGGGGGGATGGCGTCCTTCTCCAGCGCCTCGACCAGCACCAAATACTCTTTGAGGCTGACAGGCACCCGCGCGGCGCGAAGCTCGGTGAAGAAGCGCTGGAACATCAGCCGCCCCCTCGGTTCTCCCGCCGCGCCAGGAACGCCAGCCGCTCGAACAGCATCACGTCGGCCTCGTTCTTCAGCAACGCGCCGTGCATCGGCGGAATGAGCTTGGCGGGATCGCGCTGCTTCAAGGTTTCCGGATCGACGTCGTCGGTGAGCAAGAGCTTCAGCCAATCGAGCAGTTCGCTGGTGCTTGGCTTCTTCTTCAAGCCCGGAACCTTGCGCATGTCATAGAAGATTTTCAGCGCTTCGTTGACGAGGCGGGTTTTCACGCCGGGGAAGTGCGACTCCACGATGGCGCGCATCGTGTCGTCGTCGGGAAAGCGGATGTAGTGAAAGAAGCAGCGGCGCAGGAAGGCGTCCGGGAGCTCCTTTTCGTTGTTCGACGTGATCATCACGATCGGCCGCCGGGCGGCTTTCACGGTGCGATTGAGTTCGTAGACGTAGAACTCCATGCGATCGAGTTCTTGCAGCAGATCGTTGGGGAACTCGATGTCGGCCTTGTCGATCTCGTCGATGAGCAGCACGGGCCGCTCGGTTGCCTCGAACGCCTCCCACAATTTGCCGCGCTTGATGTAGTTGCCGATGTCGGCCGCGCGGGCGTCGCCCAGCTGACTGTCGCGCAGGCGCATGACCGCGTCATATTCGTAAAGGCCCTGCACCGCCTTCGTGGTCGATTTGATGTGCCACTCGATCAGGGGCGCGCCGAGCGCCTTGGCCACTTCCAGCGCCAGCATGGTCTTGCCGGTGCCGGGCTCGCCCTTGATGAGCAATGGGCGCTCCAGCGTAATCGCCGCGTTGACGGCGACCTTGAGGTCTTCCGTAGCGACATAGTCCTTGGTGCCCTCAAACCGCATGCGTTCAACCTTGCGCCAGTGCCTGATGCATCTAGGGGCGGACGGTCGCCCGGATCAAATCTTAGCCGCTGAACAGGCCGTCTTGGCAACAACTCGTTAACCATGGTGAGCGAGGGTTAACGCCTATGGACTCGCAGAAGCGGGAGGGAGGGTGCGATGCCGCTGAAGCTCTCGTTGCGGCCAGGCGAGAAGTTCGTCGTCAATGGCGCGGTCGTTCAAAACGGCGACCGGCGCGCCGCCTTGGTGCTCCAAAACAAGGCTTCGGTGCTGCGTGAGAAGGACATCATGCAGCCGGAGGAGGCGGACACGCCCGCCAAGCGCATCTATTTCCCGATCATGCTCATGTATCTGGATGAAGGCGGGCGCGAAAAGGCCTACGGCGAGTTCGCGGCTCGGCTGGCGGAATTCATGGGCGCGGTACGCGATCCGGCCGTGCTCGCGGAGTGCATCGGCGTTTCCAAAGAAGTAATGGCTGGCGAGTACTACCGCGGGTTGATGCGGTGTCGGAAGCTCATGTCCTATGAGGCGGAGCGTTTAGGACTACGGGATGTCGATCAAAGCGTACCAGCGCGCGGCCACGCAGGCTGAAACCCCGCGGGAGGCGGAGTATCGGGCGTTCGGCCAGGCGACGGCCGGGCTCGTGCATATCAAAGAGCATAAACTGCCGCCATATGCGTGCATTGAGCAGATCGACTTCAATCGCCGCCTTTGGAACTTGCTCGCGGCGGATTGCGCGACGCCGCAGAACCAGCTGTCGCTCCAGCTGCGCGGTCAGATCATTTCTCTGGCGCTTTGGGTTTCGCGGTATTCGAGCGAAGTCTTGCGCGAAGGCGCCGATGTCGAACCGTTGATCGACATTAACCGCACGATGATGGCGGCGCTCTCGGAGCGCTGATTTGGCGCCGAATCGTTTCGGCTTTGAACGCAACGTTAACTCTTAGCGACTAATGATCAGCCAACGCGACGTGTCTTGCCCGGCAAGGGCAGGGCGCAACGGATCCGTGTCCGCGCGGAAATCGGGCTCATCGCCCAACTGGCCAAAACGGCCGGTCAACTCAAGTCCAGAAGGACCACATTGATGACCAGCGTCAATACGAACTACAGCGCCCTCGTCGCGCTGCAAAGCCTCAACCAAACCGGCAAGCAGCTCTCCGAAGTCCAGAACCGCATCAACACCGGCCTCAAGGTCGCGTCCGCGAAGGACAACGGCGCCGTGTTCGCCATCGCCGAAGGCCAGCGCGCTCGTGTTGCGTCGCTTGGCGCGATCAGCGACGGCATCGACCGCGCGACGTCGGTGATCGACGTCGGCTTGTCGGCCGGCGAAGCGGTTGGCGACATCCTCAAGCAATTGAAGGAAAAGGCGATCGCCGCGCAAGCGACCGACCTCTCTTCCGATCAGCGTGCTGCGCTGCAGGCCGACTTTGACGCTCTCCGCGACCAGGTCGACCAGATCGCCGACGCCGCGAAGTTCAACGGCTCGAACCTTGTCAACGGCACCAACCTCACGGGCGGCGCCGCGCCGTTCAAGGTGCAGGTGTCTGACTCCGCGGGTTCGAACAATGGCCGCTTCAAGCTTGACAACCTCGCGTTTGATGACGGCTCGGGCAACTTCTTCTCGTCAGCGGCGCAACTTGACGACGCCACCGGCCTCACCATCGGCGCCAGCGACACGGTTGAATTCGAAATCACGTCGGGCAACACGACGACCACGTTCACGGTTGATGTCGAGACCACGGACTCGATTCAAGACTTCGTTGATCGCGTCGCATCGCAATCGAATGGCCGCGTCACCGCGAGCTATGACGATCAAACCGGCAAGATCACCTATCAGTCGAACGAAGATTTCACCGCGACGTACACTGATGGCACCGCGCCCGCGGACGACGACGGCTTCCTGGACGGCACCGACGGCGCCACCGGCACGTCGTTCACGACCGTCACGGCGCCGGGCTCGGGCTCGAACCAGCTCACGGTTTCGGGCTTTGACTTCCGCCTCGGCATCGCAGGCCAAGCGCTGGAGACCGTTACCTCCGCGCTCGATATCTCGACGACAAGCGGCGCGACGGCCGCGTCCTCGGCCATCGACACGGCGCTCACCGCTCTGAACCGCGATCTCGCCACGCTCGGCGCGCAAGCGAAGGCGCTCGACGTGCAGAAGACGTTCTTGGGCAAGCTGAACGACTCGATCGAAGTCGGCATCGGCAACCTCGTCGACGCCGACCTCGCCAAGGAATCGGCCCGCCTGCAAGCGCTGCAAGTTAAGCAGCAGCTGGGCGCGCAAGCCTTGTCGATCGCCAACTCGGCGCCGTCGATCGTGCTCTCGTTCTTCCGCTAAGCGGATGACCGATACGGCGGGGGGTCTTCGGACCCCCCGCCAAACGGCCATGCATCATGGACCGAATAACCCTCACCCCTTCAGCGCTTGAACACCAGGCGCGAGCGCCGCAACCGGACGCGGCGCCGTTCGCGCGTGAGTTGGACAAACAAACCGCTGACCCAACGCCGGCTATCGAGCCGTCCGCCAAGAGCCTGCAAGTTCAGCTCGACAAGGACGCCGGGCGATTTGTCCAGACATTGACAGACGCAAGCACGCACGAGACGTTGCGCAAATATCCAAGCGAAGCGCAGCTGGCGTATTCGCGCGCCGTCATGGCCTACATGCGCGCGCTGACGCAGCCGTAACGAGCACGGTAAACAAAGCGTAAAAATATTCGTTACGGAAGCGCTACCGTTAACCTTCTGTTAACGAATCTATCGTTCTTTCGCGCCTGCGGTGAAGAGCGCCGCGCGCCATGGCTTGGCGCGCGAACCCGAAGGAGCGGCGTCCATGGTTTCCAGCATCGTCCCCGGTTCAAACGGCGCGGCGGCCTTGAGCCAAGATGCGCGCCAAGTTCGGCATGCGCCGTCATCGACGCGGCGGGACGACGTTCAAACAGCCGATCGGGTTGAATTATCGGGCGTCCGAGACAGTGTGCGCGACGGGCTGATGCAGATTCACCACGCGTTGGCGATTGGGCACGACGCACAATCCACGTTGGTCAAGGCGCAAGGGCTGGCCCGCAGCGGCGGCGCGCAAGCGCAGGATCAGCTCGCGGAACTACTCAGCGCATTCGCGGCGCGGCTCGACGCTGCGATCGCCGATGGTGCGCGGCTTCCGGCTGGCGAGGACATCGCCGTGCAGGCGGAGGCGGGCGCTTCGCCAGTGATCGTGTCGGGCGTGGATCTGCGCCCCGGCGGAGCGGCGTTCTCAATCGACGCCGACGCAAAGGCGGATGACCCCGCTTTCGAGGCGGGCGTGCAGCGCTCGCTTGAAGCGCTACAAGACGCGATGAGCCGCCTGTTGGATAGCGCGCGCGCTCTCGAAGCGCATCAGGGGTTCGTTAACACGGCGGGCGCGGCTTCAGTGCGCCATGATTTGGATGCGGACGGCGCACGTTTGTTGGCGCTGCAGGTGCGTCAGGGGCTGGAAAAGACATCAGCCGCCGCCATCGCGAATGTCGAGCCGCAGGCCGTGCTCTCACTGTTCAGGGCGTAGAGCGCGTTAGGAAAAGTGTGAGCGGTTTTCCATCCGACCGCGCGGAAATCCAAAACTAAAGCGGGCGCCAACTGCTCGTAGGGCCGCCGCCTAGCTCGACCAGCTCGCTGGCGTAACTGTCGTCGTTCTCGTCGCGCCAGGAATGCCAAGCTTGGAGCGCGCCCTGCGTTAGCTTGCCGAGGACGACGAGCACAAGTCCGGCGAGCGCCAAGGCGGCTACGATAAGGGCGGACATCAAATCCTGGTTCATGGTCAGCTCGCCGCTGGCGGCCTGCAATAGGCGGCCGTCGCGAGGCAGGCGTTTCGCCGCCGCCGCGGCGCGGTCGCCCGCAGCTTGCGCGAGGAGGCGCAGGCGCGGCAAGTCGCGCAGAGAGCGGCCGTGGGTGATCAGCGCCGCCGCGCCGCGGCGCGAGGTGGCTTCGCTCATCGCTCCGATCTCATCGAGCAAAGTGCGTACGCGGCCGGCTTCGGCTGCGACGATCGACGCTTGAAACGCCGCCCGCAGATCCGCGTCTTCCACCGAGGCGCGCTCGCGATAAGCGTCAAGCGGCATGCTGGCCGACAGCATATTGATGACTTCGGCGCCAAAATCCTGCGGGTAGTCCTCGCGGCGACTGGCGTCGAGCAGGGCGGCCGCCCCCCGTTGCATGCGCGGCGAGAGATCGCCTCCCAATCCGATGGCGTAGCCCGTCAACAAAAACTGCAGCGCGTCGTTCTCCGGCGCGTCGAGCGTGGCGCGCGCCAAGAGATCGAAGTCCTGGACGTCCCCGATCGCGGCGTCCGATTGCGGCGCCTGACGGTCGCGCGCGATCAGGTCTTGGTAACGCTGCCGCGTCCCAGGATTGAGGAACTGCATCGCCGCGACTTCAAGCTCGCGGTCGGTCGCGTCGCGGGCGCCGTTGAGCACGTTCGCCGAGCGGCGCGGAAGCATGCCGCCGCCTGAAAGCAGGAACCCGCGCGCGGCGTCGGCGTCGTTAGCCTGAATCTCGAGCGCAACGAGATCGTCCCATTGGTTCTGACGGTCGAAGTCCAGCTGGATCAGCTGCCCGTTCAGGCGCGCAACCCGCGTTGCGATCGCGCGCGCGCCGGACTCCGAATATTCGTAAGCATACAATTGGTCGCGTGCGATCACGACAAGCGCCGTCGCCGCGGCGATCGGCAACAGAAACAGGCACAGGTTGAACGCCATGCCGCTGAGAATCCCTTGGGAGCGGCGCGCGCCGCCCCGACGCGCGCGCATCGGCCGCCACGCCGGAGAAATCGGTGTATGTTTCATGCCGCGCTCATCAGCGGCGCTACAAAAGCGATCCAAAAGGCGTGGGGCAAGATGAATTACAGGAAAGGCGAGTTAGTCGCTGAAAAAGAGGCATTCTAACCAAGTTTAGGCGCTTCGATCCAAAACCGTTGGAATTGGGCCCGCCGGCCCCGCCAGCGCGCCTTTTGCGCCATAGTTCGGGGTTCCGCTGCGTTGGCGGGCGGCTTCCTCCGCCATGGCCTGCACCAAACCCTCGGCCACCGCCTTCACCGCTCCAAGCGCGATTTCGTGAGCGGCGAGTGCGGTTTGCAGCCGTTCCGTGCTTTTTCTCAGTTTGATCATCGATGCCGGCGCTGCGCTCTCCACCAAGCTTGGGTCATGCTTGATGCGGGTGAGTTCAAGGCGATAGGCGTTCGCGAGCCGGTTGCGCTCGTCCGCTTCGGCGCCATCGAGCGGCGGCTGGCGAGCCTCGATGCGGCGCGTTTCTTCAGCAATGAGGAGGGCGAGCCGCTCCGTCACAAGCAGCATTTGATCGACACGCTCCTGCGCGTCGTTAGCGAGCAGCGCCATCGACATTCTCCTCGGTGGGGAGCGCCGCGCTCCCCTGCATGCGCAGCAGTTCACGGACAATGGCGTCGGCGATGCCGACGCCGCCGGACTTCGAGAGCGCCTCGGCGTATCGATCGATCAGCATTGGGCGGAAGGTTTCTTCGCCGATGCCGCCGCCGCCAAGTCCGTCCGTCTCGATGCCGTCGAACATGGGCCGCAGCATTTCCGCGAGGAACACCGACTCGAACTCTTCGGCGGTGCGGCGAATTTCGTCCGGCACGGCCGGCGTGGATGGCCGCGGCGTTGACACGAGCGGCAGCGGCGCGCCGGGGAGGGTGATGAAGCCGTCGCTCATCACATCACTTCAATGTCGGCCTGAATGGCGCCGGCCGCCTTGAGCGCCTGCAGGATGGAAATCATATCGCGCGGCGTGACGCCGAGCGCGTTGAGGCCGTTCACGAGTTGGCGGAGCGGAACGCCGCCGGGCACGACGACGAGGCCGCCGGGCTCTTCTTCGACATCGATGTTGGTTGACGGCGCGACGACGGTTTCGCCGCCTCGGCTGAATGGCTCGGGCTGGCTGACGAACGGATCTTCCGAGATGGAGATCGTAAGGTTGCCTTGCGCGATGGCGACGGTCGAGACCTTCACGTTTTCGCCCATCACCACAATGCCGGAGCTTTCATCGATCACGATCCGCGCGGGCGCATCGACATCGACCTCAAGCGCTTCGATGCGGCCCACCAACGAAACCATGTCGCCCGCGAATTCCGTTGGACGCCGCAAGACGACGGTTCCGGGATTGGCGGCGCGCGCCGCCTCCACGCCGACGGCGCCGTTGATGGCCGCGGCAATGCGATGCGCGGTCGTGAAGTCGGGATTGCGCAGCGCCAAACGCAGCTCGGATTGGGCGGCGATGTCGAACGGAATTTCGCGTTCCACCAGCGCGCCGGAGGCGATGCGGCCCGCCGTGGGCACGCCTCGCGACACCGACGATCCCGACTGGCCCGACGCCGAGAATCCGCCAATCGCCAGTGGCCCTTGCGCGACGGCGTACACTTGTTGGTCAGCGCCCATCAGCGGCGTCACCAACAATTGCCCCCCCGCCAGGCTGCGCGCGTCGCCGAGGGCTGAGACGGTGACGTCGATGCGCGAGCCTTGGCTTGAGAATGGCGGAAGATTGGCGGTCACCATCACGGCGGCGACATTGCGCGTGTTGAGGTTCCCGTTGGACGCGTTGACGCCCAGTCGTTCCAGCATGGATGCGAGACTTTGGCGGGTGAACGGTGAATTGCGCAGGCTATCGCCGGTGCCGGCCAAGCCGACAACAAGGCCGTACCCAACAAGTTGGTTTTCGCGCACGCCCTCGAAATCAGCGATGTCCTTGATGCGAGGGCCCGCCCACGCCGCGGGCGCGGCCACCGGCGCTACGGCGGCGGCAGTCGAAGCCAGCGCCAGGAGGGCGGCTCTGGCGATGCGAGAATGCGATCTCATGCCCAGGATAGGGCGTTGTTTCGGTTAACGAGGAGTTCAAGCCCGTTAAGCGACTGGAAATGGGCGCAGCGGAAGAGTCGGTTGCATGAAGATCGAAGGCAGCAGAGGCGTCTCGTCGGCGACAGGCGCCAAGCGCGCATCGCCTGGGGCGGCGTCGGGGTTCACGCCAGCGCTGGACGAAACGCACCAAGTGGCGGGCGCGGCCCCTGTACGGGAGGTGACGCCGCTGGACGCCTTGCTGGCCTTGCAGGGCGAGGATGGACCCGCGCAACGCCGAGCGCGCCAGCTGCGGCGTGGAAAGGATGCGCTGGACGCCCTGGATACGCTAGCGCGCGGGCTTGTGTTCGGGCGGGCGCCAATCGGGCTCAAGCACGAACTTGAAACGCTATGTGCGGCCTCCGAGCTGACCGCCGATGCGGGTCTCGATGCGGTGCTCAGAGAAATCGACATTCGTCTCGCGGTGGAGGCCGCGAAGTTGGAGCGGCTGGCGGCGCGCGCCTGAGAAAATCGTGGGAACGTCCTGAAACAAGACAATCTTTTGACACTCTGCGGCGCCGGTTTTGCGCGATGGACTGGCGAGAGCGCCGCCGCTATAAGGCGGCGCCGCGCGAGGGTGTAGGGAGAGCATCAATGGCCTCTGCCGTGACCAAGGACTATCGTCCGAGCGACGACGAGCCGTTCATGAACGAGCGACAGCTCGAGTACTTCCGCCAAAAGCTGTTGGCGTGGAAGGAAGATATCCTGGAAGAGTCCCGATCCACGATCGCGTCGCTTCAACAAGACACTGTCGCCGAGCCTGATCTGGCGGACCGCGCCACCAGCGAAACCGATCGGTCGCTTGAGCTGCGCACGCGTGACAGGCAGCGCAAGCTGATCGCCAAAATCGACGCAGCGCTGCGACGCATCGAAGAGGGAACCTACGGGTACTGCGAGGAAACTGGGGAGCCGATTTCACTCTCCAGGCTTGAGGCGCGCCCCATAGCAACGCTCTCCCTGGAAGCACAGGAGCGGCACGAGCGCCGCGAACGCGTGCATCGGGACGACTAGACGATGTTGCTTCACGACGCGGGGCTGTCGTTTTTTCACTACACGGTCGCGTTCATTTTGGTCGGCGCTCTTTCCGCCGAAGCGTTCATTTTGCGTCTGCCCGTGGATGGACGTGTGGCGAAAGTGCTAGGCCGGGCGGACGCGTTTTACGGCGCGTCCGCGGCGCTGCTCATCGTCGCCGGATTTTCGCGCGCGGTGTGGGGCGCGAAGGGCTGGGACTATTACGCTGGCCAGCCGTTCTTCTGGGCGAAGCTCGCTGTCTTCGTGGCGATTGGTTTGTTGTCAATTTCGCCAACGCTTCGGTTTCTGCGTTGGAACAAGGCGGCGAAAGGGGATCCCGCGTTCATCGCGCCGGACGACGAAGTCAAGCGCACGCGGACGCTGGTGATGATCGAACTCCACCTTTTGGCGGTGCTCCTCATATGCGCCGCGCTTATGGCGCGCGGCATGGGAGCGCCGCTTTAGCGCAACGCCTTACCAGGGCGTGATCGCGTCTCCCAGGCGCTGGCCCCAATTGGGTCGCTGCACGGAGGAAATCTGACCGCGGCCGCCATAGGAGATGCGCGCTTCCGCGATTTGCGTGTGATTGATGGTGTTGGAGGCGGTGATGTCCTCGGGGCGCACGATGCCGGATACGGTGAGTTCGCGCACTTCGCCGTTGATGCGCACCTCCTGGCGGCCGGCAAGGACAAGGTTGCCGTTAGGCAGCCGGTCGACGATCACGGCGGCGACGGTGAGTTCGATTTTCTCCGAACGGTTGATCGCGCCCGTGCCGTTATGCGTGGACGCTGAGTCGGCGCTGATCATGTTCTCCGAGTCGAAACCGCCCGGAAAGAACTGTCCGACCGCTTCCTCGAGGCCGAAGAAGTTGCCGACGCCGGCGGATGTCGTTCCCGACCGCGAGCGATTGGAGGAGTTCGACACCTCGGCCTTGTCGTCGATCTCGATATTGACGGTGAGAATGTCGCCGATGCGCGAGGCGCGCTGATCGTTGAAGAAGCTGCGCGATCCAGTCCGCCACAACGAACTGGGCGCCGGCGCTTCCACGGCGATTGGCGTGGGTTGAGGCATGCTTTGTTGTGCGCCGCCGGTAAGCGCCGCCGGCGTGGCGACAGGCGCGAGCGCGGGCGGCGCCAGCGCGCGATGAGCGGCGCTGTAGGCTGCTCCAGGCGCGGCGAGCGCATCCTGCGTAAGTTGTTCGCGGTCGATGCTGGCGCAGCCGGCCGCGCTGGCGGCGAGCGTCAGCAGGGCGAGAGAGCGAAGGGTTGCGTCTTTGGTCATGGATTGGCTCGCGCGGCGCCCGGGCCAGTGACCACGGCGTCGATAGTTCGGTTGGAGGCGGTGTTGAGCAGGCGCACGCTTTGCCCGACGGCGGCGTCGTCAAGCGCGCGCGCGCGCATCGACAGCGAGAGCCCTGGCGCGGCGTAGGTCAGCGTCACGGAGTCGCCGCGGCGCACGGCGGCGTCAGCCATGCCAGGGCGCCCGCTCGTTGGCGCCAGCATCGCGCGCGCGCCGCCGGGGCGCACGACTTGAACGCTGTTCACGCCGACCGGCGGCGTCCATTCGAGGCCGGCCGCGGACGCCGCCGCGGCGAGCACCTGCACCGAGAGCGTGCTGGTCTGGCCCGGCGCTGGCGCTGGCGCCAGCGCGCGGCGCGCGACATCGGCTGGCGCGCCCTCGAACACATCGCCCATGGTGACGGCGGGGCCGCTAGCCTCGATGCGCGATCGCAGCGACACCGTGTCGGCCCATGCCGGCAGAGCCAGCGCGCAAAACAAAATCGTGCAAAGGAATTGGCGCAACATCGCGGACCTCAGCGCAATTGCGTGGTCGACTGCAGCATTTCATCCGCAGCCGTAATGACGCGCGCGTTCATTTCATAAGCTCGCTGCGCGACGATGAGCGCGGAGATTTCTTCCACCGCGTTGACGTTTGAAAGTTCGAGATAGCCTTGCATCAGCGTGCCGAAACCCGGTGAACCAGGCGTGGCGGTGTTGGGCGAGCCCGAGGCCGGCGTTTCGAGATAGAGGTTGTCTCCGATCGCTTCCAAACCCGCCGGGTTGATGAAGGTGGCGATTTCGATCTGGCCGAGTTGCTGCGGCGTCGCTTGGCCGGTCAGCGTCGCCTCGACGATGCCGTCGCGCGTGATCTGTATCGCGGTCGCTTCGGGGGGTACGGTTATGGATGGTTCGAGCGAGAAGCCGTCGGCGGTGACCATCTGCCCGTCGGCGTTCACGGCGAGGTTGCCCGCGCGCGTATAGGCCGTTTGTCCCGAGGGCAGCGACACCTGCAGATAGCCGCGGCCGTTAATGGCGAGGTCGTAGGCGTTGCCGGTTTGGCTGATGCCGCCTTGTTCCGTGACGCGGCCGACTGCGTCCGCGCGCACGCCCACGCCAATCTGGATGCCGAGCGGCAGGATCGCTCCGGAAGCGGAGGAGGTCGCGCCGGGGCGCTCCATGTTTTGGTACAACATGTCCTGAAACTCGGCGCGCTGACGCTTGTAGCCGGTCGTGTTCATGTTGGCGATGTTGTGCGAAATGACGTCGACGTTCAGCTGCTGGGCTTGCATGCCGCTGGCCGCGATCGAGAGTGCGCGCATGGTGGGACTGTCCTATCTTCCGAGTGCTTGGATCGCGCGCTGACGCAGGTCGTCGGCGCCGGAAACGATCCGGGCCGCGTTCTGGTATGCGCGCGATATTTCAATGAGACGGGTGAGTTCGATGACGGGGCGCACGTTGGAGCCCTCGAGAGCCCCCTGGAGCACCACGCCTTCAAACTCACCCGTCGCTTGTCCCTGCGCGTCCCAAAGGTTGTCCCCGACCTTTGCGAGCGCGCCCGGCGCGTCAAACGAGACCACGCCGATGCGGCCGGCTTCGACGCCGGCCACGCGAATAGCGCCGTCGCGCCCGATCACGGGAGTTTCCCCCTGTGGGTCGAGAACGATCGGCGCCCCCCCTGAGCTGAGGACGGCGCGGCCATCGCTGGTCACGAGTCGTCCCTCGCCCGTTAGACTGAACGCGCCATCGCGCGTGTAGAGTGGTTGGCCGCCAGGGCCTTCCACCATGAAAAATCCCGCGCCCTCGATGGCGACGTCGAGCGTGTTGCCCGTCATCGCGATCGGGCCCTGGCTCATGTCGCGCATCAGCCCGATGTCGCGGACGAACACCACGTCGAGCGGCGCGTCTTCGGCCGTCGCGCCCGTATCGGCGACTTCCTCAAGCACGAGATTGTCGGCCTTGAAGCCGCTGGTTGCGACGTTGGCCAGATTGTTCGCGGTCACGTCCAGGCGACGTTGCAGGACGCGTTGCGTCTGCAGGGCGAGCATCTGGGTGTTATCCATCCTGGTTAACCATGCAAACCCTGTGCCGGGCCTGAGGGCGTTGATTTTCCGGGCTCGCCGCCGCCGAGTATGGTGAACGGGCGCTGAAATTTGCCGGGCGCCTCGGCAAGTTTTGCCGGGTCGCTACCAATCCTTAACCAGCGCTTGCGACCAAGGACGGGGTCAACGCGCGAGCGATTCCGTCATGTTCGGAAAGAAGAAGAAAAAAAAGGAAGAGGCGTCGGCGGAAGAAGCCGAAGACGCCAAAACGTCCGCCGCTGAAGGCGAGGGCGAAGGCGCGGAAGGCGAGGCGCCGGCAAAGAAGAAGATGTCGGGCAAGAAGCTCGTTCTCTTCATTGTTCTTCCGGCCATTCT
Organism: Hyphomonadaceae bacterium UBA2389; assembly: GCA_002343395.1. Taxonomy (GTDB): domain Bacteria; phylum Pseudomonadota; class Alphaproteobacteria; order Caulobacterales; family Aquidulcibacteraceae; genus Vitreimonas. The sequence goes on along the minus strand of DDSN01000067.1, from coordinate 19,778 downwards.
TGTTCTCGGCGGCGGCGGCGCGGCCGCGTATCTTCTACTCTTCAACGGAAACGGCGCTGAACAGCACGCTGAAGCGGAAGCTGGCGATCACGGCAAAGCCAAGGGCGGCGGCGGTCACGGCGAGGGCGCGGAGGGGGAGCCCATTCCGGGGCCGAACGGAACGACCATCGCCTACGGCGAAAACGTCGTGTTTGTTTCGCTGCCGGAAATGTTGGTCAACATCACGGGGCCAGATGGCCGGCCGGCCTATCTGAAGCTGCGGCTCACGCTTGAAGCCCCGGACGACGCGGCCGTCACCGCGCTGACCGAGCACGTTCCGCGCATCAGCGATCAGTTCAATGGCTTTCTGCGTGAGATGCGTACGGACGATCTGTCGGGCTCGGCCGGTGCCTATCGCCTGCGGCTTGAGCTTCTGCGGAGGGTCAATCTCGTCATCGCGCCGCATCAGATCAACGCCGTGCTGATCGAAGAAATGCTGGTGCAATGATGGCGGAGCCGGCGGTGGACGAAAATGAGGATTGGCAAACAGCCGAGCAGCCGGCGGCGCCCGAGGGGCAGACCGCTGAGCGCATCCTCAACCAGGATGAAATCGACAGCCTCCTCGGCTTCGGCGTGGGCGAGGAGGAGGGCGACGGTCAGCACGGCGTACGCGCGATCATCAATTCGGCGCTCGTCTCCTACGAGCGGCTGCCGATGCTTGAGATCGTGTTCGATCGCCTCGTGCGGTTGATGACGACGAGCTTGCGCAACTTCACCTCTGACAACGTTGAAGTGAGTTTGGATCAGATCACGTCGATCCGGTTCGGCGACTATCTGAACTCCATTCCATTGCCCGCGATCATCGCGGTGTTTCGCGCGGAGGAGCTGGACAATTTCGGGCTCGTTACGACCGATTCCGGGCTGATCTATTCGATCGTTGACGTCCTTCTCGGCGGGCGCCGCGGGGCCGCGTCGACGCGCGTCGAAGGGCGTCCTTACACGACCATCGAGCGCATGTTGGTCACGCGCATGATTGAAGTTGTCCTGGCGGATGCGCGGCAAGCTTTCGCGCCGCTCACAACCGTGAATTTCAAGCTGGACCGCATCGAAACCAACCCGCGCTTCGCCGCGATCGCGCGTCCGCCGAACGCCGCGATCCTGGTCAAGCTTCGCATCGACATGGAGGATCGCGGCGGGCGTCTGGAGTTGTTGTTGCCGTATGCGACGCTCGAGCCGATCCGCAAGATGTTGTTGCAGCAATTCATGGGCGAGAAGTTCGGCCGCGACAACATCTGGGAAGGGCACCTCGCGAGCGAATTGTGGGCGACCAAGCTTGAGGTGCGCGCTGTGCTCAACGAGATAAAGCGCCCCTTGCGCGACGTCCTCGATCTCAAGGTCGGCGATACGCTGCTGCTCGATGCGCAACCGGATGCGCCGGTTACGTTGAAATGCGGCGCGGTGGATCTCTCGGCCGGTCGCGTTGGGCGCATGGGGCACCACCTTGCCGTGCGCGTGGAAAAGCCGATCGCGCCCGCGACGCAACACGCGCTGATGAAAATTGGAGGGATCTGATGAGCCCGATTACGCTTGTTCTCGAACTTGTTCTGGCCTGCATGCTGGCGGCATGTCTCTACTATTTCTGGCGCCTCGACACGCGGCTGAAGGCGTTGCGCACCGGTCAGGACGGCGTGCTCCGCGCCGCGGCTGAGCTGGCGCAAGCGACGGCGCAGGCGGAAGCCGCCGTGCGTTCCCTGAAGATGACGGCTCAGGAAGCTGGGCGCGATTTGCAGGCTCGCATTGATGATGCGCGCAAGACCGCCGACCGCCTCGGACTGAGCGCGGGGCGCGTCCGCACCAGCGCCGATATGCCCTTGCGCGGTCGCGCCTGATGAGCGGCGCGCGGGCGAACTCCAGCGGCGGCGTACGCCTGATGTCGGCGGCCATGGCGACAATCGCCGTGGTGCTTGGGCTGAAGGCCGTTGCGGTGGCGGAGGTTGTCGCCGAGGGCGCCGCTGCGGCCACCACCGAAGCGTCGAGCGCTTCGACCGCCGCTGCGACAACGGCGGCGACGCCAGCGGGCGCGCCCGCCGCGGCCCAGTGCGCGCCGCCTTCGCTCGCGGATATGGCGGGCTTGAGTCAGGCTGAAGTGCAGGTGTTGCAGGCGCTCCAGGCGCGCCGCGAAACGCTGGACCAGCGCGCCGAGCAATTTCAAACGCAAGACGAATTGATGACGGCCGCCGAGCGACGCCTTGACCAGCGTTTGGCCGAACTGCGCCAGCTCGAGACGCATGTGAATGAGTTGCTCGGCAATCTGGACGAAGCGCAAACGCAACGCATCGCGGGTCTCGTCGACGTTTATCAGCGCATGCGCGCGAAGGATGCGGCGACCGTGTTCGACGGGCTCGACGATGGCGTGTTGGTGCAAGTCGCCAGCAGGATGCGTCAGGCGAATCTGGCTGAGGTCATGGGGCGCATGGATCCCGAGCGCGCGCGGGCGCTGACCCAAATGCTGGCTGATCGCGCGCGGCCGCCTGCCGGAGGCGACGACCTGTTGGCGCGGTCGCGTCCACAAGGAACCCCGGCGGCGTCAGGCGGGTAAACGCGCGATTAACCGCGCCGGATGAGGAATTGAGTGCAGCACGTGACTCGATGAAATCTCTGCGCTCCCCCTTGGCGATCGCGACCGCCGCGCTGATCGCTGTGCCGCCGGCCAGCGGCCAGCCGATGCAGATCGCGCCGCCGTCGGCGCAGCCAAGCGCCCCAGTGGCGGCGCAACCGCCATCGCCGGAGCCGGCCGCGGGCGCCGCACCCGCGCAACCGCTTGAACTGCGTGGGGCGACGGCGGTGCCGCGGGACTTGTCGCCAACCGTCGCGTCGCCGCCGTCGCCGCCACCCGCGCCGCCGCAACAGACGGCGCAAACCGCGGCGCCGGCGCAACAGCAACCACAAGCGCCAGCGACGCCGCCAACGCCTCCGCCGCCGAGATTGGCGCCGGCGCCCTCCGCTTCCGTCACTGTCGGCGTGCAATCCGACTACACGCGTCTCGCGTTTCGCTTCCCGGGCGCGACGACTGTCACGCCGCTGCTTCAAGGCAACCGCCTTGAACTGCGTTTCTCGCGCGCGGCGGATATCGATCTGGCCGAGTTGCGGTCGGCGCCGCCGCCAATGTTGCGCGAGATTCGTCGAACCAGCGCGGCGGGCGCGCCGTTGCGGCTTTCGCTGACGCTTGATGTCGATGTGCGCCAGCGCCACTTCGTCGATGGCGACCGCGTGGTCGTCGATCTGCTGCCGCCGGACGCCGAAGCGCGCGCCGCGATTGCACGCGGAGAGACGCCGCCGCCCACGCCGTTGCGTCCGCCTGTGTCTGGCGTGGCGCGCGTGCAGCTGGTGGAGGAGGCGAGCGTCACGCGCCTCACCGTGACGTGGCCGTCACCGGCGCGCGCGGCCGCTTTTCGCCGCGGCGAAGCGATCTGGTTGATGTTCGACGCCACCGGCACGATCGACCTGAACGGCGTGGCGCGGGCAGGCCGTCGCCACGGCGACGTCGAGATCGTGCGCGGCGAGAATGTGGTCGGGCTGCGCATTCCGGCGCCTCCGGATGTGTTGGTGTCAGCGGCCGCGAATGAAAACCGCTGGACGTTCACGCTTGGCGCGCGCGCCGACGCCAACGAGCCCGCGCCGCTTGCGCGCGAGATCGATGCGAGCGGGCGCGGCCGATTGACGGCGCGCTTCGGCCGCGAAGGCGCGGTGCGTTGGGTGACCGATCCGGAAATTGGCGATCGCATCGCCGTCGCGCTGGTTGGAGGGCCCGCGCGCGGCATCGATACGCGCCGTGCTACGCTTGAGGCCGCGGTGTTGCCGGCGGCGCACGGCGCGGTCATCGAAACGCGCGCCGATGGCGTGACGGCGGCGTTCGAGAACGGCGCGCTGACCGTCACCCGCGGCGAGGGATTGATCGCTGCGCAAACCGCCGCCACGTCCGCGAACGCCGCGCAGATCGAAGCCGGCATGATGGAAGCGGCGCTCGCTAGCGAAGGTGAGAGCGCGCCCCCAACCGGCGACATGAGCCTTGTCGAGATACGCGATCGCATTGATGCGCTAACGCGCCGCGCGGCGTCGGAGGGCGTCGCGGAAGGCGCGCCCGTGGCCGCGCGCATGGAGCTGGCGCGCTTCCTGCTGCAGAACGACTATGCGCCCGAAGCGCTCGGCGCTTTGCGCATTGTGGCGATAAACCAAGGCGAATTGGTCGAGATCGATCCTGAGTATCGCCTGTTGCGCGGCGCCGCGAACGTGATGATGGGGCGCGTGTCGGCGGCGATGCCCGACCTCACGGCCTCTACGCTCGCAAACAATGCGTCAGCCGCGTTGTGGCGTGGTTACGCGGCGTCATTGCGCGGCGAATGGGCGGATGCGCGCCGCGAACTGGAACGCGGCGCCGCCGCTTTGGAAGAGCATCCGCCGAGCTGGCGCGCGCGCTTCGATCTCGCGCTGGCCACTGCGGCGGTGCAGCTCAACGATTATCCGGCGGCGGAAGCCGCCGCGCGCGCGGCCATGGGAGAGGCTCCCGATGCGCACATGCGGCTCGAAGCGCGCTTGATCGAAGCGCGGGTGGTGGCGGCGCGCGGCGACGCGCAGCGCGCGATCGCCATGCTCGACGAACTCGCGCGCACGCGCGATGAGGAAGTGGCCGTGCGCGCCGCCGTGGCGGTCATCGGATTGCGGCGCTCGGCGGGGCTTATGCGCGCGGTGGACGTGGTCGAGCCGCTGGAGGCGCTGCGCTTTCGCTGGCGCGGCGACGCGACGGAACTCGCGATCGTCGGCATGTTGGGCGACGTTTACTCGGAACTCGGCCGGTGGCGCGAGGCGTTGGGCACGATGCGCGCCGCCGCCGAGCGCTACCCGACCGAACCGGCGTCGCGCCAGCTGCGCGCCGATATGGCCACGCTGTTCGAGCGCCTCTTCCTCGATGGCGAAGCCGATCAACTTGAACCCATTCAAGCCTTGGGGTTGTTTTACGAGTTCAGCGATCTGACGCCCGTCGGCCCCAATGGCGACCGCATCGTGCGTTTGCTGTCGGGGCGCCTTGTGCACGTGGACCTGCTCGAGCAAGCCGCGCAATTGCTGCAACACCAAGTGGATGAGCGCCTCGAAGGCATCAGCCGCGCGCAAGTCGCGGCCGACCTTGCCGCCATCTACCTGATGGACCGCAAGCCAGATCGCGCGCTGACCGCGCTTGCCTCGTCGCGTCAGCCGAACATGCCCACCGCGCTGCTCGCGGATCGGCGTATTCTGGAAGCGCGCGCGATGCTTGATCTGGGACGGCTGGATGGCGCGGTCGAGTTGGTGGAACGCGACCGGGGCGAGGACGCCCAGCGCGTGCGCGCGGAGGCGGCGTGGCGCGCGCGCGACTGGGATCGCGCCGCCGTCGAGCTGCGCGCCTTGTTGGCGTTGCGGGATCGCTCGCATCCACTCGATAGCTATGGCCGGCAAGCGGCGCTGCGCGCGGCGGTGGCGCTCACGCTCGCGGGCAACGAGGACGGCGTGCGCGCGCTGCATCGCGAGTTCGCGGGCGACATGGCCAACACCGAGGAGGCGGAGGCCTTTGACGTCGTCGCCGGCGGCATTAACGCGGAAGGCGCCGCTGTGCGTGACGTCGCGCGGGCGGTGGCGCGGGTTGATTTGATGGATCGGTTCATGCAGCGCCTGCGCGCGCGGATGACCGCGGACGCTTCCGCCGCAGCCCGCAACGCGCCGGCCGCGCCAACGCCAAATGCGCCGCAACCGCCGCCTCCGCAGGCGGCTTTGCCCGCCACACGCCAGCAAACGCCCGCGCCTGGGGCAGGCGCTTAACTTAGCCGCGCCTCTCCGCGTAAGAGAAGGGTGATGGTTTCCGTTGTCATCCCCACGCTGAACGCCGCCGCTTCTTTGCCGCGCGCGCTCGCGCCACTGGCGCGTCCCGCCTTCGAGGGGCTCGTGAAGCAAGTGATCGTGTCGGACGGCGGCTCTGATGACGACAGCATCGCGATCGCTGAGGCCGCGGGATGTGCGATCGTTCAAGGGCCGCGCGGCCGCGCCAAGCAAATGCGCGCGGGCGCGGCGCTCGCGCGCGGGCGGTGGTTGCTGTTCCTGCACGCCGATACAGCGCTTGACGGCGGTTGGGCGGCCGAGGCGCACGCCTTCATGTCTGAGCGCAACGCACAGCATCGCGCGGCGGCGTTTCAGCTCGCGTTCGATGATGAGTCCGCGGCGGCGAAGCGCGTCGCCTTCTTGGCGAACCTGCGCGCGCGCTGGCTGAAGCTGCCCTACGGCGATCAAGGGTTGCTGATTTCGCGCTTTCTGTATGACGCGGTCGGCGGGTTTCCAGAGCTGCCTCTGATGGAGGACGTGGCGATGGTGCGCAACATTGGCGCCCGTCGTTTGCGCATCCTTGCGACGCGCGCGGTCACCAGCGCGGAGAAATACCGGCGCGACGGTTTTGACAAGCGCGCCTGGCGCAATCTTGGTCTGCTCTCGCGCTATCTTCTGGGCGGCGATCCCGTCGAACTCGCGCGCCGCTATGACTAAGCCGACGCTGATCGTGATGGCGAAGGCGCCCGTCATCGGCGGCGGCAAGACGAGGCTCGCGCGCGAGATCGGTGCGGCCGAGGCGTGGCGCATCAATCGTGGCCTTCATGCGCACACGCTGCGTCTGGCGCGCGATGAGCGGTGGCGCACGATGTTGTGCGTCAGCCCGCGAGCGGCGCTCGACGTTCAGCTGCCCGGCGTGTGGCCGCGAAACCTGCCGCGCGCGCTGCAATGCGCGGGCGATCTCGGCGCGCGGCTCGCGGCCGCCATGGCCCCGCATCGGTTCGTCGCGGTGATCGGCTCGGATTGCCCCATGATCGATCGGCGCCACATCGCGGCGGCGTTCACGGCCTTGCGGCGTGCGCCGTTCGCGTTGGGGCCGACGCATGACGGCGGCTTCTGGCTTCTCGCCGCGCGCAAGGGGCGCGACGCCGCGCGCGCGATGAGCGGCGTGCGGTGGTCGAGTCAGTACGCGGCGCGGGACGTGCTCTCAAACCTTGCGCCGCGCACCGTTGCACGACTGCCGACGCTCCGCGACATCGATGTGCTGGAAGACCTCCAGGCCGTGCGCGCTCAGCGCTCCGCCCGCCGTTGATCGAGCGGATTGTAGAGCGCTGGCCCGCCCGCGGCGAGGCGGTCCATTTCCGGCGTTGGTTGACCAAAGCGCTTGCGGCACAGGGTCATGTGCGAGAGCGCGCGCTCGGCGTAGTCACGGCTTTCAGCGCGCGGCAACATTTCCAGCAGCAGCAGGGGATCGATGTCGGACGGTTGCGTTGCGAGCCAGCGCGACAGCCAACCCGGCCCGCCATTGTAGGCGGCGAAGACCCGTCCCAGGTCGCCGTCGTTGTGGAATTGCTCCATCAGCCAGCGCACATAGGATTGGCCGAGGCGCATGTTTAATCCAGGCTCGAACAGGGCGCTCGGGTTGCGGCGATAATTGGTGGAGCGATCCATATCGCGCGCGGTCGATGGCAACAGTTGCATGAGGCCGCGCGCGTTTGAAACGCTGACGGCCTTCGGGTTGAAGTAGCTCTCTTGGCGCACAATGGCGTACAACACTGCACGATCAAGTTCGAAACCGTCCTCGGGCTCGAACGTCGTTGAGGGGCAGAAACCGGCGGCGACGTCCGGGCCGCCGTACTCGGCTGCGCGCAACTGGGCCGCGGGCGCCTGCAAGGCGATCGCGAGGGTCAGAAACGCGCGATCATCCTGCTGCGGCAGGTCGGCGTGCAAGCGGCGCAGCTCGGTTTCGACTTCTGAAAGCCGCCCCAGTTGCGCAAGCGCCGCCGCCCGGCGGGCCGCCGGATAGCGCTCAATGAACCGCGCGATCATATCCGCGTCGAGTTCCGGCGGCGTGAAATCAAGCGGGCTTTCGCGTCCAAGCTGGGCCTCGGCGAGTTGGCCGTAGAACGTCCATGGACGCGCCGCCGCGGCGTTGAGATGCTGCGCGACGCCGCCGGCGTCGCCCGCGGCAAGGCGCGCGCGAGCCGCCCAGTAGTGAACGCCCGCGAGCGCCCAGCCGCCATGGTGGCGCCATTGCGCGGACGCCTCGAACTGACGCGCGGCTTCGGCGTAATCGTGTTGGCGATAAGCGATCAAGCCGAGATGCCATTGCGCCTGTCCGCTGCGTGGTCCGCCGACTTGCGCCGATGCGAGCGCGCGCGCGCCGTCGAAGTCGCCCTCGCCGATGCGCTGAGCGATGTTTTGAATCGCGATGCGCGCCGAGGCGCTATCGCCCTCAACCGCTGGCGGCGTTCCGGGGAGACGGCGGCCTTGGCCGGGATGCGGCTCGGGCGCTTGCGCGCGCGACCGGCGTCCGCGTGAGGCCATGGCGCGATCGTACACCGCCGGCGCCATGCCGTATTCGGGATGGCGATTGAGCCAGGCTGTGTAGTCAGACCAGCTGGGGCGATAATCGCGAGACAGCAACATGCGTCCGCGCACCGTTCCCTCGAGCACGTCGTCTTCGACACGCCCAAGCGCGGTTCCGACGGCGCGCCAATCGCCGCTTTCGATGGCCGAGAAGGCGGCGCGATAGGCTGCCTCGTCATGCTCTGAAAGGGCGACGATGCGAGATTGTGCGTGGGCGCTGACGGGTGCGGCGACAGCGACCGCCGAAACAGCAGCACAGACCCATCCCAAGTGTCTCATCGTCCTTCGTCCCCCGTGGCGGACCTTAAGTCCGCGTGGCCACCCCCAGCTCCCGCAACCATGTTTCCGCAGCGAGAAGGTCGAGCCAAGCCAGCCGTTTTTGCTGCGGCTGGCGCAGCAGATATGCCGGATGAAGCATGACCATGGCGTTGACGGGAGCCGAGCCTTCCCGCGTGTAGTTCAGTCGCCGCCCGCGAAGCTTCATCACCCCCTCTTCGCGCTTCAACACCGTATGGGCCGCAGCCTTGCCGGTCAGAATGAGCAGTTTGGGGGAAGAGAGCGCAATCAACCGCTCCACAAACGGCAAGCAGGCGATGATTTCTCCCGGCGTCGGGTCGCGATTTCCTGGGGGTCGCCAAAAAATGGTATTTGAAATCAAAATATTGCTACTACGACTAAGACCGATCTCGGCGAGCATTCGGTCCAGCAACTGCCCGGAACGCCCCACGAAGGGCTTGCCCTGCTCGTCCTCGTCCTTTCCTGGGGCCTCGCCGATCAGCAGGACGGGCGCGTCATCCACCCCGTCCGAAAACACTGTGCTCCGCGCGGTCGCTTTCAAAGCGCACCCCTCGAAAGCGGCCACGGCGGCGCGCAGTTCCGCGATGGAGTTGGCGCCAGCAGCCAAGGCGCGCGCGGCGTCGGCGGTTTGCGGCGCCGCCTTTGCGCGCAGGCGCACCGCTGGGGCGGAGGGCTGGGCTTGCGGCGCGGGCGCCGTGAACACGGCTTCAGCGACATCCATATCCACGCCGGCCGACCGCCAAAAGGCGAGTGCGGCGCGCGCGGCGTCGGCGGGGTTGGCCGGGGAATCAAGCGGGCTCATCGTTCCCATTGTGCAAGGACTTCGCCGCCGCGCAAAGCGACGCGGACCGATGCGAGCGGCTTGCGCCTCGTCGCAGCACCTTTGATAAACAGTCCAAAGCAATGCGAAGGGGCTGAAATGGCTGACGAAGAGATCGCGCGCGACTCGATGGAGTACGATGTCGTGATCGNNCCGCGGCGATCCGGCTCAAGCAGCTTGCGGCGGCGGCGGGGACCGAGATCTCGGTGGCGGTTTTGGAGAAGGGCGCTGAAGTTGGTGCGCACATTCTCTCCGGCGCGGTGATCGATCCGATCAGCCTGAATGAACTGATCCCCGACTGGAAGGAAAAGGGCGCCCCCCTCGATACGCCTGTCACCAGCGATCAATTCAAGATGCTCGGCCCCGCGGGCGCGGCGGCGCTGCCGACCTTCATGATGCCGCCGTTGATGAACAACCACGGCAACTACATTTGCTCGCTTTCGAACTTCACCAAATGGCTTGGCGCGGAAGCGGAAGCGGTTGGCGTCGAGATTTATCCGGGCATGGCGGCCTCGGCGCCGGTTTTCGATGAAACCGGCGCGCTCAAAGGGGTGATCGCGGGCGTGTTCGGCGTCGGCAGGGATGGCCAAAGGAAGCCTGACTACCAGCCTGGCATGGAACTGCATGGCAAGTACGTGTTCCTCGCGGAAGGCGCGCGCGGTTCGCTGGCAAAGCTCATCCAGGCGAAGTTTGATCTCGCCGACAAGAAGAACCCGCAGAAGTTCGGGGTCGGCATCAAGGAACTCTGGGAAGTGCCGGCCGCGCAACATCAGCCCGGCCTTGTGCTGCACACCGTCGGATGGCCGCTCGATGACAAAACCGGCGGCGGCTCCTTCATGTACCACTGGGGCGAACGCTATGTGTCGGTGGGGTATGTCGTCCACCTCAACTACAAGAACCCGTACATTTCGCCGTTCGACGAGTTCCAGCGCCACAAACTCCATCCAGAAATCAGACCGCATATCGAAGGCGGCAAGCGCATCGCCTACGGCGCGCGCGCAATCACGGAAGGCGGCCTGCAGTCGGTGCCGAAGCTGGTGTTTCCAGGCGGCGCGCTGATCGGCTGTTCGGCGGGATTCGTGAACGTGCCGCGCATCAAGGGCACTCACAACGCCATGAAGACGGGGATGCTGGCCGCCGAGGCGGCGTTCGACGCCATCACGGCTGGCCGCCAACGTGACGTTCTGGAGGCTTATCAGGCGGCCTATAAAGAAAGCCGCGTCTACCGTGACCTGCTGCTGGTGCGGAACGCCAAGCCGCTGCTGTCGCGGTTTGGAACGTTCTGGGGCGGCGTCGCGGGCATGGCCGACATGTGGACCACGACATTGTTTGGCGGTTTTTCATTTTTCGGCACGCTCAAGCACGGCAAGAGCGACGCCGCCGCCATGGAGAAAGCGCGTAAGCACAAGCCCATCGCGTATCCGAAACCCGACGGCGTGCTGACGTTCGACAAGCCGAGTTCGGTCTATCTGTCGAACACCAACCACGAGGAAGACCAGCCCGCGCACCTGACGCTGAAGGATCCGCGTATCCCCATCCAGGCGAACCTCCCTGATTACGCCGAGCCTGCGACACGTTATTGCCCCGCGGGCGTGTATGAGGTTCTCTATGACGACGCCGGCGCCAATCCGCGCTTCCAGATTAACGCTCAAAACTGCGTTCACTGCAAAACCTGCGATATCAAGGATCCAAGTCAGAACATTAACTGGGTGACGCCCGAAGGCGGCGGCGGGCCGAACTACGCCAACCTCTAGAACTGCGGCCGGATTGGCCGCTGGAAGGACTGAACCATGCGTTGGGCGATTTTGGCGGCTGGGTTGGCGGCGTTGGGTTCCGCGAATGCGGTGCAGGCTTACGCGGCGGCGCCGCAAGGCGCGGCGTTGCAGGACGCCGCCGTGGGCGAGGAGCGCGCGCCGAGCGAACTCATGCGGCGCACCGCGCCTCCCAACGCGCTCGACAATCGCACCTACGAGAGCACCGAGGCGGCGTTGCTCGCGGGCGACCTGGACTATCTCGTTCGGGAGGGCCGCCGCGCCATCGCGCGCGGCGAGAGCAATTCGTTGTGGAGCACGGTGGTGTTCGCCGACGAACTCGCCGCGGGACGCAACGCCGAGGCGCGCGTCGTGCTTCAAACCGCTCAAGGCGGCCTGACGGGCGGCGTCGCCGATATGCTTGAGCCGTTCCTGCTTGCGGCGGAGGGACGTGTCGATCGCGGCGTGGAGCGCGTCGACGCGGGGCAGGACAGCCTGCCGGCGCCTCTGCCCGAAGTGCAGCGCGCGCTGGTGTTCGAATCCGCCGGGCGCTTACAGGAAGCGGCGGCGATCTACGCGCAGATGGTCGACAATCTCGACACCACCCCGCCTGGCGAGGCCGAGCCGCAAAACGCCGAGGAGCTGACGCGCGCGCTCAACGCGGCGCGCACCACCAATGCAATCTACCGCGCCGCCGTGGTGCATCATCGTTTGGGGCAAGCCGAGCAGGCCCGCCGATATTACCGTTTGGTTCAGGGGTTCGCGCCGCGCGCGGCCGATGTCGCCGCCAACTTGACGCGGCTCGACGCCGGCCAAGGGCCGCTCGATCCCGCGCTGACGGCGCAAAGCGCGGCCGGACGCTGGATGCTGTTTGTGTCGGAATATCTGACGCAGACAGAAACCATCGCGGCGATGATCATGCAGCAGGAACCGCGTACGGGGCTTTCCTCGGAATCCGGAACCGCGCTGTTGCAGCTCGGCGTCCTGCTGGCGCCGGACGCCGATGACTGGCGTCTTTACGCGGCGCAGCAAGCTTTGGACGCCGGCGGCGTCGATGGAGCGGAGCGGATTGTCGCGCGGATAACGGATACAAGCGTGTTCGCCGCTGACGCCGAGATCGTCCGCGCCAATATCGCGATTGAGCGCGACGACGACCAAGGCGCCATGGCCGCGGCCGACCGCGCGAACGCGCACGCGGGGGAGCGCTGGTCGATCATCGCTTCGGTGGGCGATATTTACCGCCGCCTCGGTCACGCGGATCGCGCGATCCCAGCGTTTGATCGGGCGCTCGCCATGGTGCAATCCAACGAGGATCGCGCGGACGTTTATGGCTATCGCGCGTACGCGCATCGCTTTGCCGGAAACCTCAGCGCCGCCACCGCCGACATGCGCGCCGCGTACGAACTCGATCAGAGCGTCGACACGCGCTTGCTCTACGTCACCATCCTCATGGACGATCCCGCCGCGTGGCGCGACGGCATCGCGGTCGCGCGCAATCTGCTCGCCGAGCAGCCCGATTCCGTGACCCGGCTCAATACGCTCGGCTATGCGCTCATCCAACGGCCGGAAGGGTTGGAAGAGGGCTATCGTCTGTTGGTGCGCGGCGTGAACTTCAACCAGAACGACTATGCGGTCATCGATAGTCTGGGCTGGGCTTACTATCTCCACGGCCGGTTTGACGAAGCGCTCGCGCTGGTCGAACGCGCGAACGAGATGTCGGCGGGCGAACCAAACTCAGAAATTCTGGATCACTTAGGCGACGTGCTGTGGCGGCTCAATCGCCGCGACGATGCGCGCAACGCGTGGCGCCAAGCCATTGACGCGCGTCCCGATGCGCTGCGTCGGCGCGCCCTTGAGCAGAAAGTCGCGCGGGGGATGACCGCCGCCGCGCCGCGGCGGCGCGAACTGCCGCGGGTGACGCTGCCGCAAGGTCCTTCGCGTCGGGATGAGTTGTGAGACGCGGCGTCGGAGCGGCGTTGCTGTGCACGGCGCTGGCGGCTTGCGCGACCACGTCGCGGCCGCCTGAGCAGGCGCAAGCGTATGCCGATTATCTCGTGGCGCGCATCGCCAATCTGCGCGAGGACCACGAAGCGGCCGCGGATCGCTACTGGGCGGCGCTGCAGCGTCAGCCTGGCGACGACGCGCTGATCGCGGGCGCTGTCGCCGCGTCGCTGGCGTCTGGCGATTCTGATCGGGCGCGTCAGGCGGCGCGCTTGGCGCCGCGGGACAATGCGCCTGCTCAGGTTTACCTTGTGCGCGCGGTCGACGCGCTGGCGGCGCGTCGCTGGCAGGCGTCTTCAGATGCGCTTCTGGCCGCTCAAGGCACCGCCGCCGAGGAGTTGATGGCGCGCATCCTCCTTGTGTGGGCGCGCACAGCGCAGAGCCAAAGTGACGAAGTGCTGCTCGAATTGGCGCCGTTGGCGCAAATCAGGCCGTACGGCGGGCTGCTCGCTTATCAGCAGGCGATGGCGCTCGATTTTGAAGGCCGCAACGAAGAGGCGATCGCCGCCTATGATCTGGCCGCGCGCGGCGGCTTGTGGCTCCCGCCCGCGGTTGAGCGCCAGGCGGATTTGTTGAACCGCGTGGGTCGCGGCGCTGACGCCGCCTCGGCGCTCGACCAGGAAGGCAACCGCTCCAATCCCGCGCTGGCGGCCGCGCGTGCGCGTCTTCAGCAAGGCGGTCCCGTGGCGGCGGCGCCGCTGACGCCGGCGCGGGGCGCGGCGGTTGGTCTTTACGGCATGGCGGCGATTTTTCAGCAAGAAGGCGACGACGCCAACGCGCTTTCAGCGTTGACGCTGGCGCTCATGCTTGACCCGGAATTCGACGGCGCGCGGTTGACCTTCGCGCAGATGCACGCGCGGCTGGGGCACGCCAGTCTTGCCCGCGCGGCGTACGCGGATATTGGCGCCGCATCGCCCTATGCGAGCGCCGCACGCGTGCTCGATGCATGGGTTGTGTTTGACGGCGGCCGCCATGACGAAGCCATCGCCCTGCTGCGGACCGCAGCCGATTCTGGCGATGCTCGCGCGCTGCGCGCGGTCGCGGACATGAACCGCGATCTCGACAGGCACCCCGAGGCGGAGCGCGCTTATTCGGCTTTGCTGGCGGCTCAACCCGATGATTGGCGGTTGCTCTTCGCGCGCGGCGCCGCGCGCGAACGCCAGGGGAGATGGCCCGAAGCCGAGGCGGATTTCCTGCGCGCCTTGGAGCTTTCGCCTGAGCAGCCGGATGTCATGAACTATCTTGGCTATTCGTGGGTGGATCGCGGCGTGCGCTTGCAGGAAGGGCTGGCGATGCTGCAACGCGCGGTGCAGTTGCGCCCGCATTCCGGCGCGATACTCGACAGTCTGGGTTGGGCGCATTTTCGTCTTGGCGACTACGATCAAGCGCTTGAATACATCGAGCGCGCCGTTGAGCTTGAACCAGCGGACGCCACGCTCAACGATCACCTCGGCGATGTGTACTGGCGCGTTGGGCGTCGCACCGAAGCACGTTTTCAATGGCGCCGCGCGATGACGCTGGATCCTGACGCGGCGGCCGCGGCGCAGGCCAAGCTGGACGCCGGCTTGCCGGACGTCGCGCGGCCATGAGCGTCCGTGTCTTCGCTCCGGCGAAGATCAATCTCACGCTAAAGGTTGGCCGCCCGCGTGCGGATGGGATGCACCCGCTGGCGAGCGTTGTCGTGTTCGCGGACGTGGGCGATTGGATCGAGGCGGAGCGGACGCCCGACCGCGAACTCGTTGTGACCGGGCCATTCGCGCGCGATCTTGATGGAGGCGACAACATTGTCCTCAAGGCGATGGCGGCGCTTGGCGAAGCTGGCGGCGTACGGTCGGGGGCCAGGGTGACGCTGGAGAAAAGTCTCCCCATCGCGTCAGGAATAGGCGGCGGGTCGTCCGACGCCGCCGCCGTGCTCAAAGCCTTGAATGTGATTTGGGAGCTGGGATTTGGCGTGGAGCGATTGGCGTCGATTGCGCGACCGCTTGGCGGCGATGTTCCGGTCTGCGTCGCTGCGCAAAGCGCCTTCATGACCGGCGTGGGCGAAAGGTGCGCGCCGCTGCCGCTGCCGGCGCTGCATGCGGTGTTAGTCAATCCGCTCAAGCCGCTATCGACGCCGCTGGTGTATCGGCAATTTGACGCCATGGACCGAGGCGCGCCCGCGCTGGATGAAAACCCGCCCAACTGGCGCACCGCGGAGGAGGCGATCGCCGGCGCCGCGCTTTTGGGCAATGACTTGGCCGAGCCCGCGCACGCGCTGATGCCTGCGATCGGAATTGTCGAATCAGCGCTGCGTTCCGATTCGCGCGTGCGCTACGTCGCGCTTTCAGGGAGCGGCGCCACGGTGTTCGCTTTGCTCAATACGCGCGCTGAAGCGGAGGATATGGCGGAGAAACTGCGTCAGAATCACGCTTCCTGGTGGGTGCGTGCCACGACCCTCGGCGCTCAGCTTGACCCGCCTCCGACGGCCCGCTAGCCCCAACGGCGCGCGAGGTGGCGAGTGATCTGGGAATTGCTGGGCGGCGCCGCGGCTGCGGGATTGGTGAGTTTGATCGTGTGCCGCGTGCAAATGGCGGCGGGCCCGGTCGATGTGCCCGACGCCGCGCGCAAGACGCATCGCGGGCCAACCCCCACGAGCGGCGGGATCGGGATCGCGCTCGGCTATACGGCGGGGCTCGTGGCGTTGATCGAATATGGCGACGCGATCGGTTTGACCCGCCAGGTCGCATCGCTTGCGTGGCTCGCCTCGGTCCTGTCCTTCATCTTTCTGCTGATCGGGTTCGTCGACGATAACCGCGCGCTCGGCCCCCGCCTGAAGTTTCTGTCTTTCTCCCTGCTTTCGATCGCCGCCGCCATCACCATGGGCGTTGTCGACGAGCTGCCGCTGGGACCCGGCGTCGAGTGGCGGCTTGGCCTATCGCTCGGTCTCTTTGGGACCGCGCTTTGGGCGTTCACCATGGTGAACGCCGTGAACTTCATGGACGGCGCCAACGGATTGGCGATGGGTTCGATGGCGATCGGTCTGTTCGCGCTCGCGGCGATCGCAGTCGTGAACGGTTCGAATGTGGCGGCGGCGCTTTGTTTTTGCGCCGCTGGCGGCATTGCCGGGTTCCTGGTTTGGAATTTTCCGAACGGAAAGATTTTCGCGGGAGACGCCGGCGCTCTGTTCGCTGGCGCGGTCGCCGCGATCGCTTCCCTCATCGTGTTGGCGCGCACTGGGGTTTCGCCGTTCGTGCCGCCCATCCTGTTCTTCCCGATCCTTGCCGACGCGTTGCTGACCTTGGCGTGGCGTGTCAAACGTCGGCGCAAAATTCTCGTGGGACATCAGGAACACTTGTACCAAATCGCGCTGCGAAGCGGCTGGAGCCATCGCAACATCTCATTGGTTTACTGGGCGGCGATGGCGGTGTGCGGGTTGATCGGTTTCGCGCTCGCCCATCGCCACGAAGGCGCCGAGTCGTGGGTCGCGCTCGCGATCTTGGCTGTTGTGTCCGTGGGCGTATCCGTCGCTGTCCGGGGCTTCGCGCGGGCGCGCGGCTTGGATCAACTCGATCAATAAGCGCGTTCGACCACGAAGTCCGGCAGCGCCTCGAGCGCCTCGCGATACGCGTTCGCGGGCAAGAAGTTGAGCGCATCGCGCGCGGTTTGGGCGTGCGCCCGCGCTGCGTCGATGGTGCGGCCAATCGCATTGTGGCGTTTGAGCAAGGCGACCGCGCGATGAAAATCGTCATCCGTGCGTTCGCCGCCCATCGCGCGTCGCCAGAATGCGCGTTCGCCCTCGTCGCCGGCGTCGCGTGCGAACACGACTGGCAACGTGACCTTGCCTTCCTTGAAGTCGTCGCCCGCGTTCTTGCCCATGGTTTGCGACATGCCGCCGTAGTCGAGCGCGTCGTCGACCAGTTGGAACGCCAGCCCAAGTTCGCGGCCGTAGGTTTCGAGCGCCGCCGCTTCTGGCCCTGGCCGGCCCGCCGCCACCGCGCCGGCCTTGCCCGCCGCCGCGAACAAAGCCGCCGTCTTCGCGGCGATGATGGCCATGTAGCGCTCGCGCGTGGTGTCGGCGTCGTTCGCCGCGGCGAGCTGCATCACTTCGCCCTCGGCGATCACGCTCGCCGCGCGCGCAAGGATATCGAGCACCTGGATGTCGCCAGTCTCGACCATCAGATTGAACGATCGCGCGAACAGGAAGTCGCCAACGAGCACGCTCGCTGAGTTGCCCCATAGAACGTTGGCGCTCTTCTTGCCGCGCCGCATGGACGAAACGTCGACGACATCATCATGCAGCAGCGTCGCCGAGTGGATGAACTCCACCGCGGCGGCCAGCTTGCGCGGGCCGTCGCCGCCGCCGCCGAGAAGACGCGCGGCCGCCAACGTGATGAGTGGGCGGATGCGCTTGCCGCCAGCGTCGATCAGGTGCGCCGCCAGATTGGGAATGACTCCAACCGGGCTCTCCATATGCTGATGGATGAGGGCGTCCACGGCGGCGAGATCCTCGGCCAGGAGCGCCGCGAGCCGATCCACCGCATGGGGTGCGGCGGGGGCGTTCTTGGCAGGTCCTACCGCCGGTCCCAAAAGTGGCTCTCCGCTTGACGTGTGCAATTTTGGCGGACGATGGTGGGCGGCCACGCGCGGGTCAAGATAGGGTGGACCAGTCGCGCGCAAGGGTCGCACGGGCGTTTATGGCCGAAACTGAGACAACGGACGACGCGCTGCTCGGCGGTCGCCTCCGGATTCGGCAGCCCGCGCGCGGCTACCGTGTCAATGTGGACACGCTGTTGTTGGCGGCGTCGCTGCCGCCTTTCCGAGCGCGCCGCGACCGGACGCGTGTGGCGGAGCCCTGTTGCGGCGTCGCCGCCGCGCTGCTGGCGGCCGCTATTTCTTACGATCGCGTAGGGGAAGTCGAGTTCGTCGGGATTGAACGCGAGCCGGTTTACGCCGCATTGGCGCGTGAAAATGTCCAGCGCAACGGTCAGGCGCATCGCGCATGCATCATAGAGGCCGACGCGTTGGATCCGCAGGCGGATTTTGGCGTTTTCGACTGCGTGTTCTTCAATCCTCCCTACGACACGGTCGGCGAAGGGCGCCCGCCGCGAGACGATCGGCGCGCGGCTTATGTGTCGGAGCAACCCGTCGCGGAATGGATCAAGGTCTGGTCCAATCGGATGACCGCGCGCGCAAGCATGACGCTGATCCATCGCGCACACCGGTTGAGCGAGATTCTCGCCGCGCTCGATGGCCGTCTTGGCGGCGTCGAGGTGTTTCCCATTCGACCTGCGGCGACAGCGAAGGCGCATCGTGTCATCGTCCGCGCGTGGAAGGGGTCGCGCGCGCCTCTGACGCTGTTCGCCGGTCTCGATCTGCATCCCGACGGCGCGAGCGGGGACAAGTACACGCCGCAGGCCGACGCGATCCTGCGTGGGGAGGCGCGCATCCAATTCGGGTGAGCCGAACGCGACTAGAACATTGGCCCGATGTCACGCGAATTTGTCGCCACACGCCACCTGTGGAGAGCGCGCTAAAATCGCATCGGGCGAGATGCGCGAAACGAATCGCGAATGCGCCCGTGCGGAGGCGGGCGATTGACTCTCGCCCGGCGCGCGACCAGTTTCCGCGGCAACGGGGCGCGCCGACGGATGAGTCGCCGCGCCTTGGCCAGACAAGCGAACCCCGTGGGAGAGCGCGGCCGAAGACGCCGCCCCCGAAGGAGCAACCGCCCCGGAAACTCTCAGGGAACCGGACCGCGGGGGGATGAACACGCTGGATAGAGCCGCACGCGATGCGGCCGCCGAAGGAGTAAATCTCTCAGGCGCCAGGGACAGCGGGGGCTGCGTGCCGGAAGGCATGCGCCGTGCGCGTACCTGGAGAAGACATGGCTGAGGCCGGATCACCAAAGAAGCTGCCGCTCGATGCGATCTGGCGCGCGCGCACGTCCAAGTTCGGCGATTTCGCCGGCTACGACATGCCGCTGCAGTTCGAGGGCTTGATCCCCGAGCATAATTGGACCCGGACCCACGCCGGTTTGTTCGATGTCAGCCACATGGGACCATGCTTTTTTGCGCTGCCGAAAGGCCACGGCCTCGAAGGCGATGCAGCGCACAAGAAGGCGGCGTCGCTCATCGAACGTCTAGTGCCCGCCGACATTCAAGGCCTCAAGGCGGGCCAGGTTCGCTACACGATGATCACCAACGCCGATGGCGGCGTGCTCGACGATCTGATGATAGCACGTCCAGCCGAACCGGGCGCGGCGGGGGATCTCTACATCGTCGTCAACGCCGGCTGTAAGCATCAGGACTGGGCGCTGATAGAAGACGCGACAAAGGGCGAAGGCAATCTCGTGCGCGCCGACGACCGCTGCCTGCTCGCGCTGCAGGGGCCAAGCGCGGCGCAAACCGCCGCCGCCGTGATCGATCCCGCGCTCGCCGAGATGGCCTTCATGACAGTGAAGCGCTATGACGCGTTCGGACGCATCACCGTCACGCGCTCGGGCTATACCGGCGAGG
>DDSN01000045.1:11878-15018 GCA_002343395.1 Hyphomonadaceae bacterium UBA2389 | reverse complement strand
GGGCAACGGCATTTCGCTGATCATTTTCGCGGGCATCGTGGCCGATCTTCCGCGCATCATCTTCCAGTCGTTGGAGCTGGCGCGCACCGGCGACATCAATCCGCTCGGCATCCTGGTCATCGCGGCCGTGATGCTGGCGGCGATCGTCTTCATCGTCTTCATTGAACGCTCGCAGCGGCGCCTGGTGATCCAATATCCCAAGCGCCAACAGGGCAATCGCATGTTCATGGGCGAAAGCTCGTTCCTCCCGCTCAAGATCAACACCGCGGGCGTCATTCCCCCGATCTTCGCTTCATCGCTGCTGCTGTTGCCCACGACCTTCGTCAGTTTCGCCGGCATGGGCGAGAATACGCCCGAGTGGTTGACGGCTTTCCAGGCGTTCGCGGGTTACGGCAAGCCAGGGCACATGATGCTTTACGCCGTCGGCATCATCTTCTTCTGCTTCTTCTACACGTCGATCGTGTTCAACCCGGAAGAAACCGCTGACAATTTGCGCAAGTATGGCGGCTTCGTCCCCGGCATTCGCCCGGGCAAGAAGACGGCGGAATATCTTGACTACGTGCTCACGCGATTGACCGTTATTGGCGCGGGCTACATCACGGCGGTGTGCTTGTTGCCGGAGATCCTGATTTCGGCCTACAGCGTGCCATTCTATCTCGGCGGCACCTCGGTGATGATCGTGATTTCCGTAACGCTCGACACCGTGGCGCAGATTCAATCACACTTGGTTGCGCACCAGTATGAAGGGCTGATCAAGCGGTCCAAGCTGCGCGGAAGCGGCGCCGGGTTGCCGAGGAAATGAACCTCATCCTGTTCGGACCCCCAGCAGCGGGGAAAGGAACCCAGGCCAAACGGCTGGTCGCCGAGCGCGGCTATATCCAGTTGTCGACGGGCGACATGCTGCGCGCCGCGCGCAAGTCTGGCTCCGATCTGGGCCGTCGCTGCGCGGCCCTGATGGACGCCGGTCAACTCGTGCCGGATGAAGTCGTGATCGCGCTGATCGAGGAAGCTCTGGCCGCGAACAGCGCCGCGCCCGGTTTCATCTTCGACGGCTTCCCCCGCACCGTGGCGCAAGCGGAGGCGCTTGATGCGATGCTTGCGAAGCATGGCCGCAAGATCGACCGCGTGGTGCGTCTGGAGGTCGACCCCGAAAAACTGATGCAACGCATCGCCAAACGTTTCGCGGAGGAGGGGCGCGCTGACGATAACCCCGAGGCCTATAAGGTCCGGCTCGACGCCTACACTGCCCAAACCGCGCCCCTGGTTCCCTATTACCAGGCCCAGGGCAAACTGGTCGGCGTCGATGGAATGGCGGATGTCGAGACCGTTGCCCGCGCCATCGCGGCAGCGATTGGCGCATAGGGGTGGGACGGTCTATTCGGTCGCGGGGGAAAGCCGTTTTCGCCTGGTTGACGCGGCATTTCGCCCCGCCTATATCCACCCCCTTCGCGAACACCCATACCGCGATGCTCCCCGAGCCGAACGGCCCGGCGGCGTCGCGCCTATTGCGTTTTGGAGCATCCGCCTCATGGCCCGTATAGCCGGCGTCAACATTCCGACCCAGAAGCGCGTCGTTATTGCGCTGCAGTACATTCACGGCATTGGTTCGCATTTCGCCAAGGAGATTTGCGGGAAGGTCGGGATCGCAGACGATCGCCGGGTCCACGAATTGACCGACGCGGAAGTTCTCCAAATTCGCGAAGCGATCGACCGCGATTACACCGTCGAGGGCGACCTTCGTCGCGAAAACTCAACCAACGTGAAACGTCTCATGGACCTGGGCTGCTATCGTGGCCTGCGCCACCGCAAGGGGCTGCCTGTTCGCGGGCAACGCACGCACACGAATGCGCGCACGCGCAAGGGACCCTCCAAGCCGATCGCCGGCAAGAAGCAAGCAACCAAGAAATAAGGAAGAGCCGCGATGGCCAAGGAATCCACACGCGTTAAGAAGCGCGAGCGCAAGAACATCGTGACCGGCGTCGTGCACGTGAACGCGTCGTTCAACAACACCATGATCACGATCACCGACGCGCAAGGCAACGCCATCTCGTGGTCGAGCGCGGGCACGATGGGCTTCAAGGGCTCGCGTAAGTCGACGCCGTATGCCGCCCAGGTCGCCGCAGAAGACGCGGGCCGCAAGGCGATGGAGCATGGGATGCGCACTGTGGAAGTGAACGTCTCGGGTCCGGGCTCGGGCCGTGAAAGCGCGTTGCGTGCGTTGCAGGCGGTAGGATTCACGGTGACGTCGATCCGCGATGTGACGCCGATCCCTCACAATGGTTGCCGCCCGCCGAAGCGCCGCCGCGTCTAAACAATGCTGTTGGGCCGCGCGCTTGCGAGCGCTGCGCCCTCGATTGGAAAACCAATGATGTCGATTGAAAAGAATTGGCTAGAACTGATCCGCCCGAAGAAGCCGCTCATTGAGCATGGCTTTGACGCCGCGCGCCGCGCCACGCTGATCGCCGAACCGCTGGAGCGCGGCTTTGGCTTGACGCTCGGCAACGCGCTGCGCCGAGTGCTGTTGTCGTCGCTGCAAGGCGCTGCGATCACATCGGTGCAAATCGACGGCGTCGTGCACGAATTTTCGTCGATCCCGGGCGTGCGCGAAGACGTCACCGACATCGTGCTCAATCTGAAGCAGGTGGCCATCCGCATGCGCGGAGAGGGCCCCAAGCGCGTCATGCTGAAAGCTGACGGCCCCGGCGAGGTCAAGGCTTCTGCCATTCAGACCGTGTCGGACATGGAGATCCTGAACCCCGACCTCGTGATCTGCACGTTGGATGACGGCGCCTCGATCCGCATGGAGCTGACGGTGAACGCCGGTAAGGGGTACGTGCCGGCCGAACAAAACCGCCCGGATGACGCGCCCATCGGCCTGATCGCCATCGACGCGATTTATTCGCCGGTGCGCCGCGTCGCCTACCGCGTGGATAATACCCGCGAAGGCCAAGTGCTCGACTACGATAAGCTTGTAATCGAAGTGGAGACCAACGGCGCGATCCGCCCCGAGGACGCGATCGCGTACGCGGCGCGAATTCTTCAGGACCAATTGCAGGTGTTCATCACGTTCGAAGAGCCGAAGGCGAAGAAGGAAGGCGGCGACAAGCCCGATCTTCCGTTCAACCCGGCGCTGCTCAAGA
>DDSN01000045.1:8805-11783 GCA_002343395.1 Hyphomonadaceae bacterium UBA2389 | reverse complement strand
GATCTGGCCAAGAAGTACGAAGACCAGATCTGAGTAAGTAGGGAATGGTCAGTAGTCAGTAGTAAGGCCGCGCCCGGAGCTACTGAACACTGACTACTGACTAAGGACCGGGAATATGCGCCACGGCGTCGGACATAAGAAACTCNNGGCGATGTTCTCGAACATGGCCGCAGCGCTGATCAGGCACGAGCAGATCGTGACCACGCTGCCGAAGGCCAAGGCGCTGCGCCCCGTGGTCGAGCGGCTGGTCACGCTCGCCAAGAAGGGCGACCTCGGCGCGCGCCGGTTGGTGCTCTCGCGCATGCGCGACGAGACGCAAACGAAGAAGCTGTTTGACACCCTCGCCCCGCGCTACAAGGCGCGCGCGGGTGGATACACGCGGGTGCTGAAGGCCGGCTTCCGCCACGGCGACAACGCGCCGCTCGCGGTGATCGAGTTCGTGGATCGCGACGAGGACGCGCGGGGCCAAGATAGCGGCCCCCGCCCGGAAGCCGTCTATACCGACGACTGACCCGCGGAACACATCCGATCGATATGAGGGCGCCCCGTCACGGGCGCCCTTTTCGTTTCGACGTACACATTCCCAGCCCACGCCATGTTTCCGCCCTCAGCCGGCGCCAAAGGCGGCGAAACGCCGAGTTCGCGGGAGCGCACCCTTATGAAGATCACGCGCGAGACACTGCTCAAAGCCTCTCCCTTCGCTGCGCTCATCGCGGGTTTCGCCGGCGGCGCGCTCGCGGTGGCGCCGATGGCCTCGGAAAACGCGCTGTTCCAGCCGCGCGAGCAGGGCGATCCCTACCTGCAAACAGTGCAGGCCGAACCACTGGTGCGCGCCGCGCCGCAAAACCGCGGCGAAGTGCAGCTCTCATTCGCGCCGGTGGCGGCGCGCGCGGGACCAGCCGTCGTCAACGTCTACGCCCAGCGTGTTGTGCGAGCCATGTCGCGCGACCCGTTTTTTGGGCGCTTCAGCGCGCCGCGCGTCGAGCAATCGCTTGGGTCGGGCGTAATCGTGCGCGCAGACGGGGTCATTGTGACGAACAACCACGTCATCGAAGGCGCGCAGTCGCTGCGCGTCGTGTTGGCGGATCGCCGCGAATTCGACGCGACCCTCATGCTGGCGGACCCTCGCGTCGATCTCGCGGTGTTGCGCATCAATCCGGACGGCGAACGCTTACCGACGCTGGCCTTCGCCAACACCAACGATCTGCAAGTGGGCGATCTCGTCTTGGCGATCGGCAATCCCTTCGGACTGCAGCAAACCGTCACCAGTGGGATTATCTCGGCGCTGGCGAGAACCGAGGTTGGCGTCAGCGACTATGCGTTCTTCATCCAGACGGACGCCGCGATCAATCGCGGCAATTCCGGCGGCGCGCTGGTCGATATGTCGGGCGCCCTCGTGGGCGTTAACAGCGCGATCTACTCGGAGAGCGGTGGATCGAACGGCATAGGCTTCGCCATTCCCTCCGAAATGGTGCGGCGTGTCGTGGAGTCCGCCGTCTCGGGCGGCTCGACGGTAATCCGCCCCTGGTTGGGCGCGCGCGCGCAGACGGTTACGCAGGACCTTGCGAATTCGCTTGGGTTGCGCCGGCCCGAAGGCGTGTTGGTGACGGAACTCTACCCCCGCGCCGCGGGGGAGCGCGCGGGACTGCGCAATGGCGATGTCATCTTGACGGTCGCTGGCGCGGAAATTCGCGACGAAGCCGGCTTGCGCTATCAGTTCGCGACGCAGCGGCCGGGCGCGCGCGTGCCGCTGACCATCATTCGAGGCGGGCGCCAGATGTCCCTCACGGCCAACGCGGAAGCGCCGCCGGGCGGGGCCCCGCAAGCGCGCGAATTGACCGGCCGTCATCCGCTCTCAGGAGCGACCGTGGTGACGCTGACGCCTGCCACCGCGGAGCAATCGGGGCTCGATCCGTTCGCGGACGGCGTGTTCATCCAAGCCCTGGATCGCGGCGGCGTCGCTGCGCGCATTGGCTTCCGGCCCGGCGACATCATCGATGAGGTCAACGGTCAGCCGATGCGCGACGCCGCTCAGCTCGACCGCGCCATGGCGCAATCGCGGTCGTGGGTGATTGGCGTGGAGCGCAACGGACAGCGTGCGGAGCTGCGTTTCTAGGTCCCGGCGGAGTTCGGGCATGCGCGCTGTCTGCAATCTGCTAACCTGCGCACATGTCCGATCTTTTTTCTGCCGCCGGCTTGGATCAGGCAGCGCCCGCGCCGCTCGCGGAGCGGTTGCGTCCGAAGAAGCTCGCCGATGTCGTCGGGCAGGATCATCTGCTCGGACCAGCGGGCCCGATTGGGCGCATGTTGGCGCACAATCGCCTCGCGTCGATGGTGCTTTGGGGGCCGCCGGGGGTCGGCAAGACGACGATTGCGCGTTTGCTCGCCGAGGCGGCGGGGCTGGAGTTTCAACAAATCAGCGCCGTGTTCTCCGGCGTCGCCGACATGAAGAAGGCCTTCGAAACCGCGAAAGGCCGCCGCGCGAGCGGTAAGGGCACGCTGCTCTTCGTCGATGAGATTCACCGCTTCAACCGTTCGCAGCAGGACGGCTTTCTGCCTTATGTCGAGCAGGGCGTCGTGACGCTCGTCGGCGCCACGACGGAGAATCCGAGTTTCGAAATCAACGCGGCGCTTCTATCGCGCGCGCAGGTATTTGTTCTGAAGCGCTTGGACGAAGAGGGTCTGGAGCGCTTGCTCGCGCGCGCTGAGGCGATGCTGGGAAAGACGTTGCCGCTGGCTCAAGAGGCGCGCGTCGCTCTCTGCGCGCTCGCCGACGGCGACGGCCGCTACCTGCTCACGCTTGCCGAGGAGCTTTTCGCGCTGAACGCGAGCGCGCCGCTTGACGCCAAGGCGCTCGGCGACCTTCTGCAAAAGCGCGCGCCCGCCTACGATAAAGACCGTGAAGAACACTACAATCTCATCTCTGCGCTTCATAAAAGCATACGCGGCTCCGATCCGGACGCGGCGCTCTATTGGCT
>DDSN01000045.1:0-8778 GCA_002343395.1 Hyphomonadaceae bacterium UBA2389 | reverse complement strand
TTGCGGGCGGCGGCTGAAGACATCGGGCTTGCCGATCCTACGGCGCTCCTGATCGCCAACGCCGCGAAGGACGCGGTTCACTTCATCGGCCCGCCGGAATCGGAACTGCATCTGGCGCAAGCGGTGTTGCATCTGGCGACGGCGCCAAAATCAAACGCCGCATACGTCGCATGGAAAGCCGCGAAGCGCGCTGCCGGCGAAACCGGAACGCTGGGGCCGCCCATGCATATCCGCAACGCGCCGACACGGCTGATGAAGGAGCTGGGATACGGCAGGGGCTACCAGTACGACCACGACGCGGAAGGTGGTTTTTCGGGGCAGAGCTATTTCCCGGATGACATGCCAAGGCGTGTTTTTTACGCGCCGGAAGGGCGAGGCCGTGAAGGCGCGATCAAGGAGCGGCTGGAGCATTGGGCGAAGCAAAGGGCCGCGCGTGACGCCGAGGATTGACGTGCCGAAGGAAGACGCTGCGTTCGCGCGATCGCTCCTGCTTCACGAAGACGCGCGCATTCTTGTGTTCAACAAGCCGACGGGGTTGGCGGTTCAAGGAGGTTCGGGCGTCACCCAAAGCTTGGAAAACCTCTTGGGCGCGTTTGCGAAGTCCAATGGCAAGCGGCCACGGTTGGTGCATCGCTTGGATAGAGACACGTCCGGCGTGATTGTCGCCGCGCGAACCAAGCCGGCGGCGGCGCTTTTGTCGGAGGCTTTTGCGGGCCGCGACGTTCACAAGCTGTATGTCGCCGTGGTCTGCGGCGGCGCGCCCGCTCCGCCAGAAGGGGAGATTTCTGCGCCATTGAAGAAGGCGTCCCGCAAAGGGTTGGACATCGTGGAGATCGCCCACGCCAACGAGCCTGGCGCTCAAACCGCGCGCACGCGCTATCGAACGCTCAGCGCGACCGATGCGGCCGCGCTTGTCGCATTGGAACCCGAGACCGGGCGCATGCACCAATTGCGGGCGCACCTGGCCAGCATCGGACGCCCAATCGCGGGCGACGGTAAGTATGGAGGGCTTTTTCGCGTGGCCGGCGTCGAAACGCCCAATCTGATGCTCCACGCCCTACAGCTAGAGTTTCCTCATCCCGCAGGCGGTCGCGCCTGTTTTTCAGCGCCGCCGCCCGTCGCGTTCACGCAAACCTGTCAACGCCTCGGCTTGGGGGCGCCGCCGGAGCCAAAAAGCTGTTAGCGTGGTTCTGAGGGATTCCAGCGAGGAAAGCAGCCATGATCCGAGGTCTTGTTCTTGCCGCCGCGTTCGCGCTCGGCGCCTGCGCGACCAGCGCGCCGCCGCCTTACGCGCCCTCCGCTTCCGCCGAGATAGCGGGCTATTCGGAGACGCAGGTCGAATCGAACCGCTATTTTGTCACGTACCGCGCGCCGCGCGGCGCCAGCGCGGCGTTGCTGCAGGATTACGCCTTGCTCCGCGCCGCTGAACTCACGCTGCAAAACAACCGCGTGTGGTTCTGGGTGGACCGCCGCTCGCTCGATGAAGAACGAGCCCAGTCGAGCGGGCCTAGCGTCGGCATCGGTATCGGGGCCGGCTCTTGGGGCGGCAGGACGGGCGGCAGCGTCGGCGTCGGCGTGAACTTC
Source organism: Hyphomonadaceae bacterium UBA2389 (assembly GCA_002343395.1). Classification (GTDB taxonomy): domain Bacteria; phylum Pseudomonadota; class Alphaproteobacteria; order Caulobacterales; family Aquidulcibacteraceae; genus Vitreimonas. The sequence continues at coordinate 7,194 of DDSN01000045.1, read as the reverse complement.
CCGATCGGCGGGNNCAACAAGCGCACGCCGCCACTGTCGAGATCCGCTTCGGCGAAGGTCCCAAGCCGGCCGATTCAAACGCTTATGACGCGAGCACCGTCGCCACGAGTTTGCGCGCGCGTCTTGCTCCGTCCGGATGAACCAGCTGCTCTTGGTTGCGCTGGGCGGGGCCGCTGGCTCGCTTGCGCGTTATGGTCTGGGAATGCTTATCGCGCGCGCGGCTGGCGTTGGCTTTCCGTGGGGCACGCTGACGGTGAATGTCCTCGGGGGCATAGCCATGGGCGTGCTCGCCGCGCGCGTAGGGCCGGAGCAGGAAGGACTCCGCCTCGCCCTGGGCGTTGGGTTTCTCGGCGGGTTCACCACGTTTTCGGCGTTTTCCATCGAAGCGGTTCGTCTGCTGCAACATCAACCCGGCGCAGGGCTCGCTTACGTGGCGGCTTCGGTTGTGCTTAGCTTGAGCGGATGCTGGCTGGGTCTGGTGTTGGGGCGCGCATGAGATCGGTGGAGGCAGTCACTGTCCGCGCGGATGATGGCGTCGCGCGGATCGACCGGTGGCTCCGCCGGCGCTATCCGCACCTGACTCAAGGACAGGTCGAAAAGCTTCTCCGCACGGGGCAGGTGCGCGTCGACGGCGCGCGCGTGAAGGCGTCGGACCGCGTATCTCCCGGGCAGGTGGTGCGGGTGCCGCCGCTGCCCGAGGGCGACAAGCGCCAACCGGCGTCCGGTCTCTCGCGCAAGGACGAAGAATTTGTGCGTGCGCTTGTCATTCATCGCGACGACGATGTGATTGTCTTGAACAAGCCGCACGGCCTTGCGGTCCAGGGCGGCGCGAAGACGACACGCCACCTCGATGGTCTGCTCGAGGGGTTGAAGTTTGACGCCGAGAAGAAGCCCAAACTCGTGCATCGGCTCGATCGCGACACATCGGGCTGCCTTGTGCTCGCGCGTCATCCGCGCGCGGCGGCGGCTCTCGGCGAGGCTTTCCGCGACCGCGACACGGACAAGATTTATTGGGCTATCGTCGTGGGCAGCCCTCGCCCAAAGACCGGGGAAATCCGCGGGTGGATGCGCAAGGCGCCGGGCGCGCACGACGCCGATCGTGAGATGATGCAGCGCTGTGTGCAGACCGACGAAGGCGCCGTCCATGCGATCACACAATACGTGGTGCTTTCGGAAGCGGCCCAGCGCGCATCGTGGGTTGGATTGCGGCCGGTTACCGGCAGAACCCACCAACTTCGTTTTCACATGGCTGAAATCGGCCACGCCATCGCCGGCGATCCAAAATACAAATGCGATCGGCCGACGCCAAACGATCTCGTCGGCCCGCTGCAACTCTACGCGCGCGCGATCCGGCTGCCACACCCCTCGGGGGGGGAGCTAAAAGTGATCGCGCCGACGCCGCCGCACATGCGCGCGGCCTTCGCCATGCTGGGGTTTGACGAGAGTGACGCCAAGGATCCCTTTGCGCCATTCGGGCTCAAGCCGTGATCAAGGACGCCGAAGTCTCGGCGATCGCGAACGCGAGCCGCGAGCTTCTCGCGCACGGCGACGCTGAAGGGGCTGAGCGGGTTCTTGCGCCGATCATGGATCGGCTGGCCACCGACGCCGCGAACCTGCACCTGATGGGGTTGATCAAGAAAACCCAAAACCAGCAGAAGGACGCCGAGCGCTTTTTCCGTCGCGCGATCGCGCACGCCCTGAGCAACGGGGTTTATTACAACGACCTTGGCGTGGTGCTTCAGGCTCAAGGGGAACACGCAGAGGCGGCCCGCGTCTTCCGCGCCGCGATGACGTTGCTTGAAGACCCGTCAGCGGTGCGCGCAAATCTCGTGCGCTGCTATCTCAACGCGGGGGACTTGGCGCAAGCCGAGCAGGAGGCGCGCGCCTACGTGGGCGCGGCGCCGCATGCCGAATCCTGGACACTGCTCTATCAAGTCCACCGCGCGTTGGATCGTCATGATGAAGCGCTTGCAGCCGCCGAGGCGGCGCTGCGGTTCGGCCCGAAGATGCGCGGCTTGCTCTACAACTACGCCGTCGCGCTGGAGAAAGTTGGGCGCGGCGGCGAAGCGCTCGAATACTACGAACGCCTGGCCAAACAGGACCTCGACACGCCCGATCTCGCGATGAGTTTCATTCGCGCGCTTTATTATGCGGGGCGCAAAAAGGACGCCGAGGCCGCTGCCGAGCAGGCGGTCCAGGCATGGCCAGGATCAACACAACTGCACGGCGTTTTGGCGCGCATTCGGCTCTTGCGTGGAGAAGGCGAGAACTGCACCGCGGTCGCGGAGGCGGAGCTGCAGTGGCGCCGGCCCAGCGATGTTGCGTTGCGCATGGCGTGCGCGGACGCTCTCCACCGCGGCGGTTATCACCAGAAGGCGTTGCTGGCCCTGCAGGAGGCGATGCGCTACGCGCCCGACGCGCCCGCGCTGCTCACCGCATACGCGATCGTGTTGGATGAGTTGGATCGACCGCGCGATGCGCTTCAGATACTCCAACGCGCCGCCAGCCAGGCGCCGGGGTCGCGCACGGCGCAGCGAAACATGCTCTCCACGCTGTTGCGCGCGGGACGCCCTTCCGATGCGCTCACGATCGCGCGCGCGCTGCAAGAGCATGATCCGGACGAACAATATCTGATCGCCTGCGAAGCGACAGCCATGCGTCTGTTGGGCGACCCGGGTTATGCCGCGCTGTGCGATTACGAAAAACTTGTGCGCGTCTATGATGTGCCAGCGCCACAGGGCTTTTTCACCGCCGAGAGCTTCAATGCGGCGCTCGCGGATTTCCTCCGCAACCAGCACCGCGTGAACGCCCACCCGCTTGATCAAACACTCCAGAACGGGTCGCAGACTGGGCGTTCCCTGCTGACGCTGCCTGACCCGATCGTGAAGACCTTCATGGCCTCAGCGGACGTCGCCGTGCGCGACTACATCAATCGCTTGCCGGCGGACGGGGCGGCGCCGGTGCTGAGGCGGCGCGGCAAACACTACAAGTACGCGAACCTGACTTCTGTCCGGCTGCTGCGAGAAGGCCACAAGCCAAACCATGTCAATGATCGCGGCTGGATTAGCGCGGTCTACGTCGCGGCGCATTTGCCCGCGGAAAATCCACGCACGGCCCACAACGGCTGGCTTCGGCTGGGCGAGCCAAATCGCCCGCCTCCTCGCTGCGGACCGGAACGCATGATTGAGCCCAAGCCTGGTCAGCTCGTGCTTTTCCCGTCGTATTTTTGGCAAGGCGTCATGCCGTTTGAAGGCGCGGAGCGATTGACGGCTGAGTTCGTCGTCACGCCCAGCTGAGTGCGGCGTCACGGGCCGATGGCGCGGGCGGGGTTGGATGCTATTTGTGCCCCATGGACCAAGCACATTCGCCGCGGCGCTTCTATGCGCGGGCCGAGGTGGCGCCGAAAGACGGGGGATTCCGCGTCATGTTGGATGACCGCCCGCTGAAGACGGCTGCGGGCAGGGAGTTCATTCTACCGTCGCGGGCGCTTGCCGAACGCTGCGCGGAGGAGTGGGCAGCGCAAGGCGAGCAACTCGACACTTCAACAATGCCGATCACCAAGCTCGGATTTGTCGCGGTTGATTTGGTCCAAGACGACCGGGCCGCGCGCGCGGACTTCGTCGCTTCTTTTTCGGAGACTGATCTTTGCTGCTACCGGGCATCGGGTCCAGCGGAGTTGGTGGCGCGGCAGGATCAAACCTGGAACCCGCTGATGGAGTGGGGAAACGAAGAGTTTGGCGTCGCTTTCCCGATCGTGCAAGGCGTGATCGCCGCGCCCGAAGCGGCGGCGCTACGCTCCAATCTGCGCGCGCTTGCTCTAACGGAGGATGACTACAAACTGACGGCGTTGGCGCAATGCGCTGGGCTGTCGGGTTCATGTCTCATCGCGTTCGCAGTGCTCAGAGGGCGCCTGGCCGCACGCGAGGCTTTCGAGGCTGCGGCGCTGGATGAGCTGTGGAGCATCGAGCATTGGGGAGAAGATGAAGTCGCGCGGGCGAGGTTGACGCAGTTGGAAAACGACTTCGCAGCCGTGTGCGCGTTCCTAGTTGCATTGGATGTAGGATGAGTCAGGAGCACGACATCATAACCGCCGAGCGGTGTCTCGCGAGCGGCGACGTCGAGGGCGCGGAACATGCACTGCGCGCGTCCTGGCCGGCGCTCGAACAGGGGCCTGCGTCAGTGCTCCATCTTGTCGGCGTGATCCGCCGTAAGCAAGGACGGTGGGCCGAGGCGGAAGTATTCTTGCGCCGCGCGGCGGCGGCGGAGCCGCAACAGGCGCGCCATCTGATCGCGCTTGGCGAAACGCTTGCCCAAGCGGGACTTCCCGAACCAGGCGCCGACATTCTAGCGGCGGCGCTGGCGCTGGAGCCTCGTTTCCCCGGGGTTCGAATCGCCTACGCGCGTGTGGCCTTGGCGGCGGGGCGCGCTGCGGAAGCATTAAGCGCGCTGGAGCTGGAGCTAGCAGAGCGGCCTCACGGCGCTGCGCTTGAGCTTGCGGCGCGCGCTTTGATGGCGCAGGAGCGTTTCGAAGAGGCGCTCGCGTCGGTCGATGCCGCACTGGCGATATCGCCGTCAGCGACCAGCCTACATCTTCGCGCCACCATTCTTGCGAGCCTCGGACGAAACCAAGACGCGTTGGCCGATCTAGATCGGCTCGCCGAGAGCGGCGCCGTCGCTCCGGCCCATGCCTTTACGCGAGGCACGGTCCTCTCCAATTTGACGCGCGCAGAGGAGGCGGAGGCTGTATTCTATGAAGCCGTTCGGCACTGGCCGCAGAACGTGAACGCGCATCGTGCGCTCGCCAATTGCCGATGGATGCGCGGCGACGCCGTCGGGTTTACCCGCGACTTTGAAGTCGCGGTTCGCGAGAATCGCGACGCCGTGGCGATGCGCGTTGCGTGCGCCGATCTGTTGCGCCGCGCGGATGAACGAGAGCGTGCGGAAGAGCTGCTGCGGGAGGGGCTCGCGCACGCTCCCAACGACATTGCCCTGTCGGCGTCGTTGGGCGTTTTGCTCGATGAGATGGATCGCACGGGCGAGGGGCTGCCGTACCTTCGCGCCGCCGTGGCGGCGGCGCCTGCTTCGACGCAGATTCGCGGCAACTTGGCTTGTGCTCTGATGCGCCTCGGGCGCGGTGATGAAGCGCTCCGCGAGATCGAACCATCCCGACTCGCGCAACCGCTCAATCAAGAGTGGATTTGCTATGAAACCATGGCGCTGCGCCAGATCGGGAGCCCACGATATCGCGAGCTATGTGATTACGATCTTATGGTGCGCGCATACGACATGCCGACGCCGCCAGGATTCGCCAACATTGCTGCGTTTAACGAAGCGCTGGCGGCGAGCTTGAACAAATTGCACATCTTGGCCGCGCACCCGCTGGACCAATCGCTGCGCGGCGGTTCGCAGACGTCAAGGAGCCTGTTGCACGTCGACGACCCAGAGGTTCGCGCGTATTTGGCCGCTCTCCACGAGCCCATCCACGCCTACATGGACGCCATGGGAAAGCCTGATCCAAGCCATCCTTGGAGCGGCCGCAAAACGGGCGCCTATAGGCTCGTGGGGGCCTGGTCCGTCAAGCTGAAGCCTGACGGCTATCACATCAATCACCTGCACCCGGCGGGATGGATCAGCTCAGCCTACTATGTCCAGGTCCCGGACGTCGTTGAAACCGGCGAGGGACGCCAGGGGTGGATCAAGTTTGGGGAGCCGCGGTGGCCGACGCCGGGGTGTACGGCTGAGAAGATCGTGCGGCCCGTGGCTGGGCGCCTCGTGCTTTTCCCCTCGTACATGTGGCACGGCACCATCCCATTCAGCGCGGGCGAACGGATGACCGCCCCATTTGACGCCCTGCCCGGTTGACCTGATCAGCAGCGGGGCGTCATGCTGAGCAAGCACACGAGGACACGCGCAAATGGAATCAGACAAGGTGTTAGACGAGGCGGAGCAACTCGTCAGGGCGGGCAATCCCTCCGCCGCGGATGCGTTGCTGCAGAAAAGCTGGCCAGACTTCTCACGCGCGCCGGCGGACGCGTTGCACATGCTCGGCATGATCCGAAGCGAACAGCGCAACCCGCGCGAAGCGCAGCGTTTGCTTCTTGCCGCTGTTGCGTCCGAGCCGGAGTCGTTGAGACACAGAATCGCTCTGGGCCACGTGTACTTCGCGGCGGGAGACTATGCCGCTGCAACCGACGCTTACGACGCCGCATTGCGAATAGACCGCGAATGGCCAGGGTTGGCGTTGGCGTTTTCGCAAGCCGCGTATCGCGCAGGCCGCCACGCCGAGGCCGAACGCGCCGCGCGGCATGAGTTGTCAAGACGCAAGACCGCCGAGGCGTGGAACGTGCTGGCTTGCGCTCTGCGGGGATTGGGTAAGGGCCAGGAATCGCTCGATGCCGCCCTTGAGGCGCTTCAACTGGACTATGCCCATATCGACGCGAAGAACAGTCGTGGAGCGGCGCTTTTGATGCTTGGGCGCGCGGCTGAGGCGCTCGCGATTTTTGACGAAATTGCATCGTCTGGGGTGCAGGCGCCGGTGCTTTCGATAAACCGCGCGATGGCGTTGGAGGCGTTGGGCCGCAAGGTCGACGCGGACGCCGTCTACGAGGACGCGGCCGCACGCTGGCCCGATTTGCCAAATCTCCAAGATCGCATTGCGCAACGCAGGCGGCAGTAGGCGTCCCATGAAAGACATCATCGAAACCCTTGAATCCAAACGCGCCGCCGCGCGCGCGGGCGGGGGCGAAAAGCGCCACGCCACGCAACACGCCAAGGGCAAGCTTACGGCGCGCGAACGCATTGAACTGCTGATGGATGAGGGCTCGTTCGAAGAATACGACATGTTCGTCGAGCCGAGGCCCAACGATTTCAGCAAGGCCGATCAGAACATTCCGGGCGACGGCGTCGTCACCGGCTGGGGCACCATCAACGGTCGCCTCGCTTACGTGTTCTCCAAGGACTTCACCGTGCTGGGCGGATCGCTCTCGGCCACGCACGCCGCCAAGATCTGCAAGGTGCAGGACATGGCGATGAAGAACGGCGCGCCGATCGTCGGCATTTTCGACGCCGGCGGCGCGCGCATTCAGGAAGGCGTGGAAAGCCTCGCCGGCTACGCCGACATCTTCCAGCGCAACATTCTGGCTTCGGGCGTGATCCCGCAAATCAGCGTCATCATGGGGCCGTGCGCGGGCGGGG
>DDSN01000097.1:546-2514 GCA_002343395.1 Hyphomonadaceae bacterium UBA2389 | reverse complement strand
GCCGCGTGCGCAAGGCGCTGCGCGCCCCATCCCCAGGCCATCCCAACAAGCAGCGCCACAACCATAAGCGGCGCGAAACGCCTGCCCACGCCTTGGCCAGCGTCGGCAACGGCGGCGGGCGCGGCCGCCGCCAGCAACGTGAGCAGGCTTAAGCCGTAGATGCCGACGAGCGAAGCCATCTGCGAGACAGGCTCTCCGGGCGTCCAGACATAGCCTGGTAGGATCCAGGGAAAACCACCGAAAAGCGCGTGCCCACGCAACCATTCAGAGACAAAGAGCGCGACGGCGAACGCGGGCAAGCGTCGCCAGTCGCGCGTCCAGAAAAGCATCGCGAGAAAACAACCCAGGCCAAAAAACAGCGCGAGAACAACCGCGAGCAACGCGGTCAGCGGAATGCCCCAGAGCGGGCCCCACGCATTGCTGTCGACATTGAACGCCGACGAGACCCAATACAGGCCGGTCGCCATGTGGCCCAACCCAAACCACCAGCCGAGGGCGAAAGCGGAACCCAGCCGCCGCTCGCGCGCGTGCGCGCCGTCCATCAGCCAAACCAGCAAAGAAATCGCGGCGACAAAAACCAGCGTCAGTTGAAATGGCGCGTGCCCGAGCGTGGCCGAGGCGCCGGCGAGGAGCGCCAAGCCCCGCCGCTGCCATGGCGATCGCGCCGCGAGCCAAGTGTGAATTGAAGAGCGCTTGTCCGACGATTCAGCCACATGGCCCCCACAGCACCAAAAACACCACGGCCTTGTGTCACCTGCCCTCGTCTTCGCCAAGCGACGACGGCGTTACCCGGGAAACTTCCGCGCTGCGTTTGAGGCGAACGCGCTTCACGCGGCGTGGATCCGCGTCGACGATCTCCAGATCATAACCGGCGGGGTGATGGAGTATCTCGCCGCGCTGCGGCAATCGCCCCGCCAGCGCAACGGCAAGCCCGGCCGCGGTGTCAAACTCATCCTCGTGATCCGGCAAGGCCAGCGACGTTTGCAGCTTCGCCTCCAGCTGCGCGATCGGCGCGCGTCCGTCCGCCTCGAACGCGCCGAGCGCCCGCTCAAGAACAAGCGCCGCGTCCACGTCATGTTCGTCCTCAATGGCGCCAACGATTTGCTCGACGAGGTCCTCCATCGAGACCAGGCCGTCTGTGCCGCCGTATTCATCCACGACCAGCGCAAGGTGGATGCGGCTCGACTGCATCTTGAGAAAAAGCGTCGCGAGCGTCATCGACTGGGGAACGTAGAGGATGTCGCGCCGGATGCGCCCCAAGGCTCTGTCTGAAAAGGTCGCCTTGGCGTCGCCGTCATCGCCTGGCGTGAGCAATGACAGCACGTCCCGCACATGCACGAACCCCTGGGGGTCATCCAAGGTCTCTCCGTATATCGGCAAACGCGAATGCTGACTTTCCGAAATAACGCGCGCGACCTCGCCGAGCGTCGCCGCCGCTTCAATCGCGACGATATCCGCGCGTGGGCGCATTACGTCGGCGACCTTGAGCGTGTCGAAGCGGGCTGCGCGCAGGATCATGTCCTTTTGCGCGAGCTCCAACTTCTCGCCGCTCTCCTCGCGTTCTCGGAGAACCTCTTCGACGGCGTCGGCGGAGCCCAACCGGGCACGGCCAAAAATGCGGATCAGCCTTTGAACAAGCCCCCGCCTTCGCGGCGAAGTCTCGGCGTCGTCAGCTAATTCGACCATGATTTGCGTGGGGCTCCTGGCTATTCGGCGTAAGGGTCGGCAATGCCCAACGACGCCAGAATGACGCGTTCGCGATCTTCCATCACTGCGGCGTCGACATCAACAATGTGATCATAGCCCAACAGGTGCAAAAACCCATGCACGGCCATATGAGCGGCATGACTTTCGATCGTTTTGCCCTGTTCCGCCGCCTCGCGCGCGATCGTTTCGGCGGCGAGCGCGATGTCGCCGAGGAACCCAGGCGCCGCTCCCTCGCCTGCGGGAAAGGACAGCACGTTGGTC
>DDSN01000097.1:0-497 GCA_002343395.1 Hyphomonadaceae bacterium UBA2389 | reverse complement strand
GCCCTCGGCGGCGGCGGCGGCCAAAAGCGCGCGCGTCAGGTCGGCTTCGAGACCGCTCCACAGCGCGGAGTCCACCAACATGTCGATCTCGATCGGCGTCTTAGACACGCCCCGCCTCATCGCGATCGTAGGCTTCCACAATGCGCGCAACCAGCCTGTGACGCACCACGTCCTGCGCCGCGAAGCGTATTATCTCGACGCCCGGCAAACGCTCCAAGATGGTGATCGCATGCGCTAGCCCCGACTGATCCGGGCGCACCAAGTCAATCTGTGACGGGTCGCCCGTCACCACCATGCGCGACCCTTCGCCCAGGCGCGTCAGCACCATCTTCATCTGAAGGATGGTGGCGTTTTGGGACTCGTCGACAATCACGAACGCGTTCGAGAGCGTGCGCCCGCGCATGAAAGCCAGCGGAGCTACTTCGATCTGTCGCCGCTCACGCCGTGTTTTAAGGTCGGTCTCGCTCATCTGCGAGCGGAACGCGTCCCAAATCGGC
>DDSN01000136.1 GCA_002343395.1 Hyphomonadaceae bacterium UBA2389 | reverse complement strand
TCGGGTCGTTTCAGCGACGTGATCGGATAGCGCTCGGCGGTAGGTTCCGCTATGGTTCGGGAAATTGAGTTCGAGGAGGGCCTATGAGCCTCGTATTGATCCTGCTGATCGTTGCCGTTGTTCTCGTGCTGGTGGTGATCGGCATTTACAACCGCCTGGTCGCGCTTAAGCAAAACTGCAACCAAGCTTTCGCGGACATCGACGTGCAGCTGAAGCAGCGGCACGACCTGATTCCAAATCTGGTCGAGACCGTGAAGGGGTACGCCGCGCACGAAGCAGGCACGCTTGAGGCCGTGATCAAGGCGCGCAACGCGGCGGTCACCGCCGAACGGACGGGTGATCCAAGTGCGATGGGCGCGGCCGAAGGCGTGCTCGGCGCGGCGCTCGGCCGCCTGATCGCGCTTGCCGAAGCTTACCCCGATCTTAAGGCCAATACGAACTTCCAGCAGTTGCAGGCCGAACTTTCAGACATCGAGAACAAGCTCGCCGCGGCGCGCCGGTTCTTCANNCCGTGAAGGGTTACGCGGCGCACGAGAAGGGCACGCTCGAAGCCGTGATCCAGGCGCGCAACGCCGCGGTGAGCGCCGAGCGCACGGGCGACCCCCAGGCCATGGGGCAAGCCGAAGGCGTGCTGGGCGCGGCGCTCGGGCGGTTGATCGCGCTTTCCGAAGCCTATCCTGACCTCAAAGCCAACGCGAACTTCCAGCAGCTGCAAGCCGAACTCTCAGACATCGAGAACAAGCTCGCGGCGGCGCGCCGGTTCTTCAACAACGCGGTGGGCGAATACAACACCGGCCGCGAGCAGTTCCCAGCCGTGGTGTTCGCGAACATGTTCGGGTTCGGACCTCGCGTCTTCTTCGACGTTGGCGAGGATCAGCGCGCGACGTTGGACCAGGCGCCGCAGGTCAAGTTCAACTAGGTCGGGGCGAACGCCGTGGCCGCTTACGGCCTGCAGACCCACATCTGGAACAACAATGGGAAATCCGTGCTTTTGTTGCTCGGGTTTCCCGTTTTGTTGATACTGCTCACCTACGCGCTGTTTCTTCTGTTCGCGGGGCTGTCCGGCGCGAGCGTTGGCCCGGACCCCACGGTCGGGTATTTCATTTGGGCGGCTGAGGCGCTGGCGCAGGCGTGGCCATTCGCGATCGCCGGCGCCATTCTGTGGTTCGGCGTCGCGTACGCATTTTATCAGGGCATCATCGACGCGGCGACGGGCGCCCACAAAGTCGAGCGGACGCAGGAACCCAAACTCTACAATCTGCTCGAAAATCTCTGCGTTTCGCGTGGCCTGACCATGCCCGCGCTACGCATCATGGAAACCGATGGACTGAACGCGTTCGCCACCGGCCTGCATGAAGGCCAGTATTCGATCACGGTGACACGCGGGCTCATGAACGCCCTGAGCGACGAGGAATTGGAGGCCGTCCTCGGGCACGAGCTCACCCACATCCGCAACCGCGACGTTCGCCTGCTTGTGATCGCGGTCGTGTTCGTGGGCATCTTTTCGTTTGTCGGCGAGATGGCGTTTCGGTCGATGCGTTTCGGATCGTACAGCGGCGGGAGCGGCTCCTCGCGCCGTTCAAGCCGTGATTCCGGCGGCGGCGCGATCATCGCCGTTTTGGTGGCGCTCGCGATCATCGCCATTGCGTACGCGCTCGCGGTCGTCATTCGCTTTTCGCTGTCGCGCCGCCGTGAATATCTCGCCGACGCCGGAGCGGTTGAGCTGACGAAGAACCCCGACGCCATGATATCGGCGTTGCAGAAGATTTCCGGAAACGCGGTCGTCAATGCGCCTTCCGAGGTGCGCGAGATGTTTATCGAGAACCCGCACTCTGATTTCGCGAGTTTGTTCGCGACGCATCCGCCGATCGCCAAGCGCATCGAGGCGCTGGCGAAATACGCGGGAGGGCAGGTCGCCGCGCCAGTCGCCTCCGCGCGACCGAGCCTAAAGCGGGGCCCCTGGGGTTGACGAGCAAAAAAAGAAGGGCGCGACGTCGCCGCCGCGCCCGAGGCTATGGAGCCTAAAACAATCAGGCGAGCTGCAGCCTGATGTACTCAAAAAAGTTGCGGATGATGTCGAGGCCGTGCTGCATCAACGCGCGCGCTTCCGGGATGTAGCTCCAAGCAAACCAACCGAGCGCGACGATCACGAGCAACGACACCAACCCTTCCGCGCCGTCGCCGCCATGTCGGTAGCCACTTAGCGTGGCGTAGGAGGCGCGCCTCAAGGCGCGGAACGGCGCCGAGATGAAGCCGTAAACCAGCGCAAGAATGACAAGCACCAGCCAAAGCGGCGCATCCGTCGGTGGCGTCCATCCCAGAAGCTGTCCCGTCCCAAGCACAGTGAAGAAGGCAATCAGGAACGCGATCAGCAGAGCTGCGGACGCGACCGTGAAGACGAAGGCGAACAATCCCGCGATCACACGCGTGAAATAGCCAACGGGCTGGGCTGGGGCCGACGCGGCTTGCCAACGCCAGTGGTGAGACCAATCACGCCACCGCGAACGCATCTCGCGCCGCCATTGCCGCCGTTGTCCACGCGACCACGTCCACGGGGGACCTGTTTCTGCGAAGTGCTGGTACTCGCGTTTGGCGCGGTCGATGACTTCCTGCGCGTTGAACGGCACGCCATGCGCGGCCGCCCATTCCTCGCTTGTGTGCGCGGAGGGCACAAGGAACATCATCGCGATGTAGACGAGCAACGTCGCGCCGCCGGTGATGAGCGCGGATACGATGAACAGAAGCCGAATGATGTTGGCGTCGAGGTCGAAGTAGGCGCCCAAGCCGGCGCACACGCCGGAAATGACCGCGCCATCCTTGATGCGGTAGAGGCGTTTGCGCGGCTCCTCGCCGGCGCTGGTCTCGGCGCGGGGCGCGTTGTCCTCGCCTGCGCCCTCTACGGGCCCCATCTCTTCGAGGATGCGCGTCATCTCACTGGCGCTAACCACCGACTTCGCGGGCGAGAGATAAGCTGCGCATTTGTCTGCGATCGCTTGCTCAAGGTCGCGCACAATTTCGGACTTGTCCGGGTTATCGGCGAGCGCGGCGTCCGCTCTGCCGATGTAGGCGCGCAACGCATCGTATGCGGGCTCCTCCAATTGGTAAGGATTGCCGTTGAGATTGATAGTGACGACGCGTTCCATGGTTCAGCGCCCTGCAGCGAGGTTATCGAGGGTTGTGGAGAGGTGGCGCCAGTAGGCGGCGAGTTCATCGAGCCGCGCGGCGCCTTTTTCGGTGATCTGGTAGTATTTCCGTGGAGGTCCTTGGCCGCTCTCCACCCATTGATAGTCCACCAGCTCCTCGCGCCTGAGTTTGGAGAGGAGCGGGTAGAGCGTGCCTTCCTGTGTGGCGAAGGGGGTTGGCGCCAGGGTCGCCAGAATGTCGCCGACATAGACCGTCCGCCCCGAGACGATCGTCAGGATCGCGAACTCGAGAAGGCCCTTGCGAAGGCCGGAAAATTGTTCGTCAGCGTTCGGCATAAGCTACCTTGCATAAAAAAGGTAGCGATTAACAAAAAGGAAGTCAAGCGGCGCAAGGAACACGATCGCTGACGTCTGTCGTCTTTCGCTTTTGGGCAGCGAGCCGCGCGCCTATAGCGGAGCACGCATTTCTCAGGGGTGGACGATGACAAAGCGACTAGCGCCCGCATTGGTTTTGATCGCTGGTTTGGCGTTCGCGGCGGTTTCATGCGGGCCGAGGGCGGAAGCGCCTCAGGTCGGCGTGAACCTGGCGGGGATGGATACGAGCGTCCGGCCCGGCGCGGACTTTTATGACTATGCCAACGGCGCCTGGCAGCGGAGCACCGAGATCCCCGCGGATCGGTCGAGCGTGGGGTCCTTTTATCGGGCCTTCCTCGAGACCGAACGGCAGACGACCGAACTCGTGATGGGGATCATTCAGTCGAATCCACCACCGGGCGCCGATGCCGCCCGCATCGCGAACTTCTACAACGCCTACATCAACACCGCCGCGATCGACGCCGCCGGCACGGCGCCGCTGCAGGGCGACCTCGCGCGCTTCGAGGCGATCGCCAACCGGCGCGATTTGTCGCGCGTTTTGGGCGAGCAAGTTCGAGCGGACGTCGATCCGCTCAACGCCACCAACTTCTATACCGAAAACCTCTTCGGAATTTTTGTCACGCAAGGCTTGGCCACGCCAGGTGAGGTGATCCCATACATTCTCCAAGGCGGCCTCGGCTTGCCCGAGCGCGAGTATTATTTTGCCAACGACGCGGAGATGATGACGTTGCGGGCGCAGTATCGCGCCTATATCGAGCAAGTGCTGACGGCGGCTGGCGTCACCGACGCGGGAGCGAAGGCGCAGCGGATTTACAATCTCGAAATGCAAATCGCACGCGCGCATGTGTCGCGCGCCGAAAGCGAAAACATGGCTGGATCCGCGACCGTGTGGACCCGGGCCGAACTCCAGCAGCGCGCGCCGGGCATCGATTGGGATGCGTTTCTCGCAGCGGCGCAGCTGCCCAATCAACAGCGCTTCGGCGCCTACCATGCGCAGGCGATCACGCGACTCTCGGCGCTGGTGGCGTCGCAGCCGCTGCAGGCGTGGAAGGATTGGTTGGCGTTCCACCAAATCAACAGCCACGCGGATGTGCTGCCGACGGCCATCGACCAAGCCCACTTTGCCTACTATGGCACGGCGCTGTCGGGTACGCCGCAACAGCGCGAGCGTTCTAGGCGCGCTCTCGATGCGCTGAACCAGCACCTCGGCGACGCGGTCGGTCGGGCTTATGTCGAGCGTTATTTCCCCGCCTCCGCGCGCGAGGAAATCCAGGGCATGGTCGACAACATCAAGGCCGCTTTCGCGCAGCGCATTCGCGGTCTTGAGTGGATGGCCGCGAGCACGCGCGATGAGGCGGTCCGCAAGGTTGAAACGATTGTCGTCGGCGTTGGCTATCCGGACGCTTGGCGGGACTATTCGCATTACGAGGTCACCGCCGATAACGCGTACGCGAACGCCATCGCGGGCGAGCGCGCCGAGTACGCTCATCAGATCGCCAAACTTGGCCGCCCGATGGATCGTGCGGAATGGTGGATGACGCCGCAGACGGTCAACGCGGTGAACCTGCCGGTGCAGAACGCGCTGAACTTCCCGGCGGCGATCCTGCAACCGCCGTTCTTCAATGCGGCGGCGGACCCGGCCTACAATTACGGCGCCATCGGCGCGGTAATTGGCCACGAGATCAGCCACAGCTTCGACAATAACGGCGCCGCCTTCGATTCAACCGGCGCCTTGCGCAATTGGTGGACGGAGGCCGATCTCGCCGCTTTCCGCGCCCAAGGCGAAGCGCTCGCACGTCAGTATGATGCCTACGAGGCGCTGCCGGACCTGCACGTGAATGGCGCGCTGACGCTGGGAGAGAACATCGCCGATGTCGCCGGCCTGCAAGCCGCTTACGACGCCTACCACGCGTCGTTGGGTGGGCGAGAGGCCCCGGTAATCGACGGCCTGACCGGCGATCAGCGTTTTTTCCTCGCGTACGCTCAGACCTGGGCGACGAAAATGCGCGAGGAAGCGTTGCGTCAGCGGATCGCGACCGACGGCCACGCGCCGGGCATGTTCCGGGCGCTCACGGTGCGTAACCTCGATGCTTGGTACGCCGCCTTCGATGTTCAGCCGAGTGACGCGCAGTATCTCGCGCCGGAGCAACGCGTGCGCGTCTGGTAGGCGCTAAAGGCCCATGTCCGCTGGGAGCGGCGGCGCCTCACGTAGCAGCGTGACGGCGATCCGCCGGTTGCCCGGAAGCGTTGGATCGTCGGCGAATAGCGGCTCGGAATCCGCCCGCCCCGCGATCTGGTAGAAGCGGTTCGTCGGAATCCCTTGC
Organism: Hyphomonadaceae bacterium UBA2389; assembly: GCA_002343395.1. GTDB lineage: Bacteria > Pseudomonadota > Alphaproteobacteria > Caulobacterales > Aquidulcibacteraceae > Vitreimonas. The sequence continues at coordinate 9,935 of DDSN01000136.1, read as the reverse complement.
GCGGCGAGGATGCGGCGCGCGGCGTCGGCGCGCGCGGCGGAAAGCTCGAAGTTCGAACCATAGCGGCCGCCCGGCGCCGAGCCATCGGTGTGCCCCGATATGGTGATGCGGTTGGGCAGCTGGTCGAGAACGCTCGAGATCGCCACCAGCAACCGGCGGGCGCGATCATTGGGCTGGGCGTCGCCCGGACTGAACATCGAGCGTCCTTCCTGGTCGACGATCTGGATGCGGAGACCCTCGGGGGTTTGCTCCATGATGACGTTGCGCGAGAGTTCGGCCACATCCGGCATGTCTTGCATCGCCTGCCGAATGGCGATTTCGGCGCGTGAAAATTCCGCGCTTTCGCGCATCGACCGGGCCCGCGAGAGAGAATCCTCGTTTGGCGTTGCTTCGCCGCCGGGGCCGGTATTGGATTGCGCCTCGTTCTGGTCGTCCGCGTTTGAGGTGTATTGCGGTTCGGACGATTCCGCGACCGGCGCGGAGTGGCCGTGGCGCGCGCCTTCCTCGGCGAAGCTTGTTCCGTCCAACAACCCGCCCGCGCCTGAGGAAACCCGGCTGACGCTGGCCGGCGCGAAGAACTCAGCGATGCCGCGCCGTTGTTCGGGGCTGGTGGTGTTGATGAGCCACATCAGCAGAAAGAACGCCATCATCGCGGTCACGAAGTCGGCGTAGGCGACCTTCCAGGCGCCGCCGTGATGACCGCCGCCGCCGCCCTTCTTGATCTTCTTGATGATGATAGGGCGCTGATTGGTCGCGGAGGCCATGGTCCGTCCATTCTGGAGGAGAGCCGCGCATCAATGACGAAATGGGGTTAAGATGGCGTTGCGAGCAAGGGATCGGCACGATGGCGAAAACGACGTTCATAGGCCTGGGCGTGATGGGCGCTCCAATGGCGGGCCACCTGTCAAAGGCGGGTCATGATGTCGCCGTCTACAACCGCACCGAGGAAAAGGCCCGCGACTGGGCGCAGAAGCACAAGGGACGCACGTATAGCGCCATCGCCAACGCGGTGGACGGCGCGGACATCGTGTTTTCCTGCGTCGGCGATGACCGCGACGTGCGTGAGGTGTTTGAAGCGGCCGCGCCGCGCATGCGGAGAGGGGCTATCTTTGTCGACCACACGACGGCGTCGGCTGAAATCGCCCGGGAACTATCGGGGCGCGCGGAGAAGCAGGGCTTAGGATTTCTCGACGCTCCCGTTTCGGGCGGGCAGGCGGGCGCGGAGGCGGGCCGCTTGACCGTGATGGCCGGCGGCGAGGCTGGCGTCTTCGCGGAGGCCGAGCCGATCATGCGCGCCTACGCGGCCAACATTACCCTGATCGGACCCGCCGGCGCCGGGCAGCTGGCGAAAATGGTGAATCAAATCTGTATCGCGGGCGTCGTGCAGGGGCTCGCGGAAGGGCTGCACTTCGCCAAGCGCGCGGGGCTTGATGTCGAGAAGGTCATTGCGGCGATTTCCAAGGGCGCGGCGCAAAGCTGGCAGATGGAAAACCGCTGGAAATCCATGAGCGAGGGGCGTTTCGATTTCGGCTTCGCGGTCGATTGGATGCGCAAGGACCTCGCGCTGGTCATGGAAGAGGCTCAACGCAACGGCGCCAAGGTCGAGCTGACCAAGCTCATCGACGCCTACTACGCCGACGTGCAGGCCTTGGGCGGGCGGCGCTGGGATACATCGAGCCTGATCGCGCGCCTGGAACGCCAGCGTGGTTAATCGCGCGAAACCCTCCGATAAGCATTTTTCAATGTGAATGTGCGATCAACACCGCGTGTTGGGGCCCCGACGGGTTCAGTGTTGGTTGGTTGGGCGGACATGTCTCCGAAGACTCGCGCCATTCAGTTTCTTGTCTGCGACGAGAATGCGTATACGCGCAAACTCGTCGCAGATGTTCTCGCTGGTGCGGGATTTGAGAAGGTTCAGATCGCCAATGACGGCGTTGAACTGCTCACGCTGACGGCCGAGTTCCAGCCGCGCATCGTGATCACTTCTTCGCGTATTCCCGCGATCTCGGGGCTCGACTTTACACGCATGATCCGCGCTGGGTATGGCGTGGTCAATCGCGCCACGTCGATCATCGTGATGACCGACACGCCGACACAGAAATTTCTCGATGCATCGCGCGAGGCGGGCGTCGACGAAATGCTGGTGCGCCCGTTCAATGGCGCGGCCTTGCTTTCGCGCGTCGAGGCTTGCTTGCTTCGTCCGCGCCGGTTCGTCGAGAGCGTGGCCTATGTCGGCCCATGCCGGCGCCGGCGCATGCTCGAGGATTATGGTGGTCCCATGCGGCGCTTCACCGATCCGTTGGAAGAACACGACAAGCCGCTCTGGGAAGCCGAAAGCAACCGCGCCCTCGTGCGCAGGTGCCTGACGCGGATCAGCGAACTCGCCGCGGACCTGACTCCGAATGATCGCCGCAAGTTACGCGAAGTGTACGCCGCGGTGAAGGATACCGAGCAACTCGCCGACGACGTGCGCGACCAGTTCATGGGCGACGCCGCGCGGTCTCTCTCGCGTTATATCGCGGCCATCGGTGGTTCCGGCGCGGTCGACCAAGACGTTCTCACAACCCATATCGACGCGATGCAGAAGCTCTGCGTCTTGGGGGCGGAGCATCAAGACGCGCGCGAGGAATTGGTGCGCGGTCTTGTGAAGGTGGTTGACAAGCGCCTCGGCCGCGCCGCGCCTAAACCAGGCGGCGCACCGCCCACGCGCGCGGCTTAGCCCTTATTCTCGACTTCGTATTTTGGAAGGTCGGCGCGGAGGTTTTCGTAAAGCCTCTCGACGAAGCGCTCGGCGTCGTCGTCGACGAAGTCGTCGAAATAGGCCTCGAGATTGCTCTCGAAAACATACTCTCCATCTTCGGCGTAGATGAATCCGAGTTCGTCGTCGGTCTCGACATGGACGATGACGATATTGGTCTCGTCGTCATCCTCGCCGAGCGCGAAGGAAAGGCGCCGCGACGAGATCTTGGCCTCAAGGATCGGCGCTAGCGCCTGGAGAGCCGCCAATTCGTCAAACGCCGTTTCTTCGCTCAGGGAAGCTTCCAGTCGCCGGCGCGCGGAATCGACCTCGGAGTCGAAGTCGGAGGCTGACGACGCGGGGTTTTTCTTGGCGCTCATGCGGCTTCCAGAAGGCTTTGAAACAATGCGGCGCCGCCGGTGCGGCCCAACGCTGGATCGGACGCGCGCTCCGGATGGGGCATCATGCCAAGCACGTTGCCGCGTTCGTTGACGATGCCCGCTATGTCGCGCGCGGAGCCGTTTGGGTTGTCGAGATAACGGAACACAACGCGGCCATCCCCTTCAAGCCGCTCCAAGGTGTCTTCATCGGCGATGAAGCGGCCGTCGCCGTGGGCGATCGGGATCGCGGTCTCGCGGGTTTCCCGATAGGCGCGGGTAAAGGCCGTGTTGGCGTTCACGATCGCCAGCGGCGCCTCGAGGCAGCGAAACTTGAGCCCGGCGTTGCGCGCCAGCGCGCCGGGAAGCAGGCGCGTTTCGGTGAGCACCTGAAAGCCGTTGCAAATCCCCAGGACGAGCCCCCCGCGCTCGGCGTGGGCGGTGACCGCACGCACGACTGGGCTCCGCGCCGCCATGGCGCCCGAGCGCAGGTAGTCGCCATAGGAAAACCCGCCCGGCAACACCACCAAATCGGTTCCCGCGGGCAGGTCAGGCTCCTTGTGCCAGAGCATGGCTGGGGCCGCGCCAGTGATGCGCTCGATGGCGCGTGCGGCGTCTCGGTCGCAGTTGGACCCCGGAAACACGATCACGGCGGATTTCATCTGGCTCTTCTAGTCCGGGCGGTGATTCCGGCCAAGGGCGTGCTATGAAGTTCCCATGCCGACTTGGATCATAATCGCGCTGCTGGCGACCATCGGGATCACACTGATTTTGACGAGAATTCTTTATCGTCTGAACGGGCCCGGCCCTGAGGGGCCGCCAACGCCGCGCGATGAGAAGAGGCAGGACTGATACGCGTTTGTCACAAAACCGTGGCACACGGCGGCGGATTTGGAACCGGAAGAAGTGGGGGCTTGTAATGCGAGGATATGTGATGCGCGCGGGCGTCATGGGGTTGGCGTTGGCTCTGGCGGCCTGCGGCGGTGGCGACGCGCCGGCGGGCGGATCGGGGGAGTCGATCCAGATCGATGGATCGTCGACCGTGTATCCGTTGTCGGAGGCCGCAGCGGAAGCCTTCACCACGAGCCAAACCGCCGCGGCGCGCGTCACCGTCGGCGAAAGCGGCACGGGCGGCGGCTTCGCCAAGTTCTGTCGCGGTGAAACCCAAATTCAAGACGCCTCGCGCCCAATCCTCGCCGATGAGATGCGCACCTGTGCGGCGGCTGGCATTCAATACGTTGAAGTGCTGATCGCGTTCGATGGCGTGAGCGTCGTCGTTCATCCAAGCAGTCCGGTGACGGGCGTGAGCATGACCGAGCTCCGGCGCATCTGGGAGCCGGCGGCCGATGGCGTCATCACGCGCTGGCGCCAGGTGAACACCGCGTGGCCGGATACGCCTTTCCAACTCTTCGGCCCGGGCACGGCGTCGGGCACGTTCGACTATTTCACCGAAGCGGTGACGGGCGAAGGCGGCGCCTCGCGGACGGACTTTTCCCCGAGCGAGGACGACAACGTGATCGTCCAGGGCGTTTCAAGCAACGCCGGGGGCATGGGTTACTTTGGCTATGCCTACTACGTGCAAAACCGCGAGCGCGTGCGCGCTCTGAGAGTCGATGGCGTGACGCCGACCGCGGAAAGCATCGCGGACGGCAGCTACCCGCTGGCGCGGCCCATGTTTATCTATGCCAATGCGGAGGCGTTGCGCCGTCCGCAGGTGCAGCGCTTCATGCAATACTATATCGCGAACGCCGCGCGACTTGCGCCGGAAGTTGGGTATGTTCCGTTGCCGGAAGCCGCCTACGCGACCTACGCCGAGCGCGTGCGCGCCATCCAGGTCGGCACCGCGTTTGGCGGCCACAACGATGTTGAGGCGAGCATCGCCGAAGCCATCGCGCGGCCGCTCTCGACGGAGATGCCGCAGTAGCCGTTAGAGCAGGGAAAGGCTGTTGAGGTGCAGCGCTTGCCGCGCTGGCCTCTCAGCCATGACCGCGAACATCTCGTCGCCGCGTTCCGTGCGCTCGACGTTCATCGACGCGATGATCGCCATGACTAGGCCGCTGAACGCGTAGAGGCGATACTCAGTCCATAGCGTCTCCGCGGGCGTCGTCACGCCACGCGCATGCAGCGCTTGCGCGTAGAGATGGACCAGACGCTCCTCTTCTTCGGCGCGGACGGCGGCGTCGGCGATGCTGGTGCCGATAAGGTAGGCGACGTCCGCCGCGCCCGCGCCGATGCCAAGCGTCTGCCAGTCGACGACGTAGGCGCTCTGGTCTCCGGGCGCGAACAGGATGTTGTCGATGCGAAAATCGCGATGCTGGAGCGTGCGCGCGCTCGGCGCTTTGCTGAAGTAGGCGTCGGCGCGCGCCACGAACGCGTCGCCAAGTTCAATGATTTCCGGCGCCAGCCGCTCCGTGTACCGCTCGCGAAATTTCGCGTAGAGCGGCGGAAGCATCTGGCGCACCATGGCGTCGACGTTTGGGCGTGGTCGCAGCCACGCAATGTCGGCCAGCCGCGCGTCTGCCCAGAGCGGCGCGTGCAACAGAGCCGCCTGCGCGAGGGCGGCTTCGATGCGCGCGATGGAGGCGCCGGCGAGTTGGTCGCCCTGCTGCGCTGGCGCCAGATCGGAAAGCAGCAACACGAAGGCGGTTTGATCGGCGTCGGCTTCAAGATGAAGGCAACGCGGACAGTTGACCCCGATCACGTGGGCAAGGTCGCGGTACCAGCCCAACTCCAGCGCATAGGAGCCGAGCGCGGCGGCGATGGCGCGAGTGCCGGGATCGGTGGAAGGGCATTTCGCGACGATTGACGCGGGGCCCTCGTCGTCGCGCCAATCAAGCCTCACGCGAAAACTCAAACTCATCTGACCGGTGCCAATCGGTTTGGCGCTGAAGCCGCGCAGAGCGCCGGCCGGCGCGCCGAGCACGGTTTCAAGCCAGCCCGTGGTGAACCCGTCCGGGTGCGCGGCGACGGTCACGGCGCTCCGTCCAGCATGGCTCTAAAACCGCTCGGCGCATGCGGGCCAATCAGGAATTGCTCCAAAACGCCGATCCCGACTTGTACGCCGTCGTTTTTCAACGTCGCGCGCGCCAGCGCTTGGATGTGCATCTGCGCCGGCGCGTTGTCGTCGATGGCGTGCGTGTCGATGACGTCGTAGGCGGTTTCAAACGCGCCGTGATCGCGCCCGTGCCCCCAGGTCGGATGGGTGTAGCCGAGGCCGCTCATGTAGAAATGCGCGCCGGTGGGTTCGATGTTGAGCGCGGCGTCGGGGCCGAGCGCGATGTTGGCGCGCTGCAGGCGACGGGAGCCCGCGCGGTATTTCAGATCGAAGATCGGTTGCTCGTATTCGATGCGCGCGGCGCCGATGTGGTCGATGACGGCGCGGCGGTTCCAGGGCTTGCCGGCCTCATCGTCGTTGGTGTGGCAGAAGACGGCATAGCGCTCGAAATTGAACGGCGCCCAGAGCCAGAAGAACTGGAAAGCATCGGAGCCAGGTTGTGAGTCCGGCGCGCCGACAGGCCGGATGCCCCATGAGCGGTCGCGCGTGCCGAATGCGCCCGCGACAGCAAGCTTTTCGCCGCCGATGCTGAGATCGCCCGACCACGCGCCGTTTTGGGTCATGCGCGTGTAGTCCATAAACATGCGCGTGCCGTTGCGACGGGTGAAGCGCGGTTCTTCGATCGGGCGGTGATGCGCATCGAAGACAAGATCGGCGCGGACGCCGCCGTCATTGTCGCCGACGCGAACACCGAGCTTTTGAAGCGGTTCGATCACGCGCACTTCGATGGGGCCGACATCGAGCTTCATGCGCTCGCTGTTGAGCCGCCGCGAGGCGCGCACGTTGTGCTGCTTGCCGTCGACGAGCACGCAGAAGGCGGCGTCGATCACGTCGAGATGCGGATAGACGCCCAACGCCGCCGCGAAGAAAACCGAAAAGTCCGGCGTGTAGCCGTTGAAAAAGTAGCGGTCGTAGAAGTTCCGGTCGCTGCCGGAGAACGCGACCGGCTCTGGCGTTTGATGGATTGGATAATCGTCGCCCCACGTGAGCATCGGCTGACCCTCAATGTCTTGAGAAGCCTAGCCGCGCCGCCGCCGCTTGCAAGGATGCCGCCGCGCGACGTCTAGCCCGCGATTTCGACGCGGTAGCTCTCGATGACCGTGTTCGCGAGCAGCTTCTCGCACATATCCTTGACCTGCGCTTCGGCGGTTTCCCGATCGAGCGCGTCGTCAAGCGTGATCTCGATGCGTTTGCCGACGCGTGCGTCTTCCACGTCCGCGAAGCCGAGCTCCTTGAGCGCGCCAGCGACCGCTTTTCCCTGCACATCCAGAACGCCGGGCTTTAAGCCGACCGTGACAATGGCTTTCATATGTTCCCCCTGCGGGGAAGTGAGTAGCGAGTAGGTGGTCAGTAGGCACCCGCTACTGACACCTGACTACCTGACTACTGACCCCCTCAATGCACGCTTTCGCCGCCCGCGGCGGCTTGTTTGACGATGCCGAGACGGCGCGCGACCTCGACATAAGCCTCGGTGACGTTGCCGAGATCGCGGCGGAAGCGATCCTTGTCCATCTTCTCGTTTGTCTGCACGTCCCAGAGGCGGCAGCTGTCCGGGCTGATTTCGTCAGCGACGACCGTGCGCACCATGTCGCCTTCGTACAGCCGGCCGAACTCGATCTTAAAGTCGATGAGCTTGATCCCCACGGCGCCGAACATGCCGAACAGGTAGTCGTTTATGCGCAGCGTCAGCGCCATGATGTCATCGATTTCCTGTGTGCTTGCCCAATTGAACGCGGTGATGTGCTCCTCGGCCACCATCGGGTCGTTGAGCTCGTCCTTCTTGTAGTAGAACTCGATGATCGAGCGCGGCAGCGGCGTGCCTTCCTCGATGCCCAAGCGGGTGGAGAGCGAACCCGCGGCCACGTTGCGGCAGACAACCTCGAGCGGAATGATCTCCACCTCGCGAACGAGTTGTTCGCGCATGTTCATGGTCTTGATGTAGTGGGTGGGCACGCCGATCGCGTTCAGGTTCTGCATGATGAACCCGCTGATCTGGTTGTTGATCACGCCCTTGCCTTCGAGGATCGCCTTTTTCTGAGCATTGAAGGCGGTCGCGTCATCCTTGAAGTATTGGATGAGCGTTCCCGGTTCGGGGCCTTCATACAAAATCTTGGCCTTGCCTTCGTAGATCTTCTTGCGTCGGGACATGGGGGCCCTCCTGCGGGCGGCCGGACGAACGCTCCGGATGGCTCTGCGTGGGCGGAATCGCCGCCCGCGAAGCGGCAATTTAGGGAACTTATGACCAGGTCACAATCGTACGCCGCCGCTTTGCCTGCGCGCTCACACCAGGTTGATCGCCAGCCTAGGGCTCCCTATTCAAGGGCGAAGTGATTGGAGGGTGATACGTCTTATGGGCCAATTCGACGACCGCGAGCGCGCCGAAGAGAAGAAATACCAATTAGATCAAGAGCTTGAATTCAAGGCGCAGGCGCGCCGCGCCAAGATTGTGGGCCGCTGGGCAGCTGGCTTGATCGGACTCGCCGACGAGGCCGCCGAGGATTATGCGAAATCGGTTGTCATGGCCGATCTCGAAGAGGCGGGGCAAGAGGACCTGTTCCGGAAGATTCGAGCTGACCTCGACATGCATGCTGTCCAACTTTCGGACCACCAGATCCGCGCAAAGATGGATGAGGCGCTGGCGGAGGCGCGCGCGTCGGTGAAGGCCGGGACCTAAGCCGTCGTGTCCGGGAAGCGTTAGGGGTTAAGATCGCCCAAGACGTAATTCACGATCCGATCGGCGTCCTTGAACACCGCAGCGAGATCGGCGGCGGCGTCCCGCTTGTGCAGGTGGGCGATGAGAGCGTGCTCGAACGCGAAGCGCCGCGTTTCGATCATGGTGTCTTCGTCCCACTCGTCGCTCGGCGCGAATTCGTCTGCCATGTGCTCAAGCCTCCTGCGCCGCCTGTGAAGGGGTTCGTTCGGACATGCAAGCGCGGCTGCTGGGAATTTTACGCAACCTTAGCCGCGCCGCGCCACGATGAGCGCCGATGCGTGGATGGTGCGTTTATTTTCTCGTGGCGGTTTTGACCTCATGTTCGCAGGCGCCCCCGCCGATGCCTGCGAACGAGGCGCGGGCGCTGCTTGCCAGGCTTGGCAGTGGACAAGCCGAACACGAGTTGTGCTCTCAAGACGGACGGTTGGCGCTTCGGGGCGCTGTGCGCTCGTATGCGGCGTCGATGTCCGCCGCCCAGCGAGAATGGCCGCCGTTGCCCCCGTCGGAGGGAGCGCCATCGGGCGCCGATTCCCTCGACGTCGGCGTGCTGATTGCGTTTGCGGGCGGTTGGCTAGATGTCTCCGACTTTCCGGAACCAGCGCGCAGCCAGTTGCCGCGGCTTCAGCTTATGCGCTCGTCTGACCTGCGCACGGTGAGAACGGCGATCCCGCATGCGTGCGTCGAGGCGGCTGAGTGGCATACCGCCGCTACGAACTTCGCCATGGAGAGTCTTCGTCTTGAGCGATCAAGTTACCGCAGCCTTGATCGGCGAATTCGTCAGGAAGAGCGCGTGGAACGGGCGCGGGACGCCATGGACCGGGCGATGGAGGCGGTGGCGGCGGGTCTCGAAGACCAACGTTTATGATGTGAACACGCGCGCGAAGATTTCGTCCACGCGCGCGAAGTGGTGCGCGTCATCGAAGCAGGCGTCGAGCGCGGCCGGGTCGAGCTTCGACATCACGTCGGCGTCGTTTTTCAGCATGTCGAGCAAGGCAGCGGCGGGGCGCGGCGCGGGGCTGCGCCAAACCGCCATCGCATTGCGCTGTACAAGCC
>DDSN01000034.1 GCA_002343395.1 Hyphomonadaceae bacterium UBA2389 | reverse complement strand
CCTCTAGGGGAGGGGTGCGCAGCGCGCGCATCGCTTTCGTCGCCACCAATTCGATCACGCAGGGCGAGCAGGTCGCGCAGCTCTGGCCGATCCTGTTCGACCGCTGCGGTTTGGAGATCGCCTTCGCCCACCGTACTTTCGCCTGGGAGAGCGAGGCGCGTGGCAAGGCACATGTGCATGTGGTCGTGCTCGGCCTCACCCGCGCCGAGGACGAACCCAAGGAAAAGCGGCTCTTCTCCTATGACGACATCAAAGGCGACCCCGTCGAAAGCCGCCACGCGGCGCTATCGCCGTATCTGTTCGATTCGAGCGGATTGGGGGATCGGCACTTGGTTGTGGATGAGGCATCACGTTCGCTGAGCGAAGCGCCTACCATGAGAACCGGTTGCCAACCTATCGACGACGGCAACTACATTTTCACGAATGAGGAGAAGGACGCATTTCTTGCGACGGAGCCCGGTGCAGCGTCGTTCCTTAAGCCTTACGCCAGCGGCGATGATTTCATCTACAACGAGTTTCGGTGGATTCTTGCGTTGCAGTCTGCCGAGCCTCAACAGCTCAAGCAATTGCCAGCAGTTAGTGAGCGCATGCGGAGAGTACGCGAGTTCAGAGCTGCGAGCACGCGCGAAAGCACGCGCGCGATTGCTGCCTATCCAACTCGATTCAACGTAGAGGCTATCCCTGAGCGTCCATTTCTTGCAATTCCAGAGGTGAGCTCTGAACGTCGTGACTACATCCCGGTTGGCTGGCTAGCGCCACCAGTGATCCCCTCGAACAAAAATTCGTTTCATACCAGACGCCAACCTTTGGGACTTCGCCGTAGTCACTTCGCGCATGCACATGTCGTGGACCCGTTACATCGGGGGCAGGTTGAAGAGCGACTTTCAGTACTCGCTAGGAATAAACTACAACACCTTTCCCTGGCCCGCGGCGGACGACAAAGCCAAGGACAAAATCCGCACTCTGGCGCAAGCCGTGCTCGACGCGCGCGTGGCGCACCCGGGCGCGACCTTGGCCGATCTCTACGATTCCGATCTCATGCCCGCCGATCTCCGCAAGGCGCACCGCGATCTCGACGCCGCAATCGACAAGCTTTACCGCCCCGCGCCCTTCGATTCCGACCGCGCCCGCGTCGAGCATCTGTTCGCCCTTTACGAACAGCTCGCCGCCCCGCTTATTGCGGCCGCTCGGGCGAAGCGGAAGCGCAAGTAGCCCCCCCTCCCCCCTTGCCTTTCGGGCCCGGCGCCACCATTACACGCCCTCGCCGGAGAGGTGGCCGAGTGGCTGAAGGCNNTTCGAATCCCGCCCTCTCCGCCACCTTGGTCTTGACCAAGCGAGCGCCTACCTGAGCGGGGCATGCCTAGCCAAAAGCCGCGCCTGGTTAATCTCGATCTCGACCTGATACGGGCCTTCGTGGCCGTGGCGGAGACGAAAAGTTTCACCCGCGCCGGCGCGCGCCTGGGGCGCACCCAGCCGACGGTGAGCCTTCAGATCCGTCGTCTGGAGGAGCAGGTGAGCGCCGAATTGTTCAGCCGCGATCCGCGCCGCGTCGTGCTCACGGCGCAAGGCGAAGGCCTGCTGGCGCAGGCGCGCAAATTGCTGCGCCTCAATGATGAAATCGTCGGCGAAATTTTCGAACACGCGCTGGAGGGCGAAGTGCGCTTGGGAGCGCCGGAGGATTTCGCCACAACCCACCTCCCCGGCATTCTCGGCGACTACGCGCGCGCCTATCCGCATGTGAGCCTTTCGGTGACCTGCGATCTCACATTGCGGCTCATGGAGAAGATGCAGCAGGGCGAACTCGACTTGGCGTTGATCAAGCGCGACCCCATGGGCGGCGACGCTGGCGTGAAGGTCTGGCGTGAGCGGCTGGTTTGGGTCGGCGCTGGCGAGGATGTCTTGCCGCAAAATGCGCCCCTGCCCCTCGTGGCCGCGCCCTCGCCGTGCATTTATCGCAAGCGCATGACCAGCGCGCTCGACGCGGCCGGCCGCCCGTGGCGCGTCGCCTACACGAGTCCTTCGCTCGCGGGCCAGCACGCGGCGTTGCGCGCCGGCTTGGGCGTCATGGCGTTGCCAAGCGAGATGGCGCCGGACGATTTGACGATCTTCGGCGCCGATGCGGGCTTCCCGCCGCTCGATGACATTGAAATCGCGCTCATCCGCGCCGGCAAAACCTTGCCGGTCGCCGCCGAGCGCCTGGCGAACACCATCCTTGCGTCGCTCGACAGCGGCCAATAACAGCTATTGCGGTTTCCAATAGCCGCGCCTCTTCAAAACCGGGTCGCCAACGCCATCTCCCCAGAGCCAGGCCGGGCCCCTCTGGCGGCAGGGTTTCAACGCCCTCCGTGATGTCGGACTGGAGGACTGCGGGTCGGAGCGCGTCTTCCGCGCATCCCGTCCCCCCAACCCGCGCAAAGTCGCGGCAGAGGCCTCCGCCCGCAGTCCCTTCTCAACAAGAGTCCCAACGCCGCGAAGCGCGCTCGCGGTATTGCGCCTAGGGACCCAGACGCAGAGCGAGGCTGCCTTGGATATCACCACGCCCGGAATTTTCCTGCTTGAGTACGCCGGCCAGCCGGTATGGCTTTGGCTCGCATTCTTGAGCTTCATCTTCTTCCTGCTCTGGGTCGATCTCGGCCTGCTGAACAAAAAGGATGGCGTCGTCTCGCCACGGAAAAGCGCGCTTATGTGGGCGAGCTTTGCGTCGTTGGCGGCCCTCTTCGGACTTTACGTGGGTTTCGTTTACGAGCCGGACCCGCGTTACTATTCCTCTCCCGAAAATCTCAACCACAAGGCGCTGATACAGTACTTCACCGGCTATCTGCTGGAGACCGCCCTCGCGTTCGACAACATCTTCGTCATTTCACTCATATTCACGTTCTTCGCCGTCCCGCGGGAATACCAACATCGCGTCTTGTTCTGGGGGATCATCGGCGCGATCGTCTTTCGCGCCATCTTCATCTCGCTCGGCGCGGCGGTCGTAAATGAATGGACCTGGGTTCTCTACATCTTCGCCGCATTTCTGATTTGGACCGGCTGGAAGATGATCTCCGGCGCCGCCCACGACTTGAAGCTCGAGGACAACATCGTTCTGCAATTCGTGAAAAAACGCCTGCGCGTGACCGACGCGATCGACAATCACAATTTCTTTGTACGCCGCCCTCACCCTCAATCAGGCGGATTGGTGCTGTTCGCCACGCCGCTCTTCCTGGCGCTGATCATGGTAGAGGCCGTCGACATCGTATTCGCCGTGGACTCCGTGCCCGCGATTTTCGCCGTCACCCGCGATCCGTTCATCGTGTACACCTCGAACATCTTCGCCATCCTCGGCCTGCGTTCGATGTATTTCATGCTGGCCGCGGCGGTCGAACGCTTCAAGTACCTCAAATACGGGCTTTCGCTCGTGCTGGTGCTGATTGGCGTGAAGATCATCTGGAACTTCGGGCTGTCCAAGGAACTGCACCTCGTTCCCTACCTCGAGCCCCATTGGTCCTTGCTGGCGACGATCGCCCTCATCGGCGGCGCGATCGCCTACTCGCTTGTGCGCACGCGCGGCGCGCCGACCTTTTCCCACCCCAATCAACCTTCTCTTCGAGCGGAGTAAGACATGCCTCTCCTGATGTGCCCGAACTGCAACGCCAACATGCAAGCTCTCAATCGCAGCGGTGTCGAGTTTGATATGTGTCCCACATGCCGTGGCGTATGGTTAGACCGTGGCGAGTTGGAGAAAATCATAGAAAGCACACGCGGCGAGCTGGCGGCGCCTGCGCCAGCCGCCAACCCGCATCCCCAACGCAGCTACGGCGAACGGGGTGAATTCGGCGAGCGCGGCGAGTACGGTTACGGTCGCCGCAGGCGCGGCAGCCTATTCGATCTCTTCGATTGACCTAGCCAGGTTCCTACTCCGCGGCTCTTAGGCGAGGCGCGCCGGCTTCGTCGGCGACCGGCGTCGCTTCGGGCGAACCTTCATCGTCGCGCATCACCACGTAGATGGCGGGGATAACGAGAACGGTAAGCAAGGTTGAGGACGCTAAGCCGAAGAGCAACGAGATCGCGAGCCCCTGAAAAATCGGATCCGTCAAGATCACGCCCGCGCCGATCATCGCGGCGATCGCGGTCAGCAGTATGGGTTTAAAGCGAATGGCGCCGGCTTCCAGCAAAACTTCACGCAAGGATTTCGCCTCGGTCTTCGCGTGGCGAATGAAGTCCACCAGCAGAATGGAGTTGCGCACGATAATGCCGGCAAGCGCGATAAAGCCGATCATGGATGTCGCCGTGAACGGCGCATTGAACAAGATGTGACCAATGACGATGCCGATGAGCGTGAGCGGAATGGGCGTTAAGATCACCAGCGGCAGCTTGAAGCTCTTGAACTGCGCGACCACCAGGACATAAATGCCGAAAATGGCCACGGCGAAAGCCGCCCCCATGTCGCGGAACGTGACATAGGTGATTTCCCACTCGCCATCCCAAAGCAGCGTCGGGACGGATTCGTCTTCCGGTTGGCCGTAAAGGCTCACGGCGGGGCGTGGCAGTTCGCCCCAATCGTGGCGCTTCACCGCGTCGCCGACTGCGATCATGCCGTAGATGGGCGCCTCATAGGCGCCGGCAAGTTCGGCCATCACCATCTCGGCGTAACGGCCGTCACGCCGGAAAATCGGGAATGATCCCTGCTCCTCCTGCACCGAGACCACTTCGCCCAGTTGCACGAGGCGCGATCCGTTCGCGGCCATCGCCACTGGCATCGCGGCCAAGTTCTCGGACCAGGTTCGCGAGGATTGCGGCAAACGCACCGCGATCTCAATGGGGTTGCGCCCCTCGCCACGATGCGAATAGCCGACAACTTGACCGCCAAGCGTCGCCGCGACGGAATCAAGCACGTGCTGTTCGGAGACGCCAAAATACTCCAGCTGGGTGCGATCAGGCGTCATTCGCAGGCGAGGCCGCGGCTGCCCATAGCTGTCGTCGATATCGACGATGTAGGGCACGCTCGAAAAAATCTGCCGCACCTGGCTCGCGACAGCGCGACGAGTTTGCGCGTCTGGACCGTAGACTTCGGCGAGAAGCGTCGAAATCACGGGAGGGCCTGGCGGAACTTCCACCACGCGCACGGCCGTCCCCTCGGGCGTATCCAGCGCCTGGAGACGTTCACGCAAATCCAGCGCGATCGCGTGACTTGAGCGATCGCGCTGCTGGCGCGGCGCCAGTGTCACCTGCAGATCGCCGAGCTCGGGCCGATTGCGCAAATAGTAGTGCCGTACAAGGCCGTTGAAATTAAACGGCGCAGCGGTTCCGGCGTACGCATCCACCGATACGACTTCCGGCGCTTGCGCGACAATCCGCGCGGCCTCGATCAGCACACGCTCCGTCGCCTCCAACGAGGCGCCCTCGGGCAGATCGACAACCACCTGCACTTCCGACTTGTTGTCGAATGGCAGGAGCTTCACCCGTACGATCCCGAAAGCGAAGAGAGAACACGCGATAACCGTCGCCACGCCCACGCCAACGAGAAACCGTCGTGCGGATTTGCGGGTTCGGATGATCGGCGCGGCGACCCTTCGATAAAGCCGCCCAAGCGCGCCCTCCCCCCCGTGTCCATGACCCGCATGTGCGGCCTCAAGCGTCTTGCGCGCGAAACGCACCATAAGCCACGGTGCGAGCACAACCGCGACAAAGAACGAGAACAGCATTGCCGCGGACGCGTTGGCCGGAATCGGCGCCATGTATGGGCCCATTAAGCCCGACACGAACATCATCGGCAGCAACGCCGCGACGACGGTCAGGGTGGCGATGATTGTTGGGTTGCCCACTTCCGCGACCGCCTCGATCGCGGCCTGATGCCGCGTGCGTCCATCTCGCATCGCCCAATGGCGCGCGATATTTTCGATCACCACGATTGCGTCGTCGACCAGGATGCCGATCG
>DDSN01000129.1 GCA_002343395.1 Hyphomonadaceae bacterium UBA2389 | reverse complement strand
GCGATGGCGTCACAAAAGGCTTCAGGCGACGCTCAGGCGCTCTCGGCCCTCCACGAAATGCTCCGCTACATCGAGCGTGAGCTGCGCTTCCTGGACGCCCCAGCGCACGACGCAGCCGCTTCCGCTTCCGTGGGCAAGGCCGCGACCTCGGTCAAAGCCGCGATGCGAGAGCGGTCTGGACGTAAGCGCAGCCAGCGGCGCTGACACCCTGAGCGCCGCACTTGACTAGCTCGGCAGGAGGACGCCAGCCGCGACGCACTTGGCACCTTCGTAAAGCTCAAACGCCCTGTCGGCGCGAAGGGCCTCCGCAGGCGCGTGTGGCACCAAAAATCGGACGTTCGCCAACCACTCCCTTCCGTCCGTCGAGGATTCGATTTTTTCAACCACCAACGTCCAGACAACGTCCTGTGGCCACGGCTCGTTGATGTCCAAAAATCTCACGATCGTCGCGTAAGGCGGCGCTCCTTCACCCAGAGGCGGAGTGGCCCGCCCCCCCTCTTCTTTCGATCTCCAAACCACTCTCGCGCGCATCAATTACCCCCCGACAGCGGCCGTGGCCGTACGCCCGCTAGGTCGTCAATGCCCAAGTATCTCGCTGGCCCATATCCATCGAGGTTTGGGAGCCGATACAGACTTGGCGCCGCATCAGGCAAATCGGCCTGGATGATACGATAGCGGCCGGCACCATGCAGTCCATCTCCGTGCGAGATAACCCCGTCGATTGTGTCAGCGAACCATTTTCCTTCTAGCGAATTGGGCCCGACGTTAAATCGACCCGTGCTCATCGCATCCGCAAATTCAGCATCGCTGACTGCGCGATAGGCCCTCGTGTGGCCGGGCGCTGCTTCCAGCTCACGCACAATTGCCGGTGCGCGAGTGGGGCCAGCTCTCAACAGGCCTCCGCCCGTCACCTCTCCGAGCGCAATGTTGCCAGCGATTTGGCCAGCACCATCCCACAGCGATCCGTTGTTCGCGTGCCAGGCAATGTTGCTTCCGGTGCGATTAGCCCAGTTGCTGATCTGGCCACCGATCTGCGCACGACCGCTGTCGGTGGTGAGCATGACGCCGGTATTGTAAGCGGCCCGGTAGGTCGAAACGTTCCAGTCGATGATCCCTTGCGCTGCGCGCACAGGATTCTTGATCGCCGAGAGCCCCATCTGTCCTAGATCGTGGCCGCCGCCAACAAACGCTCTGATGCCGCCCGCCGCGAATTGGGTGAGCGGGTCACCCCGCGCGGGACCGACAAACCAGACGCCGCCGCCAATCTCAGGCACGTCGATCGCTCTGATCTCGCCAGGGCGCGCCCAGGCGGAAATCGTCTCGGAACTTTGTCCGGCGCTGTTGGTGAAGAACATCAACGACTCGGTGTCGCTGATCGCCGCCGCGACGTGGAAATCAGTTGTGGCGGCGATGATCACGCGACCCTCGCCATCGAAGGTCCACGCCGTGAAGTCACCTCCCCGGATGCGTCCTGACTGCGAGGGCAGCGAGTAAATCCGCGTTCCGTCGCCACGGGTGGCGATGGCTGTTCCGGCCGGAAGGCCCGCTGCGGTCGCCGCGTCCTCTGTCAGAGCTTCAAATTGCAGCTGCGCAAGCTCTTTGATGCCGGGAGGCATCGGCGCCGTGTTCGATCCGGCCTGGCTTGCGTTCATCGCCAGCTTCTTCGCAATGGCTGCTCCGTTGCCATTACGACCAGCCACTCCGCCTGCGACCATCTCCCCGATAGTTTGTCCGATCACGTCCGGCGATCGTGAGCGATCAAATCAGGCGCCACCGTCATAGCCACAGTTATGCTGCCGCGCTGTCCTGGCGCGGTCTTAGATGAAGATTTGGCGACGCCGCTACGGTTGCGGCGCGGGCGCTTCCTGTATGCTCTCCAGATACGCGATCAGCTCATCCACCCCCTGCGGGTTGAACTGAAACTCCGGCATCGGATGCGCGACGCGCACGCCGTTGATCAGCTCTTCCTCCAGAACGTCGGCGCGGTAGCGCGAAAGCACGGTCCTGAACGTCGGGGCCGCTGGGTTGGGGCTGGCGCCATAGGGGCCCACCGCGTGGCACGCCGCGCATTGGGCTTCGGCGATGGCGCGCCCGTCATCACGCATTTGCTGCTCTACCTCCGCCCCCGCGCTCACCGCCTCGGGACTGGCCGGCGGCGCGTTCGGCGCGGCGCAGGCGGCCAACGCGAAACCCAAAAAGGCGGCAGCCGCGAAACCAACACGCATGACGAACTCCTGATCCCCAGCTTAGCGCGCCGAGGCGGCTTTCTATATACACAAAGCATGGCGATTCCCGCAGCCCTTCCCGATCCAGCCGTGGCGCAGGCGCGCGCGGCGCTCACGGACCGCACGCCGGTGGTCATGCTGATCGGGCGCGCGGGAACCGGCAAAAGCCATTTCATCCGGGATTTGGTCACCTCCGATCCGGGCTTTCCGCAAGCGCTGCTGGCGCCAACCGGCCTCGCCGCGATGAATATCGGCGGCCAGACCGTGCATTCGTTTTTCGGCTTTCCGCCGCGCCCGCTGATCGGCAATCACGAGAAGCCGAACTGGTTCTTCACCCGGACCGCGCGCGCCATCCGCCGTCTCATCGTCGATGAGATTTCGATGCTGCGCGCCGACGTGCTCGACGCCATGGATCAGCACTTGAAGGTCGCGCGCAAATCCTCGCGGCCGTTCGGCGGCGTGCAGATGCTGCTGGTCGGCGACTTCTACCAGCTGCCGCCGGTCGTGCGCGGCGACGAAGGCGCGCTGCTGGAGGAAGCGGGTTACGCCAGCCCGTATGCGTTCGCGGCGCACTGTCTGCGCGACGCCCCGCTCGCGGCCATCGAACTCACGGAGGTGCATCGCCAAACCAATCGCGACTTTATCGCGCTGCTCTCGGCTATTCGCGAACGGCGCGGCGTCGATGAGGCGGTGACCATCCTCAACACCGTGTGCCTGGAGCGCTCGCTGCCGAAGCGGCCGGTTCTGTTGTGCGCCACCAACGCGGTGGCGGATCGTTACAACGCGCAAGGGCTCGCCGCGCTCGAAGGCGTCACCGCACGCTACACGGGCGGCTTCGAGGGCGAAGCGCCGAAAGCGCAAGGCGATCGGTTCCCCGCGCCCATGGAATTGGTGCTGAAGCGCGGCGCGCGCGTGATCTTCACGCAAAACGATCCGGAAGGGCGTTGGGTGAACGGCTCGCTCGGCACGGTGAAGAAGCTCGATGACGAGGTGATCGTTGTCACGCTCGACGCCGGCGACGACGTTGATGTCGAACGCGCCACCTGGCCGCAAGCGCGCTGGACCTGGAATGCAAAGGAAAACAAGATGGAGGTGAAGGAGGAGTTCAAGTACGTGCAATTCCCCCTCGCCCCGGCCTGGGCGCTGACCATCCACAAGGCGCAAGGCATGACGCTCGACAGCGTCGAGATCGATCTCGGCCGCGGCGCGTTCGCGCCTGGGCAAGCTTATGTGGCGCTCTCTCGCGCGCGCTCAATGGAAACGCTGCGGCTGACGCGGCCGATCTCGGCGCGCGACGTGCAGGTCGATCCCGCGATCACGGAGGGCTTGGCGCGGCTGGGGGGGTGAGGGTTGTTCATGTACCGTGGTCCCTGCCCCTACCCGAACACCCGACGTGGACTGGCGTTATGTTCCGCGAACTCAACGCCGCCATCGTCGACCTCGATGAGCTTCACGTCATACCCCCAGAGATCGGCCGCGTGTTGCAGCACGCGCTCGGCGTCGGCCTCCTCCAACACAATCCCATCCATGACGCGATGCTGCAGGATGAGCTTGCGGTCGCCGGCGAGATCGACATCGACGATCTGAATCTCAGGATCCTGATAGGCGATGTCATAGCGCTTTGAGAGCGCGCGCCTGATCTTGCGATACCCGCGTTCGTCATGAATGGCGGCGACGCTCATATCCTCCTCGTCCTCGTCATCCAGGACGCGGAAGAAACCGAAATCCCGCATCACGCGCGGCGACAAGAACTGCGAGATGAAGCTCTCATCGCGATAGTTCGCCCATATCTCGCGCAACGCGCCGTAGGCGTCGCCATTGCCGGCGATGTCCGGCATCCATTCGCGATCCTCCTCGGTCGGCGTCACGCACACGCGTTCGATATCCGCGCACATGGCGAAGCCTAACGCGTACGGGTTGATGCCCGAATAACGCCGATCGTCGAAAGCCGGCTGCAGCACGACGCTTGTGTGCGAGTGCAGGAACTCCAGGAACGCGCCGTCGTTCAGCTGGCCCTTCTCATGCAAGCGCGTCATGATGCGATGATGCGCGAACGTCGCGCAACCTTCGTTCATCACCTTGGTCTGACGTTGCGGATAGAAATACTGGTTGATGAGACGTACGATACGTAGAATTTCGCGCTGCCATGGCTGCAAACGCGGCGCTGTTTTCTCCAGGAAATAAAGCAGATTTTCCTCCGGCAGCCCCAGCAGCGCCTTGCGCCGCGCCTCACCGTCCTTGTCCGCCTTCTTCTTCTGCCCCGCCGGAACGGTGCGCCACAAATCATTGAACAACTGCTCGCCGTGCCGACGGCGCTCCTCCTCGCGCCGCTCCTCCGAGCGCAGATCCGGCATGCGCTTGCGCGGATAGCGATGAATGCCATGACTTTGCAGCGCGTGCGCGGCGTCGATCACACGCTCCACCTGTTCTTGCCCGTAGCGCTCCTCGCATTTAGCGATGAACCCGCGCGCGAACTCCAGATAGTCGAGGATGCCGTCGGCGTCGGTCCATTGTTTGAAGACATAGTTGTTCTTGAAAAAGTGACTGTGTCCGTAGCCCGCATGCGCGATCACCAACGTCTGCATCGTCGCGGAGTTTTCCTCCATGATGTACACGATGCAGGGATTGGAGTTGATGACAATCTCGTAGGCGAGCCCCTGGTACCCTTTGCGATAGAGCGCTTCATTGCGCGCGAAATGCTTGCCGAAGCTCCAGTGCCGATAAAACAAGGGCATGCCCGTCGACGCGTAGGCGTCGAGCATCTGTTCTGTCGTGATCACCTCGATCTGATTGGGATAAGGGTCGAGGCCCATCTCCCTGATTCCGACCTCGCCGCAGGCTTCATGCACCCGCTTGATGAGATCGAAATCCCAATCCGGACCGCTGAACAAGAGCTTGGGTGCGGGGGCGGTTGCGGTCATGCCGCTTCCGCGCCTTCCGGGCGCCGCGCGAACAACTCGCGAAACACCGGATAGATGTCGCGCCGGTGCCGAACCCTTCTCATGGCGAAAGGAGAATCCGTTGAAACGCGGCGGTAGGCGCGCCAGAGGTTGGTTGACGACTCCGCGCCGCCCGGCGGCTCTTCCTCGTCGTCCATGCCGACTTCAACGTAGGCATAATACTGACAGATCGGCAGGATCGCATCGCGCAGTTGCTGCAGCACGACGGGATTATCGCTCGACGTGTTGTCGCCATCCGAAGCCTGCGCGGCGTAGATGTTCCACTGATCGATAGGATACCGCTCTCGAACGATCTCTTCCATCTTGAACAACGCCGTGGAAACCACGGTGCCGCCGGTCTCGCGGGAGTAGAAGAATGTGTGCTCGTCCACCTCCTGCGCCTCGTGGGTGTGGCGTATGAACACAACGTCCACATGCTCATAGCGGCGATCAAGAAAAAGATAGAGCAGCGAATAGAAGCGCTTCGCCAAATCCTTCATGTGCTCGTTCATGGAACCGGAGACATCCATGAGGCAAAACATGACGGCCTTGGCGATCGGTTTGGGCGTCGATTCCACCCGCCGGTAACGCACATCGACGGGGTCGATGTAGGGTATGCGCCGGCTACGCCGCAGCATTTCCTCCAACTCCGCGCGTAACCCTTGGAGGTCGTCAAATCGGCCGCCCTCGCGTTCGAGTTTTTCGATCTCCTCGCGCAGGCGCTGCACGTCGCCGGCTTTCGGCCGCTTCAGCGCGATGCGCCGCGACAGCGAGTGTCGCAGTGTGCGCGGCACAGAGAGGCGCGACGGCGGTCCGGCGGTTGAGAACCCGGCCTGCCGCCATTGCAGCGCTTCGGCGCCGGCGATCTGCCGCTTCGCCAGGTCCGGCAGCTCCAAATCCTCGAGATAGAGATCGAGATATTCCTCGTCCGACAACGCAAATCGGAACTCGTCCTCGCCTTCGCCGCTGTCGCTGGCGCGCGAACCATCGCCGGCGCCGCCCTCCGGGCGAGGGATCGTATCACCTTCGATGTACTTCTTGTTTCCCGGCAAAACATAGTCGCGCATGCCGCCCTGCGCCGCCCGGCGCAGCGTCGGCTCATGGACGCCGCCCGCGGGGATCGACACCTCGCCGCCCTTGCCGGCGTCCTTGATCGAGCGCTGGCTTGAAGCCTCTCGCACCGCCTTGCGCACCTGCGCGCGCGCCCGGCGCAAGAAGCGCTGACGGTTTGCGAAACTCTTGCCGCCAGGATTGAGGCGTCGATCAATGATGTGCATGGCGGCGCGTCACCCCGCCTGCTTCACGCGCATGTACCACTCGACCAGCCGCCGGACCTGGCGCTCGGTGTAGCCGCGCTCGACCATACGCAGCACGAACTCTTCGTGCTTCTTCTCGGTTTCGCTGTCCTTTTTCGAGCCGAAGCTGATGACCGGCAACAAGTCCTCCACCTGGCTGAACATGCGCCTTTCGATCACTTCGCGAATTTTTTCATAGGAAGTCCACGATGGATTCCTGCCGCCGTGACCCGCGCGCGCGCGCAACGTAAACTTCACCACCTCGTTGCGGAAATCCTTTGGATTAGCGATCCCCGCCGGCTTCTCGATTTTTGAAAGCTCCTGGTTGAGCAGCTCCCGGTTCAGCAACTGACCGGTATCGGGATCCTTGTAGTCGATGTCCTCGATCCAGGCGTCCGCGTAATCGACATAGCGATCGAACAAGTTTTGCCCGAAGTCATGATAGCTCTCGAGGTAGGCCTTCTGGATTTCGTTGCCGATAAACTCGGCGTAGCGCGGCGCAAGCTCCGCTTTGATGAACTCGAGCAGCTTGTTTTCCTGGTCCTGCGGAAACTGCTCGCGGCGAACCTGCTGCTCCAGAACATACATCAGATGCACCGGATCAGCGGCGACCTCTTGCGTGTCGTGGTTGAACGTCGCCGCCAGCACCTTGAAGGCGAAGCGCGTCGAAATGCCGTCCATGCCTTCGTCAACGCCGGCGGCGTCCTTGTATTCCTGCATTGTGCGCGCCTTAGGATCGACCTCCTTGAGGCTTTCTCCGTTGTATACGCGCATCTTCGCGAACAGATTCGAATTTTCGTGCTCCTTCAGCCGCGAAAGCACGGAAAAGCGCGCCAACATCTCCAGCGCGCCCGGCGCACACGGCGCCTCGGCCAACTCCGAGGACCGCACGAGCTTCTCGTAGATCTTTTTTTCCTCGTCGACGCGCAGGCAATACGGCACCTTGATCACGTAGATGCGGTCGATGAACGCCTCGTTGTTCTTATTATTCTTGAACGACTGCCACTCCGCCTCGTTGGAATGCGCCATGATGATGCCCTGGAACGGGATGGCGCCGATATTCTCCGTGCCGACATAATTGCCTTCCTGGGTGGCCGTCAGCAGCGGATGCAGCATCTTGATGGGCGCTTTGAACATCTCGACGAATTCGAGCATGCCCTGGTTGGCGCGGTTCAAGCCGCCAGAGTAGCTGTACGCATCCGGATCGTTCTGCGCATGCATTTCGAGTTTGCGGATGTCGACCTTGCCGACCAGCGAGGAAACATCCTGATTGTTGTCGTCGCCGGGCTCCGTCTTGGCGACGGCGATCTGGCGCAAGCGCGAGGGCATGAGTTTGGCGACGCGGAACTTGGTGATGTCGCCGCCGAACTCGTCGAGCCGCTTTACGCACCAAGGCGACATCAGACCCGTCAGCCTGCGCTGGGGAATGGCGTATTCTTTCTCGAGCCGCTCGCCCCACACCTCGGGGTCGAACAGGCCGAGGGGATGTTCAAACACCGGGCTGAGTTGGTCGCCGGCCTTGAGCACGTAGATCGGCTGCTCTTCCATGAGCGCCTTAAGCCGCTCCGCCAGCGACGACTTTCCGCCGCCGACCGGACCGAGGAGGTAAATGATCTGTTTACGTTCCTCCAAACCCTGCGCGGCGTGGCGGAAAAAAGCGACGATGCGCTCAATCGTCTCTTCCATGCCGTAGAATTCGGCGAACGCGGGATAGAACCGAACGGTTCGATTCATAAAGATGCGGCCAAGCCGTGCATCCTTTGATGTGTCGACCATTTTGGGCTCGCCGATCGCCGCCAGCAGGCGCTCGTGGGCCGTAGCGTACGCCATCGGGTCGTCTCGGCAGTGGTTCAGGAACTCCGCCAACGACATTTCCGCTTCGCGCCGCTGTTCAAACGAACGCGCATAGCTGCGAAAGATATCCTCGGACATCGTGCCTCCGTTCTCCCGAGCTCAAGTCTACATAGTGGGCCAAACCTCGGGATGCTTAACAAAGAGCCATGCGAATCTGGCGAGCGTAAGGTGGCGCGGCGAAGGCGCCGCTCCGATCCGCCTTAATGTTAAGTACAATGCCATGATTTGCGTGCGCTGCGTGGAAAATGCGCACGGGGAGCGCCGCAAGCTCTGAAAGTGTGCCCGCCCCGACAACGATGCACCGTCCGATGCAGCGCACACGGAAACAAAAACCCACACTTTACGCGCCCTTAAGGTCGCCTTTGCCACAATGTCGACAATCGGCGCGAGGGACTGGCGATGAGCGACAATGCGTGGCTGCTTTGGGGCGTTGACCCTGAAGCGCGCCAAAAGGCGGTGGCCGAAGCCGCGCGCCTTGGCGTGAGCCTCGCCGACTATCTTGAAAGCGTTCTGCGCGATGGCGGCGCGGCGCTGGAATCGGCGGCGGATGCACCGCCGGCCAAATCTCCCGCTCCACAGGACTATCCCGTCGCGCCGACGCAGAACATCAAGACGCTTGAGCGCCGCCTGACGCTCGCGATCGGCCGCCTCGACAGCACCGCGCAAGCGCTCGACAACTCATTTCTCGGCCTCGCCGCGCGCATCGACGTCGCCGAGGCCATGGCGGCCGAGACCTCCGACGCGCTCAACCAGAGCATGAGCGGCGTTGAGGGCGCCCTCTCCATCGTGCGCGCCCGCTTGGCGGAAGCCGAAGGCGCCTCTGAAGCGTTGGGCGACGAACAGCGCATGCTGCGCGATGCGTTGAGCCACCGCCTGGCCGGCCTGGACCAAAGAGTCGCGGGCGCGGAGACGGCAGTGCGCACCGCCGAACGCGGCTTGGGCGACCTTGGGGAGGCGCACGACGCGCTCAAGCGCGCGGTCGCCGACGATTTCACGGAACTGGCGGAAGCCACCGCGAGCCGGGTTGACGCCGGCCTGACCGAAATGCGCGCCGCCGCCGAGGCCGCCGCCGAGCAAGCCGAAGCCGCCTCCGCCCACTGGGTAAGCGAGATGCGCGCGCTGCGGCACGCCGTCGAAGCCCGCTTGACCGAGAGCGCCGCGGAGACGCGCAAACGAATGCAGGCGGCCATGGCCGATGGCGCCGCTCGTCTTGGCGCGCTCAACGAACGATTGGAGAGCGCCGAGCGCGCCGCGCAAGGCCTGTATGAAAGCCTGCGCGCCGAGATCGCCGGCGCGGAAGGTCGCGTCGGCGCTGCGGTCGAGGAAACCTCGGCCGCCATGCGCCAGTCGCACGCGTCCCTCGTCGCGGAAATGGCGCGCCACACCCGAGAAAGCAAGGCCGCCGTCGACAGCGCCCGCGCCGAACTTGGCGACGCCATCGCCGCGGTGCGCGAACAAGGGCAAGGCATCCTTGCGCGCCAGAAAGCCGCCGACGACTCCCTGGCCTCAACCAACGACGAACTCCAGCGCCTCCGTAGCGAAATGACCGCGGGCTTCACGGCCGCTGAAAGCGTCGCCCGTATCGGTGCGACGCGCCTGCAATCCGACCTTGACCAGCGCATCGGCGCCATGACCGCCCGACTTGCGGCGGCGGAGGACGACCTCAAGCGAACTATTCCAATCGCCAACGCCGAGACGCATCGGGTCGAAACAAGCACGCTTGCCGCCCTCGAGAAAATCGCTGGCGACATCGTCAAAGTGCGGGATGCGCAAACCGGCGCGACCGCCCGGCTAGAGAGCGTCGATAACGCCATGGCGTCCATGAACGCGGGTGCGGCGCAGCTGTCTCGCCGCATGCTCAAGCTCGAGAGCGACGCCGTCGCGCTCAGCGCGCTGAACGACCGTCTGGCGCAATTGGAACAGGGCGGCGGCGCCCATTCCGATGAGTTTGAACAGGCTCTTGCCAGTCTGCGCGACCAGGCGAACGCGCTCACCGCCGCGCTGGCTGGGGCGCGACGCATGGACGAAAGTCTCGCCAAACGCATGGACGAGCTGCAGCGGCGGATCGTTTCCTCGGAAGAGCGCGCTGACGGCGCCGCGCGCGAGGCCCGCAAAAATGCGGACGCACCGCCGACTTCAGAGGCCGTGGAGCGTCAGATTCTCGCGCTCCAAGACACGATCAACAAGACACGCAACGAATCAAGCGCCCAATCCGATGCCCTGCGGGAGATCGAGTCGCGACTGGCGGCTTGGGAGCAACGTCAAGCCGATGCTTTTGAGGCGCTTCGGGACGGCTTCGCCCAATTCATCTCCGACAATGAGCAACGGTTGCAGGCGATCGAGGCCGCCCCCCTGCTGGATGACGGGGTGACCGCGCAAATCGACGCTTTCCGCCAGCGCGTGGATCAACGGATTTCCGACGTGGAGCAGCGCAGTGTGCGTGCGCTCGAGCAAGTCGCCGACACCATGGCCGTCCTCGAGCAGCGCTTCATGCATCCGCGCGACGCGGAGGCTAAGTCGGCCTAGGCGTAAAGCGGCGGGCGCGGCGGCGCAACGTCGGCGTCGTTCGCTGCCGAGGCAAGCAAGGCGTTCGCCACCTCCAGTGCCCGCACGGCAAAGTCCTGCGCCATCGCGATGAGCTTGCCGCGCCAGGCCTCGGGCGCCGGCTCGACCCCCGACTCGACGCGCACAATATGATCTTCCGAAGCGCCTAGTCTCAACGCGAGCTCGTGGCGCCAGCCGGCCCCGAAGAGGGTTCGGCCGATCATCGCCATATCTTGCGGCGCAATGGATCGCTTGTCAGGTCTCGACACACGCGAACCATGCGCGCGATGTGGTTGGCGTCGCCTTAAAACGACTGCACATAGCTCAACGTTTACGCTTAGGTAACTGAGATTAGCTTTGCTTGTCCGATGCGACGAACGAAGCAGGCCATGGGCGCGATGGGGTTCGCGCTGGCGACGCTCTTCTTCATGCTGCTCAGCAACGCGCTGGCGCCAGCGGCGCGCGGCGCCTCCGAACCCTCGGGCGACAGCTTCTACGCGATTGACGGCGATACATTGGTCAATAGGAGGACGGGACAGCGTTACCGCCTAAGCAACGTCGACACGCCGGAAACCGGCGACCGTGCGCGCTGCGGCGCCGAGCGCACTCTGGGTCAACACGCCGCGCGGCGCACCCGAGCATTGGTGCGAAGCGCGACGCGCGTCGACATTCGCGCGCTCGGACGAAACGACAGCTACGGTCGGTCCGTGGCGTACATCCTCATCGATGGGCGCGATCTTGGCGAAACGCTGATTGCGGAAGGACTCGCCCGGGCATGGACCGGACGGCGTCTGCCGTGGTGCGATGCGCAGGGAAATCTGGCGCGATAGTTGTCGCTCCGATACGATGGCGCGCATGAGCTTCTATTCGCGCTACATCCTGCCGCCGCTGATCGATTGCGCGTGCGGCGCCAAACCCATCCGTCGGCAGCGCGCCAAAATCATTCCCAAAGCCCGCGGCGTTGTACTTGAGCTGGGCTTTGGCTCCGGACTGAACGCTCAGTTCTACGATCCGGCGCGCGTCGCAAAAGTGTACGCGCTTGAGCCCGAACCGGGGATGGTCGAGCGCGCTGAGCGGGCCGCCGCCCGCAGCGCCGTGCCTATTCAGGTCATGCCCGAACCTGCGGAAGCCCTCTCCCTGCCAGACGCAAGCGTCGATACGGTTGTCGTGACCTACGCGCTTTGTACGATACCAGATCCAGCCGCAGCCTTGGCGGGCGCGCGACGGGCGCTGAAGCCCGGCGGCGTCTTGTTGTTCTGCGAACATGGCCTCGCGCCCGACCCGGAGGTGTCGCGTACGCAAAGGTTTGTCGAACCGCTCTGGAAGCGGATCGCGGGTGGCTGCCACCTGACGCGCGAGCCGGTGCGCTTGATCGAGGGTGCGGGCTTCGAAATCAGGCAGAAGGAGGCGCTGTACCTCCCCTCGACCCCGCGCTTTGCGGGGTTCAACACCTGGGGCGAAGCGGTCGTGGCTTAAACGCCGGTTTGCTTTGCGCTTCTGCCGCACCGTCGCGGCTTGTGCATCGCCATTCTAGACCATATGCGAAGCGTCCCATTCAGCGAGTGATGCGCATGTCCAACATGGACGAGCTTATCGAGGTTCTGAGCCTCGAACCTATCGAGATGAATCTCTTCCGGGGCAAAAGCCCCAAGGACGCCAAGCAGCGCATCTTCGGCGGACAAGTCGTCGCGCAGGCTTTGACCGCCGCCTACAAGACCGTTGAGGATCGTGTCTGCCACTCCTTGCAGAGCTATTTCATCCGCCCGGGCGACCCTGCGCTGCCCGTTCTTTATCAAGTGGAACGCTCTCGTGACGGCAAGAGCTTCGCGACCCGACGCGTGATCGCCATCCAGAAGGGCGAGCAAATTTTCAACATGGCGTGCTCGTTCCAGTCGCCCGAAGATGGGTTTGATCATCAGAGCACGATGCCGGAATTCCCCGCACCAGAAGTGGTTGAAGACGATCGCGCTCGCCTGCGCGCACTCTTCGCAGACACGCCCGATCTGGCCGCGCGCTGGAGCCACGAAGAACCCATTGAGCTTCGCTCGGTGACGCCTGCGAATCTGCGGACGCCCTCGCCACTCCCCGCACATCACGCCGTTTGGTTCCGCGCCAGCCGCGATCTCGGCGACGACATGGCGCTCAATCAGTGCCTGTTGGCTTATGCGTCCGACTATTCGCTGCTCGGCACGGCGATGCGGCCGCATGGCGTGAGCTGGATGTCGGGCGTGCAAACGGCCAGCCTCGATCACATCCTGTGGTTCCACCGTCCCACAAATTTTTCGCGCTGGCATTTGTACGTGCAGGATAGTCCTTCCGCATCGGGCGCGCGCGGGTTCAATCTCGGCTCAATTTACCGGCAAGATGGGGTGCTTGTCGCTTCAGCCGCGCAAGAGGGGCTCATCCGCCGCCGCTGAACGTCAGCCAGCGTGGCGCTTTGCAAGCCCGCGCAAACCGCTCAGCACCGCCGCGCGCGCCGCCGCGTTGCCGGAGACATCTGGCCGCCGCAACGCGCGCATCGCGTCGATATGCACCTTTATCGCCGATGACGGCAGGCGGTCGTCTTCGACATTCGAAAGCAGCGAGCACAGACTGTGGGCCGCCGCGCTGAGTTCGGCCAGCCCAAAGGCGCCCGCCTCCGCGAAAATCTCATTGGCGCACCGGTACATCTGCTTGCCGCGCTCGGCCTCGCTGGAGGCGGCGAGTTGCGTGAGTTGCGTGAGCTTTTCATCCACGCCGGCGAGGCAGTCTTCGCGAATGCTCTCCAATCCCTCGTTGGCCCGGTCCAGGGCTTGGCCGGCTGTAATGCCGCCCGACTCCGCGAGCAGTTTCTTGAGGCGAACCTCTGGGTGAAACTTCCTGACGCTCGTCATATCATCACCCTTTGAGGTTTGATCATCATGTCGATCTCGTTCTGCGACATGTTGGGTTCGTCCGCATCGCCGAGCGGAGATTTCAAATCGTTTTCACGGCGCCCGTCGCTCCCCGGAGGCGGGCCCTCGAATTTGAAGCGCCGATCCGGTCCAATGTAATTGCCGACCTGAACGAACGGACGCTTGTCCTTGGCTACGAAGAGGATGCGCTGCAGCAGCGTGTTCGGGGTGATCGGTTTCGTCACGAAGAAGTTGGCGCCAGTGTCGCGTGCGCGCGCCACATCCTGCGCGCGAACGTGGCCGCTAATCAACACCACCGGGACATAGGCGTTGGCGCCGCTGCTGTGACGTAGCTCCTGCAGCATGCGGTAGCCGTCGCCATCGCTAACAGTTGGGTCGATCACGATCAGATCAAAGGTCTTAGCGCGCAGCATTTTCTCCGCCGCGTCGCTCGCCAAAGCGCGATGCACCTCGCTTACGCCGAAGCCCTTCATGATCTGCGCGAGAACGTCAGCCGAGTGCTGGCTGCTTTCCACAAGCAGCACGCTCGCCTTGCTCAAATTCAGCCGAGTGTTTGGATCGACGCCGCTCATCGCTTGCCTTCACAGCATCTCCCAAACGTCGTCGGGGTTGTCGTCATAGTGCCCGCCGCTCAACCGCGCGCGCACTTCCCCCAACGTAATGCGCTCCAACGCGCTGGCCGTCGCCACGCTCTGGGCACGATCGCTTCGCCTGGAGAGCTCGGCCGCGTAATCCCGAAGCGCCGCGATGTGCTGGATTACTGCATCCAAATGTTGCAATTCGCTTACCAAGGCGCCGTCGATCTGCGATCGCACTGCAATCGCGCAGATCGCGCCCTCGATCCTGAGGCCAAGGCTGCGCGCGCGCTCCAGCTCCTCCGCCAGCATAAGGAAGATGTCGCCGACCGGAATGACGGCGCCTCTCTCCTCTTGCTCTTGCATCTGGGGAGCAGCGCCCATCGCGGCGCTCCTCAGAACAGCTCGATCGAGCCCGCAGCGGTATTCTGCGGCTGAGGAGCGGCAGGCGCGCTGCGCTGCTTCTCGGCGCGAACGACCTCCGCATGCGTCGACTCAAGCAGCATCTGCCCAGCGCGCCCCGTGGTCGGCCAGAACCGTATCCGGCGCGCGCGATCGCCGCCCAGACTTTCGCCGACGCACGGGATGCCTTCCAGGCGCAGAAATTTGTGCGCAAAGGCGGCGTTCTTGGCGCCGATGTCGCTCAAATTCTGAATGACATGGGCGCCGCCAAAAAGCTTGGCTTGAAGGCGAGGCCTGTGGGCGCCCTTCTGAAGCAGTCCGTTGATCAGCAATTCCATGGAGTTCACGCCGTACTTCATCGAGTCGCCGCTGGTCTCGTCGTCTCCAGGAAGCAGGAAGTGATTCATGCCGCCAATCTGGGCGACCGGATCCCACATGCACGTCGCCACGCAAGAGCCGAGGATCGTGGTAAGAACCACGCCCGGTTCGACGACCACGGCATACTCGCCTTGCACGACGTGCAGCATGCGCTCTGGCGCCTGTGGTTGAGGGCGAGGTTGCGCGGCGGTCACGTCAGGGGTCCAAACACTTCTTGAATTTTCTGACGCAGTTGCGCCGGCGAGAATGGCTTCGTCACGTAGTTGTTGACGCCAAACTGCATCGCGCGCTGCACGAGTTCTTTATCCGCGCGGCCGGTAAGCATGATGAAGGCGGCTTTCTTGGTGGTGTCGTGCGCGCGAACCGCGCGAAGAAAACCAAGTCCGTCCATCTTCGGCATGTTGAAATCGGAGATTACCAAGTGCGCGGGGCGCGCGAGCAGCGACTTGAATCCCTCTTCGCCGTCCTGCGCATCGGCGATATCTTTGAAACCGATTTCCTGCAGCGCGGAGCGAATAAGCGCACGCATGGTGAGCTGATCGTCCACGACCAAAACCTTGATATCCGCCGCCGCTGGCATGTTAAGCCGCTCCCCTCAATTCCACCGCGCACAGTTCCAGCGCCGCCTGACCAATCGATGTGAGCGTTACCTGCCGCTCCACCGCGCCAATTTCGAACGCCGACTTTGGCATCCCGTAGACGACGCAGCTGGCCTCATCCTGCCCCAACGTGGCCGCGCCTGCGTCGCGCATCTTCTTGAGCCCTTGCGCGCCATCGCGCCCCATGCCGGTCAGAATGACGCCAACGGCTCTCCGCCCATAGATTTCCGCAACTGAGGTGAACAATGCGTCAACGGAAGGCCTGTGCCCGCTGATTGGCGGCCCTTCGCGCAGTTGACAGCGCGGCTGCATCCCCCCTTGGACAACAAGATGCTGCTCGCCACCAGGCGCAATGTAGACGTGACCTGGCAGAATCGGCGCGCCGTCCGTCGCTTCCTGAACCTTGGGCGCGCACACGCGATCAAGCCGCGCCGCGAAGCTCGCGGTAAACGTCGGCGGCATGTGCTGGGTGATCACCGTCGCCGGGCAATTTTCCGGGAAGCTTTGCAGAACAGTCAGCAGCGCCTCGACGCCGCCCGTGGACGAGCCGATCGCCAAGAGCTTGTTGCTGGGCCGATACCCTGTTTGGCGCGCGATGGCGCCGCGATCGCCGGCTGGTCTTACCCGCGCACGCGCCGCCGCGCGCACCTTGTCCGGCAATCCGTCAAAATCGGGTTTTCCGACACAGTCGAACGCGCCCAACTCAAGCGCTTCGAGCGAGATTGCGGCCCCGGCCTGCGTTAAGGTCGAGACCATGATCACGGGCATGGGGCGCAGCCGCATGATCTTTTCGAGAAACTCGAGTCCCGTCATTTTGGGCATCTCAACATCCAACGTGATGACGTCGGGATTGAGAGTTTTGATCGCCTCGCGCGCCTCTATCGGATCGGCCGCCGCGCCGACAACCTCGATTTCCGGATCGGCGCTGAGCACGCGCTTGATGACGATCCGCATCGTGGGCGAGTCATCAACAACGAGGGTTCGGATCTTTTTCATCTAAGCATTCTGCCTGTAGATTGTGAGCCCATCGCTGACGTAACCGTCGACATCGATGCGCTCAGAGTGGCCGATATAGAGTCGCCCCTCCGGTGCAAGCATGGTTTTGAAGCGGTTCCACAGGAACGCTTGCGTTTTCTCCTCGAAATAGATCACGACGTTTCGGCAAAAAATCACGTTGAATTTGCCTTGCATCGGCCACGAACCGATCAGGTTAAGCTCCTTGAACGCGATAAGCGCGCGAACTTCGTCGTTGACGCGCCATTGTTCGTTATCGCGATCGCGGGTCAGCCAGCGGTCGCGCAGCGCAGCGGGTATCGGAGACACCGCATCATCGCGATAGACCCCCAAACGCGCTTTCGCGACGATGTTCGGATCAATGTCCGTCGCCAGAATACGCACATCATGCCGCGCGGCGTCGGGGAAAACTTTAAGCAGCGTCAACGCTATCGAGTATGGCTCCTCGCCGCTCGAACACGCAGCCGACCACAGCCGCACTCGGCCGCCCCGTCGCGCATGCTCCACAAGCGAAGGCAATAGGTTGCGTTCAAGGTGCTCGAAATGGTGGGGCTCGCGGTAAAACCGCGTCACATTGGTGGTGAGCGCGGCGAGCATTTCATTGCGTTCACCTACGCCTTCCGGCGTGTTGATGAACTCGCAGTACGCGTCAAAGTCAGGGATACCCAGTTTACGCAGGCGCTTCGCCAGGCGCGAGTAGACAAGCTGCGCCTTCGCGTCATTGAGCGCGATGCCCGACTGTTCCTTGAGAAACGTCGCGATCTGTTCGAAGTTCCGGCGCGTAAAAGCATACTCGCCCTCGATGATGGACTCCGAACGTCGCTGAGGAGCTGGTAACGCGCTCATGCCGCTTCCGCGTTCTCCTGTTCCGGCAAGATGTCATCGAGTTCAATCCACGAGATCATCCGCCCTTCCATGGCGACGATGCCGCGCACGAAGCGGCTGACAGTGTCACAGCCGACATTCGGCGTCTGCTGGATCGCGGAACGTTCCGCGGCAAGGATTTCCGAGACGCCGTCGACAAGCAGTCCGACGAGCCTTTTTCCGATATGCGCGACGATGATGACGCTGCGTGCGCTCGTTTCCGCGACCCCAAGGCCAAGGCGCGCCTTCAGATCGAGGATTGGCAACACCGCGCCGCGCAAGTTGATGACGCCGCTCACGAACGGCGGCGAGTGCGGCAACGGCGTGGCCGGCGTCCATCCGCGAATCTCGCGCACCGCCATGATGTCGAGGCAAAACTCCTGCTCGCCAATGCGGAAGGAGATCAGTTCCAGGGTATCGTTCAAGATTTCACCGTTTGTCATGGCTCAACTCGCTTTCGCCAGTGGCGCGTGCCGCTCGTGCAGTCTCTTTTCAACAACAGCCTCTACGTCGAGGATGAGGGCGACTCGTCCATCGCCGAGGATCGTCGCCGCCGCGACGCCATCGACGCGCTGATAGTTCGCCTCCAAGGACTTGATCACCACTTGCCGCTGACCTTGAATTTCGTCGGCGACCAGCGCCGCGCGGCCGCCGCCTTCGCTTTCGACAAGCAGAATGACGCCGGTGGTGGGGTCAACAGGCTTGTTCCGCAAACCAAGCGCCACGCCGATGTCGATCAATGGAACGTGCGCCCCGCGCACAGCTAGAACCGCGCTGCTCGGCCCCAAGGGCCGTACGTCTTCAGGGCGTGGGCGTAACGTTTCGACAATGGCCGTCAGCGGCGCGACAAGAGTCTGGTCGCCCGCGCTGATCACCATGCCGTCAAGCACCGCAAGCGTCAGTGGCAGCGACAACGTAAAGGTTGAGCCCTTTCCCGGCACGGACGAGATCACGATCCTGCCGCCCAGAGCTTGAATAGAGCGCTTCACGACGTCCATGCCGACGCCGCGCCCTGAAATGTTCGAGACCGTCGCCGCCGTTGAGAACCCCGGCAGGAAGATGAGGTTGTCGACCTCGTCGTCCGTGAGCACGGCGTCGGAGCTGATCAGGCCCTTGTTCACCGCGATCTCGCGCACGCGCGGGCGGTTGATGCCTTTTCCGTCGTCGGAAACCTCAATGACGATACGCCCAGACCGGTGCAGCGCAGCCAGGCGCACGGTTCCCTCTTCCGGCTTGCCAGCCGCCACGCGATCCTCTGGTGACTCCAGACCGTGATCGATGGCGTTGCGCAGCATGTGGGTGATCGGGTCGGAGAGGCGTTCGATGACCGTTTTGTCGACTTCCGTCGCCTCGCCCTCCATCACCAGGCGCACTTGCTTGCCGGTCGTTCCCGCGATCTCGCGCACGAGCCTCGGCATCCGCTGGAACACCGACTTCACGGGCTGTGCGCGAATGGCCATAACGCTGTCTTGAATCTCGCGCGTGAGCTGCTCCAACTCGTCGAGGCCCATCGCAATGGTCGATGAACGGGCCGCGCCGCTTTCGGCCACGCGCTGCGCCAACATCGCCTGGTTGATCACGAGTTCGCCGACCAGATCGATAAGGCGGTCAACGCGCTCTAGATCGACCCGGATTGTCGCGCCGCCACTTGCGACGGTCGCGCCCTTCGCGGCGCCCGCGCCCTTGTCAGCGCCCTTCTCTTCTCCCTGCGACGACTCGACGGCGGGCGCCTCGACAGCGAGCGCCGGCGCCGCAATGGCTGGTTCCGCCGAAACGGGAGGCGGCGGCGGGCTCTCAAGGCGCACCAGCTCAATCGGGCAATCGTCGCCGACGAAATCAAAGACGTCGCGGATCGCGATCTCTTCGACCGTGTCCGGCAAGCTCACCGTCCAATTCAAGTACGGCGTTTCCGGATCGTATGCATCAGAGCTTGGCAACGCGGAATCGTCCAACGTCACCTCGATATCGGCCAGCCGCGAAAGTTCTCGCAGGAACAACAGCGCGTCGTGGCCGTTGGCGTACATCGTTTTGGTGGGACGAATTGTCAGACGCCATCCGCTGCTTGGCGCTGAGTCCAGTTGGCCAAAGTCGAACTGCAGGGGCGTGAACCCCCACTCGTCCTTCGCCGGCGCGGGCGCTTCCTCCACCGCCGGCGCTTTCGGCGCCTCGCCGCTCGCCAAGGCCTCAAGCTCAGCCGCCATCGCGCGCGCGCGCGCTTCGTTGACGACGCCCTCGCCCTTCGCCGCCTGCACGTGATCGGCGAGCACGTCGGAGGCGCGCAGCATGACCTTCAGCGAGTCGGGATCCGGATCGAGCTTGCCTGAACGCATCAAGTCGAGCGTCGTTTCGAACACGTGCGCGAATTCGACCATCGCTTCGAAGCCGAACGCGCCCGCACCGCCTTTTACCGAGTGGACCGCGCGGAACACGGCGTTGATCGTGTCCGCGTCGCCCTCGCCTGCTTCAAGCGCGAGCAAACCCTCTTCAAGGCTTGCGAGCAATTCATCGCATTCCTGGAAGTAGGTTTGTTTGATTGCGTCCATCGGATCCATGGGACCGCCTTACGCTGAAACGCGACGAACGACGTCGAGCAACGTATCCGCCTGGAACGGCTTCACGATCCAGCCGGTGGCGCCCGCGTCGCGCGCACGCTGTTTTTTCTCCGCACTGCTTTCCGTGGAAAGAACGAGTATCGGCGTGGCCCGGTAGCGCTGATCCTTGCGGACGCCCTCGATGAAGCCGTAGCCATCGAGATTGGGCATATTGATGTCGGTGATGATCACATCGGGGGTCGACTGTGACAGCTTATCCAAGCCGTCGACGCCGTCCTCCGCCTGCACGACGTTGAAGCCCGCGCCCTGCAGCACCATCAACAGCATCTCCCGCATCATGCGGGAGTCGTCGACGGTGAGGATAGTCTTGCTCATTGCGTTGATTCTCCCTGCACCAGGTCATGCGCCGCCATCAGCCGCGCTCCCTCGCGAAAGGCGTCGGAGGCATTGGCTATGGAGAAGTCGACGCCGTCCTCTCGCCATTGTTTCCGCGCCGCGAGCAAAGCCTGGAGGCACAACCCTCCCAGCCTCTGCACCTCGGACGCATCTAGTTCGAGCGGCTGGCCGCGCGCCGCCAGGATGTCCGCCCAGAGCGGCTTGGCGGNNTTGGCGGCGCTTAAATCTAGAACAGGAGCCAGTTTCATGGGCCGGCCTCCGCGTTAGAATTCCTGCCAGTCGTCGTCCTTGAGCGCCGCCGAGCCGCTGCTCGCGAACTGCGCGACCCGTTGTTTTTGCTGCTGCACTGGCTGACCCGTGGGCTTCGCCTTTGTCGGGGGACTCTTGATCTGCGCGGCGGCGCCGGTCTGGAAGCGCGAAATCAGATGCATCAGCTCGTCGGCTTCTTGCGTCAGCGAGTGACTTGCCGCCGTCGATTCCTCGACCATCGCCGCGTTTTGCTGCGTGACCTGGTCCATTTGGTTGATCGCCGTATTCACTTCCGCGAGCGCGGTCGCTTGCTCTTGCGCCGAGGCGGCGATTTCCGACACCAGCCCGCTGATCTCGTTCACCTTGGTGACGATGCCTTGCAGCGCCTTGCCCGCTTCGCCGACGAGCTCCACGCCCGTGCCGACGTGTTGCGAGCTGGCTGAAATGAGACCCTTGATCTCCTTGGCCGCTTCCGACGAGCGTTGCGCGAGCGCGCGCACTTCGGAGGCGACGACCGCGAATCCGCGTCCCGCCTCGCCGGCGCGCGCCGCTTCGACGCCCGCGTTCAACGCCAATAAGTTGGTCTGGAACGCGATCTCGTCGATGACGCCGATAATCTGCGAAATTTGGTTGGAGGATTTTTCGATCTCGGCCATCGCCGCGACCGCCTCTTGCACAACCTGTCCGGACGATTCCGCGTCCGAGCGCGCCGTCGCCACCACGCTGTTGGCCTGCTTGGAGCCGTCGGCCGTCTTGCGCACCGTCGCCGTGATCTCGTCGAGCGCGGCGGCTGTTTCCTCGAGGCTGGCCGCTTGTTGCTCGGTGCGCCGTGAGAGATCGTCCGAGGCCTGGCTGATTTCGCCGGCGCCCGTGCGAATGCCGCCGGCGTTGACGACGATGGTTTTCATCGCTTCCTGCAGCGAAGCCATCGCGCTGTTGTAGTCGCTGCGCAGCTTCTCGTACTCGCCCGGGAACGGTTGATCGATGCGCGCCGTCAGATTGCCGCCCGCGAGTTCGCCCAACCCATCCGCCAGGCCGCGCACCACACGCGCCTGCTCTTCCGCGCGCGCAGCGCGCTCGGCTTCGGCCGCCTTGCGGTCGTGCTCGATCTTGGTGATGTCGCTGGCGAACTTGACGACCTTGAAGGCCTTGCCGTTGCCGTCGAGGATCGGGTTGTACGTCGCTTCGATCCAAATCTCGCGACCGCCCTTGCCGAGACGCCGGTATTTGCCCGCGTCGAACTCGCCGCGATTAAGTTTGTCCCAAAACGCTTTGTATTCCGGGCTGCGCGCGTACTCTGGCTCGGCGAACATCGAGTGATGCTTGCCTTTGATTTCATCAAGCGAGTAGCCGAGCGTCTGGCAGAAGTTCGGGTTCGCGTTGACGATCGTTCCGTCCATATTGAACTCGATGATCGCCTGCGAGCGCCCAAGCGCGTCCAGCATGCCAGAGTTCAGACGCGTCGACGTGACGTCCGCCCATTCGAGCACGTTACCGATGTAGTTGCGGCGCTCATCAAAGATGCCGCTGACATTCAGCTGAATTTTCAGGTCGCCAATCGTGATGTCGGTCCGATACGGCAGACGCGATGGATCGGAGAGAAGTTGGCGCTGGTGCGCCGGGTTCTTGTGGAACATGTCGATGCATGATCCGACAACGCGCTCTGGATCAAACGTCGGCCAAATCTTGCGGAACGCGTCGGCGTTGTCGCGCAGCAGCTTCCTGGTTGATTCGTTGACGTACGTCACCTTGAAGTCGCGATCGATCATCATCATCGCGGCGGCTGACGTGGCGAACGCCGCGCTCTTCGCCGTCGATTCACTAAACGTCTTAGACGCATGGCGGCCAATCAACGCCGCGACCGCACCGGCCGCTGCAAGGGTGAGGCCCACCAGGCCCAGCTGCATCCACAACGTCATCCACAAGCCGTCGATGCGGTGCTTCAACATCACGTCGAGATCGCCCGCGGCGGCGTCAAAGGATTCTGAAGAAATGCGCGGGAAATCTGCTTCCGTGGTGCTCGACGCGATCGACGTTGCGCCGGCAATCGACGCGCGTTCCTCGTCGACCATCGCATGGCCGATGGCCCGCAGCTCCTGCTGAAGGCGCGTCAGATCCGCCGAAGCATGCCCCGAGTCATCGTTTTCAATCGCTCGGCCAAGTGCGTCTGCGGCGTTGTCCGTGAGCTGCGACAGGCCGCTCAACGCCGCATACAGCTTGAAAGCACGTTCCGGATCGCCGGTGGATTCCACGGCAGCGTCGACCTTGCCCTCTTCCGCCAACATTTGAGGAATTCGAATCGCGATAGCGTCTTGCAAGTTGTATGTCGCGAGTTCCGGATCGAGCGTGAGATTCGAGCCGTCCGCGACGGCGACCAGCAAGGTCAATGCGGCGGTGTCGCGCTCCACCCCTTCAGCGGCGTTCGCGAACGCGGCGAATTCCTCGGTCACGCCAAACCGTTCATTCAGCGCATCATCGCCAACATTCGTGTTGCCCGACTGCCATCCCGCGAACAGCTGGCGCAAATACGCCGTGCCTTCCCGTTCCTTCTCGGAGAAGCCGATCTGATCAACGGAGTTGCTCACCAAGGTGGCCACGCCCACGCCCGACGCGACCACGAATAGCGCCGACATCAGCGAGAGCCGTGCGCCGATCGACAAATGCGAATTAAGCTTGCTCAGCATTGTTTGCCCCTGGTGACTGGCGCCCGCGCCAACCCGACGCGCACACGCGCGCCTACCGATCACAATCTGGGGTAATTTAGTTTCGTTAATGTAAGGTTGCCGCACGCAGCGATTGTGTTGCGAATAGAGCCGCCACACCTGGGCTTGCGTTTAGCGGCGCGCTCTGTGGGCGCTCAGGCGCGCGCGTTCACCTTCTCCAAGCATCGTTGACGCAATGGAATAAGAGGAACATCCGCCGCGATAACCTGGCGAGGAGCGCAGCGGCACCCAACGCGTGTCGATAGTGGCGCCCGCCGCGTCCACGTGATCGACTCGAATGAAGCGCGGTCTGCCGCCGGAAAATCCATCCCGGCATACCGCGCCGCTGATCGAGAGCCCCTCTTCACGCGCCTCGACATTGGCTGAACGGAAGGAGACGCCCGGCGTCGACACTATTTCTAACTGGGGCGCTGCCCAAGCGGACGCACTTGTCACCATCGCCGCCACGAAGATCAGCGCTCGCCGCCACATGTAAACGCTCCGTTAACGAAGCGTTTACGTGCAAATGCCCTGCCAGGAAAGCGCCTAAGCTTGGTTCTCAGAGCTCGATGCTGAGCCGAAGCCCTAAAATGAGAGCGTCCGAGGCGGAGCGATCGCCGCCGGGATTATGCACCCACTGCACATCCGGCTGGAGCGTCACGTGCGGAGCGATCTCGTCGGCATATGTGGCCTCGATTTGGAACTCCGCTTTCGCCATCGGCACGCCAGCATCAATTTCGTTGCGCCGGTGGCCGTCCGAGATCACGCCTTGGTTCACGCCAATGGAGAACACGCTTTCCGGCCGCCCCGCGAACACGCGTTCGACCAGCACCCCCGCCTGCCAACCGCTTTCGAACGGCGTCGTCTCGCCGTCGGAAACGCCAGCGCGCAAGAATGCGGTGGTTGCGCGCGCCCCATCCGGATCGTTAAGCGGTTGCTCGAACAGAACGTACGCGCCTTGCGCCCGCTCCTGCTCCGGATCGCGGATATCATCCTGCCGCTCAGTGTAGCGCCAAACGCCTGCGGCGACCTTGCGCGCGCCTTCAACGCCGGCTTCCGCGATCAACAGCGCTCCGTTGTCGAAAGACCAGTCGACGCCATCCGGGTCGCCGAGCACGCCCGCGTTGGCGTTGAGCGCCGCCGCCCGCACATAGGCGTCGTTGTCAAAACCGCGCTGGAAACGCACCGCCAGCGCCGTCGATGGAAAAATCGAAGGCCCGTTCGGGCCGGTGGCCGCGATCTCCGACCCGATGCCGAAAGCAGGCGCCATCAGCAGACCCGCTGCGTCATTGGAATAGAACTCGCTATTGAGGTCATAGAGGCCTACGCGCAGCGAGGCCTCGCCCCACTCTTGCTCAAGCCAAGCCTCGAACAGACGCAACCTCTGGCGCGTGACCTCGATATTGTCGACGCCTTGAAGCGTGCCGACATCGTCGTTCGGCGCGCCGCCAGAATTGTTCAGCACGTCAATGTGAAGGGTCGCGCCACGCCATCCAGCCGCGCGGTCCAGGTCGATGTCGGCGATCAAATCGAGATTGTCGACAAAGCGCCCGCGCTGGGTGACGCCGCCGTTCACGGCGCCGATCACATCCGCGGTGTAGGACACCGAGAACTCCACCGCCTTCGGCGCGGGGGTCTCCTCGGCCAAAGCGGTGTCCACCATAGCGGTCGCCCCCGCCAGTACACCGGCCGCGCCGACGAGCCACCGCCCGCCGACTGTCGCAGCCTTTTCTTCTGTGTGCTGTAACACCGCGCTCTCCCCCCGCAGTCCGCGTTGGGCATGGGTTACCTCGGCACACATTAAGGTAGTCTCATCGCGCCCGCTCTGGGGACGGCTTTTTCGTAAACTAACGGTTAGCGCGCATGCCCCGCCCCCTTGCCACGCGCGCGCGCCTCTGCGATAGGAGCGCCCCTCAGGCCGGGGCCAAAATCCGGGCCACCTCAGGATGCGGGCGTAGCTCAGGGGTAGAGCACAACCTTGCCAAGGTTGGGGTCGTGAGTTCGAATCTCATCGCCCGCTCCAGTTTTCATTGAATTTTTCTTGGTAGCAAGCGCCGTGCGGGGGGCTTTCTCCACAGGCTTGCTACCAATTTGCTACCAGCCGAGTTCGGGATTTGCTCCCGCTAGATATTTTTGGCCGCGAGAAGGCTTCCCACTTGCCGCGGCTGAGATTCGCGGGACGTAAGCGCAGATCGGCGTCAGTCGATGTTCTGGGTCTCGCCACCCGGGCCTGGGAAGCGCCACTCCTGGCCGCCAGGGCCGTCGAAATCCTGAATCGACCGGACAAGAGCGACGCCTCGCGGGACGCCCTCGGCGGGCCAAGCAAGGCGGCCCCTGATTTCGATTTCGCCCATAGGCGGGACCATGTCATCGCTCGGGAAGACAAGCCAATGCCCGAGAGAAACGCCGTCATGGGTTTGGAATGCAATGCGCAGCGCAGGCACAGGGCTAGGCGCAAGGTTCGGATTTTGAATCACGGCTCGCACAATGGTTTCGCGGTCGGCACCGGCGCATAGGTGCTCCTCCGTAAGCCGAAGCGGGCGCCACGGGCCCACGCGACGCATGTCGCCCTCGCCGATGAGCGTATCCAACGCGACGATGGCATGGACAAGCTGCTCATGTCGATTTCCGTCGAGCGAGCGCGGGGAGCGATCATAGAGATCGCCCAAAAGCTGGCGCCAACGGCGCGGCGTCGCGCCAAGATACACGGACAGTTCCACCGGATCGACATCGCCCATTGCCATGAGCGTGCCCGCCTCTTCGAAATAGGCCATGATTTCGAAGAGCTGAGCTTCGCCCTCAGCGCCGGAGCCGGAGATGCCCAAAACGTATGGCGTCGGACGGCGCCGGCGACCCTGGCGCGGCCCTTCATGGCGCGTGAGCAAGCCGGTGGCGACCTCGGCGGCGACCGCCTTCGCCGTCCATATTAGATAGAGCGCTTGCCGCCATGTGATGCTGTTCGGCAATGCGCTCGAAATGCCCGTCAATGGCGATGTTGATCAGCGTGGAGCCCGGCGCGGAGATAAGATGGCCCAGCGCGCCAGCGGCGACGGTGGAAACGAATAGTGCATGCGAATTCTTGATCGGCTTCACGGTCATTGCGCCCCCAGATTGGACTTCGACTCAGCGCCCAACCTGGAGAATATCATGGTGCCGAAGCGCGCGGGCTTTGCGCCTGCACTTAACTCGCGCGCTGTTTCCGCTCGCCGGTTTCATACGAAAGCGAGCCCGCCAATCCGCCGGCATTCCACATTGCATCGAAGGCGGGCTTGAACGCGGCCGCTATGGAAAACGACACGACGCCTGCCAGTTTTCAATCGCCGGGCCAGTGCAGCGGTAGGCCCATCAGCTCGTTCACCGATGCGCCCGCCGTGCGAGCCAGCCGCCGCCCCACCATTTCGCAACCGAATGGGTTCTCCCCCAGCGGCCTCGCGGCGTTCGGGTTGAGATAGAGCTGCATGCGCGGGCTCAGTGAAGAAGGCTTGAATCTCTGGCACGCGAGTACGGCACTTACATTACTGCGCTCGCTGCGAACAAAGAAGCCGCGATGCTCGCCATGGCCTTCGCCGAACAGCGCCCGCTCCAAAGTGTCGTCAGTCGCAAACATCTTGCCGCTGCAGACTGCGATGACATACGGAACAGTCGCGTCTCGATACTTTCGGTTCTTCTTTTCCAGCCCGTGTCGAATGTCGCCCTCAGTACAAATCTCCGACGGCGCAACATCATACCGACCAAGCCCACCCTCGCTCCCATCTTGTCGATAAGGCACAACGTCGACGATAGGTGCCTCGCCGTCTTTCAGGATGAGTGCTCGAGCGGCGTTGTCGGACGGCTCTGGCGAGAGGATCTTTACATCGATCTTGTCTACCCATTTCCGAACGAGGGCGGCAACGACCATCGAGCTGATGGCTCGACTCGGGAGGCTGCGTATCCGCAAATAGTAGAGGACGCCGGGCCGCGTGACGGCGTTGATCGTGTCGCATAGACGATCGTAGTGCGCGTTGTTGCCCGGCTCGAGCATTCTCGCTTCAACAATCGCAGTTCCGCCTGAGCGCAAGCGAATTGCCTGGTCCGGAAAGCCGCTGCCCAAGGGAGTATTTGCCTGCGGCTCCAGAGATCGGCGGCGCGAGAATTCGTGCAAGAAGAGCTCGAATACTGCGGCCACATGCGTCTTGTTCACATCGGAACGCAGGCTCTTACGTAGCTCGGTCTTGCTCTTGTCGTCGCCGGAGTAGTTTGCAAACGCCTCCTCAAGAAATTCGCGAATCCGCGCCGCCATTGGAATTGAGGTGGTGTTTAAATACGCAAACTCGCTACGGTCGTGTTGGGGTCCCGAAGCGTCGGCTCGCTCGATATCGTCAAATAATTTCACGGCAGGACCTGGCCGAAGT
The DNA here is from genome assembly GCA_002343395.1 of Hyphomonadaceae bacterium UBA2389. GTDB lineage: Bacteria > Pseudomonadota > Alphaproteobacteria > Caulobacterales > Aquidulcibacteraceae > Vitreimonas. Next base: position 14,208 of record DDSN01000129.1, on the reverse strand, counting down.
GCGCGCGGGCGGCAATGGGCGGGTGGTGCTATCGCGCGACATTAATAGAATAGCGTCGAAGAAGTTCACGTGGCGCTGCCGTGGGGGTTTTCCCGCTCGCACGCTTTTGCAAAATCCGGGGTCATGTCGCTAATCTTATTGTAGGCGTGGAAAAGCGTTCCCATCGCCGCAATAAGGCACGTCAGACCGAGCCTCGCAGGATACATGTTCTTGCGCAGTCCCTTGCCAAAATACGTGATCAGGGTCTCACGGTCTGGAGACCCGAAAACACCGGCAGACCCCCAGTAATTCGGATGCCCGAATTCGCTCATTAGCTCGTAGCTGCGCCAGACACCGGGAATCTCAGCATCTGCCTTCTTGAGCATCGTAGTGGCGTTGATGGCCTTCGGGAACGCATTATCGGATCGCGAGCCCAAGTGCAGCTGCTTCAGATGAGCGTAGACGTCGGCGGAGGCGACGCCGCGCTCGATCTCACCTTCAATTAGGCACTTCAGATACCAGATCGCGGCTACACTCTCCACGGCCCCGCGCGTGTTTGAGACACCGACCACGTCGTCCCCACGCTCGAACATATCGCACGCTGCACGAGCAAACTCCTCAGCTCGCCACGCCTGACCTTCTCGAAAACACAGTGCGAGATAAGGTGTCTTGCTCTTGAGTGAAACGGCGAGCGGATCAACCTCCGTGGGCAGATTATTGGTGAGGCGAGTGACATGCGCACGTGCATCCGCAAGTAACGAAGCGATACATGGCGGTTCGGTGTCTGACGGACTCATGAGGCGACTCAGTTGGCGGAGGCTTCCTTGAACTACCGGAATGTGCAAAGAGAGGCCATTTGCGCTGCCGCACGCAGTTGGTCCTAGATGAATTGAGAAAGATCACAGTGAAACGTCTAGTTCTCCTTGCGGCATTGCTTCTGACCGACCTGACTGACCCGGCTTCCGCGCAACGTGACCAGTCATCGACACAGGCGAATGCCGATGCGGTCACGCGAGGACTTGAAGCCCAATACCAAGCTGCACTCATTCGCGAGCGACGGTTGGCCGATGACCGCGAACAGCGACTTCTTGTAGATTTCGAAGCGCGAATGCGAATGGCGAGGGCGCGCTTCGATGCTGGTGTCGCTGGGGCGCAGGCGGAGCTCGCACAGGCGCGCGCCGCCTATGCTCAACTCGCTGCTGACATCGCATCGAGGGATGCGGCGACGAGGGCCGAAATTGAGGCGTATCGCGCTGAAGCGAGGGGCCTCGCTCAGCGCGCGACGCCTGAATTGCTTGATGCGTACCAGCGCTTTGCGGATGGTGACCGCGTTGGCGCATGGCCGGCCATCGAGGCGCTCACCCAAGCAAGCGTGCGTGCAAGGATGGCGGCTGCGGCTAGCACTGCCGCCGTGCAAGTTCGAGAGGCAGCAAACTTGCGTGCCATCATGCACGACTGGGGCGAGGCGACTGCTGAAGATGTTCTCGGAATGTGGGATCAGGCCGCGAGCCTCGACCCCACGCATTCGCCCACTCAAATTGAACGTGCCCGACTTGCGCGGACGCTTGGCGACTTGTCGCGTTCGCGATCCGCTGCCCAAGCGGCGCTGCAGGCGGCCGCGACAGACGAAGATCGGTATGTGGCTTTCATTGAAGTCGGAATAACTTCTCGTGCTCAGGGAGACCTTTCATCCGCAACTCAAGCCTTTCAATCTGCGCTCAACCTGCTTCAGCGACTAGCCAGCAACGCTCCTGCTTCTGTCCTATTCCAGAGAGATATTGCGGGAACACTGGATCACCTGGGAGACCTTGATCTCGATCAGGGAAATCTGAGTGCAGCACAAAGCCAATTCGAGCAAGCCTTAACGGTTCGGCGGTTAGTGCTCAACGCAGAGCCGGAATCTGCGATTTCTCAACTTGATATTTTTCACAGCTTCACGCGCTTAGCCTCAGTTGTGATGCTGCAGGGAGATTTCGCGCGCGCCGAGCGTGTGTATCGATCCAACCTGGCCTTTGTGCGGGGCTTATCTGTAAGAAATCCGGGGAATGTCGAATTGCGACGAGACGTTTGGTACACGATGATGTCCCTTGGCGACGCCCTAACAGCGCAGCAGAAGTATGAAGAAGCGCACACTTTGTATGCGGATGCGCTCGATCTGATACGACAGCTTTTGCAGGCTGATGCCAACTCGTTTGACCTTCAGCGTGATTTAGGCGGGAACCTAGAAAGACTCGGTGAGCGCGCGTTGGCCGCGCGAGACCAACCTGCTGCTTTGAGATATTTTGAGGAGGCATTGGCGCTGGCGAGGAGGCTTCAATTGTCGGACCCGTCGTCTGTGGAACTTGAAAGAGACTTGGCTAGTAGCTTAACGGACATGGGCGACGCCTTGGCGCGTGGCGACGATTTTAGAGGAGCGCGAGAGTGTTACCAGGAAAGTCTCGCCATACGGGAGCGCCTATCTGAAGCGAATCCTAACATTATGGAGTTTCAGCGCGATTTGGTTATTGGCTACCAGAGAATGGCGGCGCTTCCTGGTGGCGAGCACTACTGGCAGCTGGCACTTGATGTAGCCGAGCGCATGGCGCAAGCGGGCACGGCCACGCCACGTGACGCCCAGATGCTTGAGGACTTGCGCAGAAGGGTACGGGACAGGTGACTTCGGTATTCCTATCCTACAAGCGCGAAGATGAGACCATGGCGGCCCGGCTCGTGCTCGCGCTTGAGGAAGCAGGCTTTACGGTCTGGTGGGATCGCGGACTTCCCGGCGGAGAGGAATGGCGCGCGCACATTGAAAAGGCGCTCAACGAAGCGCGTTGCGTAATTGTGTTGTGGACGCACGCCAGTGTTGCCCCCGAGGGGACCTTCGTTCGGGAGGAAGCTGCGCGAGCAAGAGCACGCAACATTCTAGTGCCGGTTATCGCCGAAACGGTTGAACCACCGCTTGGCTTTGCCGAGGTGCAGGGAATAGACCTGACGCATTGGCGCGGAAACCGCGCCGATCCAGCCTTCAAGGACTTGACAGCTGCTGTTCACGCAAAACTCGAAGGCCGACCCGTTCCTGCGTCCAGGGGACCGACTGCTCGCATCTATCGCCGATTGGCCGCTGGTGCGACATTTGCAGGCTTGCTGATTGCCGGCCTGGGCTTCGGGCTAAATGCACTTGGCGTACAGGACCAACTATGTGAAGTGCCGGCGGGCCAACCGATGGTTTCCGACGCGTGCGGTGCGCTTGGGATTGGCCATCGGCCGACTCGCTCGGATCGGTTAGCATGGGCGAGCCGTCCACTAGGCGACTGCGGCCGCCTCCGCGATTTTGCCGGCGATGAGCGAAGTTATTACAGTGGTACCGCGGCGGATATGCTGAGCGCGGCGACGCACGAGCGTGCACAGTCATTTACACCGGCGCGACGGGAGTGGCGTTCGTACATACGCACTTCAGAGCGTCCATTCCCCAACGTGACCGCGGCTCGCACGGATGCCGAAAGGCGAGCTGCTGAGGATGCCACCAGGCAGGGCTGTGCGCCGCGCGATGAATTTGAGCGGCTCATGCGCGTGGATGTGACGCCGGAAGAGTTTGACTGCCGCGACGATCCGAGAGGTGGATTCACCTGCGGGCTCGATTACGTCGCCGAATGTCATGTCGAGGTCCGCGCAATCATTGAGCGTTGCGACTAATTTTTGATGCCCCGAGTTTCGACCCGCCGGAGGCGTGGTCGAGGTGGAGACGCCCCGCGTCTCCGACGCCTTCGCGTCAGCCGTCGCGCGCAGCGCGGGTCAAGGGCCGCGAAGCGGCGCGGGACGCGCTTGCCCTTGATGCGTGCGAGCACGGTGGCATTGAGCAACTCGCATCGAGCGAACGCGCGGCCCGTACACGGGCCGTGACCACCTCACTGTGGGGTGCAGCACCCTACAAACACCCGGCGCGCACGGTGCAACACGGTGCGTTATCGTGCGTCGGCGTTCGCCATCGTTCGTCACGCGCGATCATCCCGCATCAACCTGGATCATCCCGTCTCACGCAGAAAGTAACTGCTCGACACTGATCTTCACGCGGAAACAACGAACACTCTTGACGTGCGCGTATATCGCGGAATTCTGCATCATGCCTGTGGATAACGCGATGAGGCATTGAGATGACGAGCGAGACGATGCGAAACGATCCGCTGTTCACACGCAAGGAAGCTGCTCGCTATCTGAGCGACCTCGGTCTCGAAATGGCGCCGCAAACTTTGGCGCGCAAATTCCACGAAGGCACTGGACCGCTCTGCACGCATGTCGGCGATCGCGCCATGTATCGCCGCAGTCACCTCGATGAATACTTTTCCGAACAGGTGTCGGCGCCGCGCCGCTCGTCAAGTGAGCCGCGCAAGCCCGGCAAGTTGCCGGCGCTCGCCGATGTGCGCGGGTCGTAGGCAGGTCGCGGGCCGCGTCTGAGCCATGAACTACAAGGACTCTTTGCGGGACGCGGCCCGTCAGCGATCCGGCCCAAGCCCCTTCATCAATCCTTTCGAGAGCGACTTCTCGGCTTCGCGTCCATAGTTGAAATCGAAATCACGGCCATTGACGCGGCCGGAGACGAATTGGTTGAGTGCGCGGTCCATCTCGGCGCGCCACGGCGCCAGCGTCGCCGTTCGCTCCTGCAGGATAAGTGCATAGGTCTTGTCGGCGGCATGAATCCGGCTGGCGAAAATGCCTTCGACGCGGTCGCCATCGCGAGCGATGTGCGGGACGCGGCCCGTGTCGCGTTCGATCTTCTGTAAAAGGTCGCTGCGCTCTATGCGTTTCAACTGCTTCTGCCAATCGGTTGTCGTGTGGAAGCCGTCCGGCGCATCGACCCCGAGACCCAACGACTTGAGCGTCTCTTCGCGCTTGAGCCAGGCGACGCGCGCCTCCTCGCCGAATCCTTCGTAGCGGAGCTGGCTTCGATCCTCGCCGCCACTTGCCATGCGGTCTAACCAGGTCGGGCCGCGATACGCGGACTGCTTCTCCAACGAATGCGAATCGAGCACCTGGAGCTTGGCGCTTTCGCGTCCGCCGCGGCCCTCGATGCGGCGCACGCGTTCGGCATAGTCGGCGGGCAGATGGAAGTCGCCACCCGGCGTTCGCTCGACCACGCCCTCGCGCCGCAGCGCTTCAAGCCGCCGCACATGCATCTGGATGTAATTGTCGCGATCGGAGGGGATGAGCGCCTTGTGTCGCTCGGCCGAATAGATTTGCTCCTCGCCGGCGATGTCCAAAATCGTGCGATCCGCCGGCTTCAAGTCCGGTGTGGCCCGCTGCAAGCTGACGACGGCGCCGCGCTCGACGCCATTGAGGGCGCGCAGCTCTTCCTCGCGCGCGACGCGCGCCGTCCAGAATTTGCCGTCTATGCTCTCGACGCCGACCAGGTACGGCCCGCGTGCATCGTCGCCCAGCCGCTCGAACCCAACCAGGCGGCCTGTGACGCGCTGACTCGAATGGGCTTGCTCCAGCTCGCGCGTGCGATGCGGTTCGGGCCCGCGATCATCGCGCGCCAGCAGCCGCGCCGCCGCGCGCTCGCGCTCGCGCGTGTCAGCAAGCCGGATCAACCGATCTTCAAGTTCGGGATCGAGCCGCCACAGGTCCGGCGCCTTGCGTTCGGCCAGCCCAAAGTTCTCCAAACGGTTGAGCCGCTGCACCAGCGGCCCGCGCAAGCGCGCCTCTTCGGGAAGATCCCCGATCCGCACCTCTTGCGCGCGGGCGCGCTCCAGCAGCGTCTCGTCCAGATGCGTGAACCGTTCCAATTGCGCGGCCCGCTCGGCCCGCCGGTCGAGCTGATCCGCGAGGCTGTGCTCCAGGCGCTGGCCGAGTTCGCGGGTCGCGATCTCCTCGGCCCGGTTGCGGAAGGAATGGGAAATGTACTCGCGCGGGATGACCAGGTCGCGCCCGTCGTCCCGGACGCCGCGCATCAGCAGGTGAATATGTGGGCGTCCGGTATCGTGGTGCTCGGCCGCGATCCAGTCGATCCGTGTGCCGAGGTCGGCCTCCACCCGCTCCATCAGGTCGCGGGTATAGGTCTTCATGCTCTCCAGCTCGCCGGCATATTCGGGGGAGAGGATGACGCGGAAATGATGCCGGTCGCCCTCGCAGCGCTCAACGAAGGCGGCGCCATCGGCCCGGTCCAGCTCGCGATCAAACACCGCCACGCGGTCGCCGTCGCGGCCGGCGCCGTCGCGCTCCACATAAAGTGCATGGCGCATCAACCCGCCTGCGCTGCCGCCTTTCGCGGCGGCCGTCGCATGCACCACGACGCGCGCCTTGACGATGACGCGCTGGCTTCCGGCTGGCCGCTCAGCAGCCAGCTTGACCGCGCCTGCGCCGGTCGTGCGGTTGAACCAGGCTGCGCGCGCACGCTTGCCGGAGCCGCTGATGGAAACGTCGGGAAACGACGCGCGCCCGCGTTGCGCGCGCGCACGCCGCCTGCCGAAATCGCCTTGAAGCTTGTCGTCGTCTGATGTGTTCGTCATCGCCGGCGCTCTTTCTGTCGCGTCAGCGGCCCGTTTTTCTACGCACCCTGCAAGTGAGGTGCGGTCGTCACGCACGACCCGCACACGACCTGCGAAAAAAGATGTGCAGACAAGCCGCTGTGCCTTTCAGCACTGCGGCGCATTTTATCTTGCCTACAACCCTTCGTCCTTTTGCGCGTTATTCCTGATCATTCCGCATGATTCATTACCGTAATCGGCTTCAGATTTCGCAGACAATCCGATCCATTGCCGCGTCGCCTCTTTTGAATCCCGGTCGCGGCGCAAGTGAGGGCTCATCCGTGAGGTGCGCGGAGAACGTCTCGTCAGCACGCATCAGCTTCCAGCCGGTTCGCTCGCCGCTCACGCTGCCTCCACGAACCTGCCACACGCGCATGATGGCATTGCCGTCTTTGGTGTAGCCGGCCGCATGCACTTCGACGACACGGCTATACCCGTCGTAGCGAAGCTCCAGACCTTTGCGGGAGCGGAGAGCGGCACAGGCAGTTTCGAGCCACATGTTCCCGAACATATCGGGAGTCGCGGTTACGGCGAAGCGCCTGCGATCATTTCCCACCAGCGGCCGAGCGCTTCCTTGGGGCGCCCTTCTTCGGCGTTGCGCGCTTGGTTGCTTTGGCGCTGCCGCGCGTTGCCGCCCCTTTTTTCCCCTTGGCGCCGATGGAGGGGGAGGTCGCAGCAGCCGAGCCAAGCGCAAGCGCCGTTTTCAGGTCGTCATGATCGAATGCGTCCGCCATGAACGCGATATCGTCCTTGGAGAGACGGGTCTTCGCAGCGGCCGTTTTCCATCCGCTGACGGCGGCGGCGACTTCGCCGGCGATAGTTTTTGCCTCGCCGAGCGCCAGGCCAAAATCCTTGGACACGGCCATCACCGTGTCGATCGACGAAGTGTGATCAAGCTCATTTAGCGCCAGGACATGGATGCGCGGATTAATGTGAGGCGGCGAGGGGTTCATGTCGTAGGCCGGCGCCAACCGCCAGCCTTCGCCCGCCCAAAGGAAACCGTGGTTGCGCAGGTGGTCGTCGGTGTTGGAGACGAGCACGTTAAACGCCATCCGCCGCCAAAGTTGTCGCGCATCCTCTTTGGGGAATGCGCCGAACTGGCGGATTACGTCCAAGATTTCGATATAGCTTCGATCTTCGCTGTGATCCTTGGCGTCGAGCGCCGTCATCGCCGACATGAACGGCACGCGGACGTCGCTCCCCTCGCGGTCGAAGCGATCCATCAATAAGACGGGCTTGGTTCCGACACGCTCCAGGCGCGCCGGCGGTGTGGTCACGCCGGCGGCGGCGGCGAGTTCAAGCAAAGCCGCTTCCCATTGGATGACCGGCCATTCATCGCGGACCCACGGAAACTTGGCGATGTGGAGTTTTCCGCGGTCGCGTACGGTCGCCTTCGGTCGTGCACCCCCGAGCGATCCACCCGGCGCGAGCACGAGCTGGATGTCTTTTTTTCGAGGCTTTCCCTTCTCGATGCGATCTGTCGCTGAGAGGAGTTCGGCGAGTTCGATAAGCGGCGGTACGGGGCGGCCCGTGTGCGCCAAGAATTTGTCGTCGCCAGGCCGCTTGAATCGCAGCGCCCCGAGACGGACTTCATCATCGACGCCAGCCAGAAAGTCCGATCCCAGCAATGTGCGCGGCGTGCGCCCGTCGGCTTTGGCGGATTCAACCTCGAAGTGGCGCATGAGTTTGCGACCCCATCGATCCGGGGCGGGATCGGTGAAGGCGTTGAAAAGATCGTCGGCGGAGTGGAATTTGCCTGTGGTCAGCATCAGGTTCGGCGCCAGCGCGAACCGTTGCGGGTGTTTCAGCCATCCGGCCTCGTACTCGAACGTCGCCGATTCCTTGCCGGCACGATCCTTCACCCATAGCCGGCCAACCGGCACGGCCACTCCTTTGAGGTCTGCATAGACGCGCAGCTCACGTTCCATGGTCGCCATCCTGCCGGGATTCGCGTGGTGGCCGAACGCGCTTGGGGAGCTGTTCTTCGGCCAGCTCCCGTCCGAGCGGATCGGCGCTCGGATCGGCGAGATCGGCCAAGCGGTCGGTCNNTCGGTCATGCCCAGCACGAACAGCACCGTCGCGTAGTTTGCCATTGAGGCCGTTGGATCGCCGCTCTCGATGCCGCGTAGCGTGTTGCGAGACATGAATGCGCGCTCCGCCATCAATTCGGTGGTGATGCCCCGTCTTCGGCGCGCGACCGAAACGTCCGCGCCAAGCTTGCGCAGGGCGCGGCGAACGACCATCGGCAGGGCGGATTTGGCGCGGGAGCCCTTCATTTGTAATGCTCACTATGATGATCGTTAAGTTCGATAACGAGCAATATATAGAGCATTAAATAGCAACCTGTAAACGCCGCTCATATAATGGTCAGTATATCGATCACAAAGAATGATAGCGAGCATTATACTGACCATTATACACGTTGCCGTTTCGGTCGTGAGCCGTTTAGTGCCTGCTTGGGCCGTTTGTGAGCCGATTAATGTCCGCCAGACTCCGCGATCGGTAGATCGAGCGGCAGCATTCCCTGATCCTGCGTCGCCTTGAGCGGCGCAGGATCATTCGCTGGGGGTTGCGTGCTTGGCGGGACGAAGCGGGCGGCGACCCCGCTAGCTATGGCGCGCGCGCCGGCGTCGGTCGGGTGCGCATAGCGCTCCGTTGAAACCGACTTGGCGTGACCCAGTGTGCGACCGATCTGGAAGAGAGACGCGCCGTTTTCGACCGCGAAGGTCGCAAAGCTGTGCCGAAGATCGTGCAGCCGCACGTCGGGGATTCCCGCCAGTGTGCGGACTTTTTCCCAGGCGCGATTGACGCCCACGAGCGGCTTGTCACCGACCGACGAGGGAAAAACATGCTCACCACGCCGCTTGCAGGCTTGCAGGATTTCGAGCGCCGGCGCTGACAATACGATGTGACGCGAGCGATTCAGCGCGCCCATCTTCGTGCGGATCGGCGGCAGGACGAGGCGCGAGCGCTCGAACTCAACCTCCGACCAGCGCAGCGCCACGATTTCGGTGCGCCGTGCGCCGGTCAGCATGATGAGCCGAAAAATGTCGGCGAAGTCCTTGGTGATCACCCAAGCCTTCTCGGCTTCGCCGATCATATTCCAAAGATTGACGGCCTCATCGTCGGTGAGCGCCCGCTCGCGTTGCTGGTCGCGATACTTTTGAATTTTGGTGGCGAGGTTCTGATCGAGCAGCTCCTTGCGCACCGCCCATGAGAGCATGGCGGAGAGGGTCCGCATGGATCGGGCGGCGGCGCCGGTCCCGCCGGTGACGATGGCGCGGCCTTGCTTCTTGGTCTTCACGTCGAGCGAGGTCTTCCCGGCCGCGACCTGGGCCTGCCATTGGGAGAGGTCCGAAACCGTCAGTTCGCGCGCGATCCGCTTGCCGATCAGCGGCCCGATATGGCGGTTGAAATTGGTTCGATCGACCTTCCATGAGCTGTCGCGCTTCAACGGCTTGTCGATCCGGCCTTCGACGAAATAGCGCTCGAACAGCTCTTTCACCGTGCCGCTCTTGGCGCGGGTCTCGGCTTTCACAAGTTGGGGGTCTTCGCCGTGCGTCGCCTGGTACAGCGCTTCTTTGGCGCGCGTGCGCGCCGTGTCAGGGGTCCAAGGCGAACCGTGTTCGCCGATGGTCAGCCAGCGCTGGCGCCCGCTATACCGATATTTGAGGCAATAGGTTTTGCGCCCCGTTGAGGACACGCGAAGCATGAAGCCGCGCACGTCGGTGTCCCAGATGCGAAGTTCACCATCCGGCGGCGCGGACGTAGCATCTATGAGTCGAATGGTGATGCGTGCGCGTATGCCGTCCATTGGTCGTCCCACCGTTGGACTCAAACACATGTCCACTTTGCGGACTGCTACCCTGTGTTCGAGTCTGATTTGCTACCACATTGCTACCAGCAGAACGGAATTCGCAGGAACAGTGAGGCAACGGTGTTTTTGCTACCAATGCAGAAATCGCGCAATAACTACGTGACTCGGTTGGAGAATTTTGAATGTGCTGGAATGCAGCGGAATAACGCGGAATCAGTACTTGCGACGATTGCCAAGGTTGGGGTCGTGAGTTCGAATCTCATCGCCCGCTCCAATGTTTTCAATCGCATAGCCCGCGCTTCGGGAGCAGCACGCGCTCTACTCCCCCTTTTCCGCCTTGCGGGGCGGTTTCAGGCGGCGGCGGTTGATATGGCTGTCGGGGGCGACGTGCCCCTCCGGCGTGCGGCCGCGGAAATAATCGCGCTGCCAGCCGTCTTTGACCGCGTCGCTGTCCTTGTCCGACAAGCGATTGAGGAAATTGGTGCGGCTCTCGCCCCACGCTTCGTACTGACGCTTCAGTTCCGGATCGTCCTCGATGGATTTAATGATCGGCTGCACCGCGTCCATCGCCTCGTGCGGGATCGGCATGATGGTGCAAAACGGCTCGCCCTTCTTGAACGACACCATGCCCGGCCGCGTGAACCGGTAGTTCATGGTGAAAGGAAACGGCAGCCAAAAAGTCTCCACCACGCCGACCAGCGGCTGGATGCCGTCCTTCACATGATTGGGCGGACCACCCACCCAGATGTCCCAGCCCGGATCGGTGCGGAAAAGATAGCCGGTGTGAAAGGTCAGCACGCCGCCCGAGAAATGCGACACCGCCCAGCGGTCGAGCAGACCCCGCGGCGTGTCGCCATCCGGATCAAGGCGAATGTCCGTCTTGGCCGGACCGCCGTTCCAGGTCGCCGTGAACGACACCGGCGATAACAACTCCCACCCGGTCGTGTTCGCCACCACAAGCGGCAGACAGCGGTAAGGGTGGCGGTCCGCGAAGCGATCCATCCAGTCGCGGTCCGGCGATCCCGGCACAAGCTCGGGCGGCTCTGGATCGACTTGATAACAGATGAGTTTCATGTCCCCTTCCCTAGACGCCCGCCCACGCCCGCGCCAAGAGGACTCATGCCGCCCGCGACTGAAGCAGAGCTCTTTGCCCGTCTCGACGCGCTCGGCATCGCGCACGCCACCCATCGCCACCGCCCAGTGTTTACCGTGGACGAAGGCGCCGACCTCAAGGCGCGCATGCCCGGCGGCCACAGCAAGAACCTGTTCCTGAAGGACAAAAAAGGCGCGCTGTTCCTCGTCTGCGCCATCAGCGACAGCGTCATCAATCTCAATGCGCTCTCCAAGACGCTCGGCGCGGGTCGCTTCAGTTTCGGCCCCGCGGAACTGCTCGCGCGGCATCTTGGCGTCGAGCCCGGGTCCGTCACCCTGTTCGCACTGCTCAACGACCCCGACCGCGCGGTGACGCTGGTGCTGGACGAAGCCCTCTTCGCCCACGATCCCGTGAATTTTCATCCCCTGCGCAACGACGCGACCACCGCGATCAGCCCCGCCGACATGCTGCGTTTCATTCGCGGCCTTGGCCGGGAGCCCATCCGCCTGGCCTTTGACGCCGCAGGCCTCGCAACCAGAATTGAACCGAGCGCCAGTTCAGCCCACATAGGCGGCTGAAGATCAGAGGACACCATGACTTATCTCGATGGCGCGGCGCCGCCAGAGCCCCTCGTCAAGGACGGCAGCGATCAAGGCTTCATGGCGGACGTGATCGAAGCGTCGCGCACGACGCCGGTGATCGTCGACTTCTGGGCGCCCTGGTGCGGCCCCTGCAAGACGCTTGGACCGCCGCTCGAAAAAGCCGTCCGCGCCGCCGGCGGCAAAGTAAAACTCGTCAAGATCAATATCGACGAGAACCCCGCCATCGCCGGGCAACTCGGCGTGCGCTCGATTCCGGCGGTGTACGCGTTCGCGCAAGGCCGCCCGGTTGACGGCTTCATGGGCGCGGTGCCCGAAAGCCAGATCAAGATGTTCGTCGATCGCCTCGCCGGCGCGGCCGCGGCTGACGACATCGAGCCCCTGCTCGAACAAGCCGCCGAAAGCCTCGCGCTCGGCGACGTCGGCGGCGCCGCGCAATCCTTCGCGGCCGCGCTGCAAATGGACCCCGCGAACGTCAAGGCGATCGCGGGCATGGCGCGGCTCTATTTGCAAGCCGGCGACCCCGCGCAAGCGGAAGCGGTGCTGGCGATGGCGCCGCCTGAAAAAGCCAATGCGCCTGAAATCGCCAGCGTGCGCGCCGCGCTCGATCTGGCGGCGGCGGCGCCCGCCGCGGGCGACACGGGCGAGCTCGCGCTCAAGGTGGCGAAGCACCCGGAAGATCTGCAAGCGCGCTACGACCTCGCCGAGGCGCTTTCCGCGCGCGGCGATCTCGAAGGCGCTAGCGAACAATTGCTCGCGATCATCGAGCGCAACCGCGAATGGAACGAGGAAGCCGCGCGCAAGCAGCTGTTGAAAATCTTCGACGCCGCCGGCCCCGCCTCCGACATCGTCAGACAAGGACGCCGCAAGCTCTCGGCGATTTTGTTCTCATGAGCGCGTTCGGCTTTCGCAAACCTTCCGACCTGCCGCGGACGGCGGCGCTGTTTCCGCTCGACGGCGCTATCCTGTTGCCGCGCGGCGTTCTGGCGCTCAACGTGTTCGAGCCGCGCTATCTGAACATGGTCGACGACGTGTTGGGGGGCGAGCGCCTGATCGGCGTGATCCAACCCGCGGCCCAGCCAGAGGGCGAGCAAGCGCCGGAGCTCTCTGATGTCGGCACCATCGGCCGCATCACGTCGTTCAGCGAAACCGACGACGGCCGCTACCTCGTGACCTTGACCGGCGTCTGCCGGTTTCATCTTGAGCAAGAGCTGGACGCGGGCACGCCCTACCGGCAAGCCCTGGTCAGCTACGACGCCTTCGCGGGCGATTTCGCCTCAGCGCCCGGTCGCGGTATCGACCGCGACGCGCTGATGCGCTCGCTGAAAACCTACGCCAGCCTGCACGGCTTCCAGGTCGACTGGGACTCGGTTGAGCAAGCGCCGACCGAGACGATCATCAACGTCGCCGCGCAAATCTGCCCGTTCGATTCCGCCGCCAAGCAAGCGCTGCTTGAAGCGGAAGCGCTTGAGGATCGCGCGCGCACCTTGGTCGCGCTGCTGGAATGGGACGTGGCCTCCGACGACAGCTTCCGGCCGATCCAGTGAGCGAACCCGATCCCAGATTGCTCGAAGTTCTGGTGTGCCCGCAGACGCGCACGCCGCTGCGCTACGATCGCGAGCGGCAGGAGCTTGTCAGCGCCACCGCCCGCCTCGCCTACCCGGTGCGCGACGGCGTGCCGATCATGCTGATCGACGAAGCGCGCGAGCTTGGAGCCGATGAATGAGCGCCGACGCTGTCACTCGTCCCTGGCCGACCGATCTCGTCTTCGACCGCGCCGCGAAGCATTTGCGCATCGCCTTCGATGACGGCGCCGCGTTCACGATCCCGTTCGAACTCTTGCGCGTTGAAAGCCCTTCGGCGGAAAACAAGGGTCATGGCGGCGCGACCACGCCCCCGCCCGTCACCGGCAAGGCCGGCGTCGGCGTGGTGAGCGCCGATCCCGTCGGCCGCTACGCGGTGCGCATCAGCTTCGACGACGGACACGACACCGGGCTCTATTCCTGGGACCTCCTCTACGATCTGGGCCGCGATACCGACGGCTACATGCGCCGCTACCGCGACGCGCTGGCCGCACGCGGGCTGCGCGACGAGGCGTAAGCCGCGCGCGCGTAACGCGCGCGGCGTGTGTTCAGCGCGCGGGGCTTACGCGCTGTCGTGTGCGATTGGGATTTGGCGGGCGTGCGCGCGCGGTCAGGAGGTGTTGGCGGCGAGCGG